>NZ_BAAAQM010000053.1:0-75772 GCF_039531675.1 Catenulispora subtropica
CAGGCCCCACTCGTCATCGTTGAGCTCACGCCGCGTCACATCAGCGTTCTACCAGTCCCAGCATGATCGACGACCCGACACGATCCTGACCACCAACGTCGGCATCGCCGACTGGGCCAACGTCTTCGGCGACGCCACCGTCGCGGCCGCGATGCTCGACCGTCTGCTGCACCGCGCCGCCGTCGTCGGCATCGACGGACCCTCATACCGGCTGCGCAACCACCAAAAACACATCACCGTCCTGCGCGAAGGAGTCAACGCCCGTGTCTCCTGAAACCGCCACCTGCCCGATCTGCAAAGGCGAGTTCGACGTCTCGCCCTACGGCTCCGACCGGCACGTCTACTGCTCCGACCGGCACGTCTACTGCTCCCGCCGCTGCCGCGAGCTAGCCCGGTTGCAGCGCGACCACGCCAAGGACGCCGCCGCCCAAGCCCGCCTGGCCGCCGGCGCCAACCCGGACATCGTCATCGGCAAACGCACCTCCGTGAAACAGAACCCGAACCCGCCAACGCTCAGCGGTGCCGCCACCGGCCAGGCCCTGGAACCGGCAGCCCCCCGCTCCTGTCCGCACTGCGGCGAGGCCATCACCATCTTCGCCCTGCTCACCACGCCCGAAGCCGCCAGGCCAGCCCTGCCGATGGGCAACTCGGCTGGCAGCGGCGTCATCCCGATCCGCCGCGCCTGAACCCTCGCCGGCGGGTGAGCATGTCGGCCCCGCCTGCGATGATCCTCCCGTCGACTCGACTGGAGGATCATGGGCATCGGCTACAAGACAGCATGGCTCGCAGTGCCAGACGCCTCGCCCGAGGCCGTCGCCGACGTGCTGAGTCTGCGGCACCGCCAGGCCATGGCCTGGACCAGCGGCACAGATGCCGCATACCGGCAAGGCGTGTTCGTTGCTCGCCCGGTGTCGTCCTGGACGCTGGCCCACGGCCGCATCCACATGCCCGGGGCCTTCGAAGCCTCGGATCCGCGCTTCCCCGACTGGATCCGCGAGCTGAGCGCGCAGCTTGGCGAGGTTCAGTTCTTCGCGACCGACCGGATCGATCGGCGAAAACCACGGCTGGGCCCGGGCCGCCGGCGGCGAGATCATCCGCGCCTACTACTACGGCGACGCCGCCGTCCCGCTGCACATCGGCGATCCCACGGACATCGAAAACGAGCTCGGCGTGGGCCACCGCTGGCTTGACGAGGGCTGGCAGACCTGGGACGAACCAGAGTGGGACGCCTTCTTCGAGACCGTCCCGCGCGAACAGCACGTGATGCGCATCGCGCAGCGCTGGAGCATCTGCCCGCTAGAGATCCCGGAAGAGTCCGTCACAGACCCGGGAATCTACGGCTTCCCACCGGACGTCGAACCTCGCTGACCGCTCTGGACGATGCACGCTCGCCTTCATGGCATGCCATCAACCAGAGCACCGACCAGCAAAATCAGAGAGCCTTACCACCACAGCCTGGCAGGCGCCGCAGACACCAACGCGCTTGTCGGCCCCAGCGGTAGGGGACCGCGATTGACGCATTCGAGTCCGTGTCGGCGAAAGGCCCGGTGCGGCCTTACGGCCCGCCCTAGGCTCTCGTCATGGACCGAGTAGACCTCGAGGCACTCATCATCCGCCTCGTCGATCAGGTGCAGTTCAACGGCTACGCCGTAAAGCATGACGTGGAGGACCCCGCGATACTTCGCGAGCTCATCAGGAAGGAAGCACTCAATCGCAGCCTCCGTGTTCTCACCGGCATCGCGAAAGGTGACGATCGTACGGTCTGGGCTTGCCGTCCCGACGAGGACATCGAGTTCCTACGCCCGACCACGGACGAGGAGGCGGCGCGGGCGGTCGAAGCCATGGAGCGTGCGATGAGAGAGCGAGAAGATCCTCCGGCGTCCTGAACCCGAGCTGGTACGACCTCGCGTGCAGCTACCGGCCACCGTCACCATCGCAGCCGTCAACGATTGGCTATGACTGACATCCCGGTCAGGGTCTGGGTAGTCCGTCGCGGGCTGTCAGCTCGTTCAGGGTGATGAATCCCTGAAGGTTGTGCTCACTGTGCCGGTCAAGGACGTCGGCCAGTTCGCGGTAGACATGCTCTGTCGTTGAATGCTCGTAGCGGTCGAGCAAGGTGTCGTCCGCGTGGCTCACGATGACGGGCCAAAGGTCTGGGTCGTCGCTCTCGACAGCCCAGTAGTAGGACAAGTGGCCGTCGGGAGTGAAGCCCCACTCCAGTAAGCCGCCGGGCTTGGGATGTAGTCCGTACGGTTCCAAGCCGAATGGATACACTTCGCCGGCGATGCGAAGGCTGCACGACCACTCGGTAACGATGTCGAGTGCGTAGAACTCGTAGTCAACGGGGAGAAACAGTCCCAACCATTCCCCGAACATGCCCGGGCCGAAGATTTCGGCCAGTTCCTTGTAGTCAGCGGGCAGCCGAGTTCCTAACTGCTGCTCGGTCGCAGCCCAGTCGAACGGGTGACGTTCGGTCCGTGTCCAGCCAGTAGTCGCGATGATGCGATCGATCCATCTTCGGTCCATGGCGTGAGTTTGCCTGTTGTGTCTGACAGCGCAAGTACTCCCGGTCCACCGTCCAGCTCATGGCCCGAAGCTGCGGTTGAACGACACCCAAGATGCAGACGTGAGCGGCGGTTTTCGGCATGATGCCTGCCGACAAGATTCGGTGGCATGCCCTTGAGATAGAGGTGTTCGCCGACGACGACATCTTGCCGATGAAGGGCATGCGACGGCCCTCCCGGGGTCTCTTGCCGGAGCCGTCCGGCCGGCCCACGCTGCGCCGCACCATGAAGCTCGTCGTCCTTGCGGCGCTGGAGCAGCGCACCTCGCTGCGCTACACCATGCCTGGCACGACCGCAGCAGAGACCGCCAGCTACATCAAGCATCACCTCGGCCTGGCCGGCCGCGCCGACAACCTGTTCACCGACGACGCCTTCGCCTTGATTCACACCACGGCCCGCGGGTTCCCCCGCGCGGTGAACAACCTCGCGCTCCAGTCGCTGGTCGCCACGTTCGCCGGCGACAAGTCCCTGGTCGACGAGAACGCGGTCCGCTCCGCAGTCGCCGAAGTCCTGGACTGAGCCGAGAAGGCGAACAGACCCGGACCATGCGCTGGAAACCAGCCCTGAACGCCTTCGACATCACCTTCGACGGACGCCTGTCCGCCGGACGGAAGTAGACCCCTACATCAAGCCCATTACACCGTTAGATGGACAGTTCCCCATCACCGCGGATGAGCACGCGGTCTGGGCCTACCGGCCGAAGAGGGATGAAGAGTCCGCGACCCAGATCGCCAAAGGAGCGTGAGGAGCTGCCCCCAGCACAGAGGGAGTGCAGACGGATCTAACTGGACGGCAAGAGGGCTCCTGACCGCGTCCGACGCCAAGGCTGGAATGGCTTTCTACCGAGGACGCAGAACCCTTCGCGACTGAGTCGTCCAGACGCGACGACCATCCCTACTCCCAGGGCCACCCGGTTTCGAGGCCCTCCTCGATCAGCGGGATCAACCGGAACGCGGCGTCGCTGAGCCCGCCGAAGGTATAGCGGCGCGGACCAGGTTCGGCATGCCCGACGGCGTACCCGGCCAAGTTCCACGTGTAGACGGGAACCTCGTTGGGCACCGGGGCGAGGACGGAGGTATCGGAGCGGAAGGCCTGCTCGTCGGTGATGATGATGACGCGGTCGTGACCCTGATAGTGGGTGCGCACCGCGTTCGCGGTCTCGGTGCCGCCGAGGTCGTGGAACCGGTCGAGGGCCGCCAGGACGGTGTCCTGCGGGCCCACCTCGATCCGGCGGCTGCCGGTGCCGAACTCGACGAGGTCGACGTGCTCGCCGCGCAGCGCGAGGGCGGTGCCGAAGATGGCTGCGGAGTCGGCGCGGGTCAGCTCGGTCCGGGCCTCTGGGGTGAAGAACATCGAGCCGGAGCGATCGACCAAGACCAGAGTCCTGCCCAGCAGTCTGGGCACGTTGGCCAGAGAGTGTGCGAGGGCGGTCTCCAGGGCCGCGCCCCACCGCTCACTGTCTGCGTGCCGGTACGCGGCCAGATACCGGAACGGGAACTGCCGGGAGCGGATCACCTCGTCCCGGTCGCAGATCCGTCTGGCCACCTCGGCGGCAGCCGGCTCCCCGATCCCGGCCTGGTCGAAGTTCCGCAGGTTGCGGACCAGCGCCATGGTGCCCATCGACGGTATGACGGCCTCCCACACCGCGGCGTCGAGCGGGCGCTGGAGCCAGCCGGCCAGTGTCTCCCACGTCATCCCCGCTGCCGCCAGGCGCTGAGCGCCGCCGGGGTCGGTGACCAGGGCGTAACGAGCTTCTGCCGGAACGGCCATCAGGGCGTGGTGCGACTGCAGGAGTTCCTCGCCCGCCGGCGGTGCCGCCGAGGCTGAGCGGTGCCGCCGGTCCAGGGCGTAACGGAACACCGCTGCCTGCCAGGGCCGGTCGGGCGCCGGCGCGGGATGAGTCAGTTCCAGGACGTCGCCGAAGCGGAAGGCCTGCGAGTCGGTGTCGTACTTCAGAAGCGCCCGGCCGGTGTAGAGCCGCTGCACGGCGTCGGCGACGCCCCGTTTCACGGGCATCGGCAGTTGCCGGCCGTAGCGCGAGGTCCAATAGGCCAGCAGCTCGCCCGGCTCGTCAGGACGCTGCAACACCGCCGCGATCGCCTGGCGCGAGTAGCCATGCCGCCGCGCTTGCTGCCGAGCTCGCGCGAACTCCGCGGCACCGACCAAGGAGGCGGTTCGCATGTTGGCCTCTGATCGGAGCCACCGCAGCAGGCCCAGGGTCCACTCCGGGTCGCTGAGCGCGTGCTCCCAAATCAACTCGACGTAGCGGCGGTCACGAGACCCGGCCCGCTCGTAGAACGTGTGCTGGCCGACCATGTTCGCCGCCGCGAGCAGAAACAGTTCCGACTTCGGGTCGCGGACCCAGCCCACGCCACGCTCGTAGTTGCCGGCCTGCAGGGCCTGACTGAATGTGTCGGTCTGCCACATCGAGCGGTTCACCGCAGATCGCGGCGCGAGGCGGCGGGCCGCAACGAGGTCCGCCGCATCGATCTGGATCTCATCCCGCGTCGCAGCCTTCAGCTGTTGACGGTTGAACCGGGTCATCAGACATCTCCATGGACACGACAGCGGACACGGGAAGACAGGGACCGGTAACAAGGCCTGAGGAGACGGCACCTCCCGAGATCCGAATGGGCACCGGGGTGTTTGGCAGAAGTAGCCGGGGCACCGCGCAACGGGAGGTGTGACAGCAGAAGCTACTCGGCAAGGCCCAGAGGCGCATCCCATTTATTTGAACGGTGGGGGCAGCGTCACGGGAAGTGGCCACCGTCCAGTCCTCCGCTCCCAGACTGAACGTCACCAGCGCCTCCTTCCTCGCGGACATGCGCGAGGAAGTGCCGAAGCCCACCAGGTGAGCCGTCCGCGAGGCGAGGCTGATCGGCACCCGCGCAAAGTCCTGGCCGCCAGCAGGTCGATGACCTCGTTGGTCCAGCGTTGGATCGTGTGGCGGAAACGGCGTTGCCGCCGGCGAGGTCGGCGACTTCGGGAGCATGAGCTTGCTCCCGAAGTCACACGTGCCTACCTCGCTGCGCTGCCGTTCACGCGCTACCGCGTCGTTGTGACGGCATCCGACGCTGCGTGTGTCCCCAGCGGGATTGGGTCGTGGTGCGCTTGGTTGACGATGACCCGGCCGGCGACTTCGAGCTGGGCCGCGATCTGCTGCGAGATCATCGGCGGCAAAGCTGCCGGCCCGCCGAGCACGTCCACCGTGGTGAGGCCACCGGTTGCTGCCAGCTCGTGCGCGTAGTCGGCGTCCGGGCCGTAGAGGCCACTCGGGTCAGTCAGTAGCAGCGGTCCGCCGACGTGGCCGATCATCGCGCCGCCGGACAAGGCGTCGGGCCAGCTGGCGGAGGTTGCGAAGGCCGCTTGGGACATGCCGCCGAAGAAGGAGCGGGCGACGAGCAGGGCGGTGTCCTGGCGGGTGTTGCCGACCAGCTTGATGCGGGTGAATTCCTCGCCCCAGTGGAGCTTCCCGGCCATGTACGCGTCGATCACCGCCTTGTCGCCGGGACCGCCGACGGTGACGATCTGGGTGTTGCCGATGCCCATGCGCTGGTCGATCGGGAACACGGTGTTCAGGTAGGCGGCAGTCGCCGAGGGCATCGACGATCCGGCGGTGAGGACGAGTGGCTGGCCGGTGGCGCCGGCGGCCAGTGCGTCGGGGAAGTTGTCGCCGCTGGCGATCAGCATGACCTTGGGGTTCGGGTCCACCGTCTTGGCAATGGCCACCGAGGTGGCGTAGCGGTCGGGCCCGGCCAACCGCAGCACCGTGTAGTGCAGCTTCTGCACCGCGGACGCGACAGCCGGAGACAGGGCGCTGGTGCCGCCGAGCAGATAGACCGTGCCGCCGGGCGCCAGGACACGCTGCAGCTCGCGGGCCACGTCAGGAGCCAGGGCAGTCGGATCGGTGATCAGCAGGGGGGCGTTCTTGCGAACCGCGAGGGAGGAGCCGCCGAGCGCGTCGGCGTAGGTGTCGGAGCGGGCCAGGACGACGGCGTCGGCGTGGTCGCGAGCCGGATCAGCGGCGCCGTGGTCGGCGAAGTCGTGCTGGGAGGCGGCGATGGCGGTGTGGATCCGGTCGGCGCCGGCGATCCGGGTGACGTGCGACGGACGCGGAGCGGGCCGCCAGGCCGGTGCGTCGGCGTTCGGGATGCTGCCGACCGGGGCCCCGCCGACCGCCGGGACCTCGACGACCTCGTGCCAGTTCGGCATGACGTAGGCGAGGGTGCGCCCGTCCGGGGACCAGGCGGGCTCGGTGGAGTCGCTGTCGTCATGGGTGATCTGGCTCAGGCCGCTGACGCCGTCGGCGGCGACCGTGAAGACCTGCTTGACGCCGCGGGAGTCAGCTCGAATGAACGCGATCCGGCTCCCGTCCGGTGAGACGGAGGGCTGCCCGGCATTTGCCATGAACAGCGTGGTCTTGCCGCCGGCGATGCGGTAGACGTCGGGCTGCGGCGTGGGTCCCGGGACACTGGCGTTCGGGATGGCCTGGCGCTGGAACAGCAGGGAGCCGTCGGCGGCCCACGTCGGATGCGTCGCATAGAACTCGTTGGACGAGTACAGCGTGTACTCGCGGCCCGCGAAGCTGCCGTCGAGGGAGGCGAGCATGATCGTCACGCCGCGCGAGAAGGCCACGGTGCCATCCGGTGCCACCGCCGGGTCCGTGTCCGGGCTGTAGACGGTCGGGCCGGAGGCGGTGATCGCGATGTCGCCGCTCCCGTCCGGCAGGTAGGAGTGCAGCCGGGAGTCGCGCGTGTAGACGATCCGGTTGACCGACGGAGACCACGCGGCACCACCGACCGGTACCGTGTACCCGGGCGTCGGGGTCGCAGTCGAAGGCCCCAGGTCGGCGCCGCCGGTACCACCGTCAGTGTCCATGATCATGTGGCCGTCGCGGACGAAAGCCAGCGGGCCCGTCGTCCCCTGTGGCGCCGTCGGGGGCAGGCCGGTCGGTGCGCCCCCGGGCAGGGCCCCGGTCGCGTTGAACCGGATCAAGGCTTCGACGGCGGGAGACGAGGCGGTGTCGCAGTGCTGGTCGAACCCGGCCTCCAGCTTGGTGACCGCGCCTGTGGCGTCCGTCTCGATCTGGTAGACCGTGAGATCCGCGAACGACGTCGTACAGCCGGAGGAGTTGTACGCCATGTCCAGCCCGGCCGACGACGCAGTGGACGTGCGCCCCATGTTCTTATAGGTGGTCCCAGCGGTCAGTTGCGATCCGGTCGGCGCCGACAGGGTGATGTCCCACCGGTCTTCTCCGTCGCGCGCGTAGACGTTCAGGAAAGTGGCGGTACCGGTGACCCCGACAGTGGGCATCACTCCTGCCTGATGCGGCACCAACCGGTTACCCGGCGCCGCACGATATGAGAGCTGCGACGCGCTCGGCGTATCGTCGGCTGCCGCGACGGTCGGGTGGACCATCGTGAGGCCTGATCCGACGGCAAGCGTGGACAACGCGATGGATGTGATGCTGCGCCTCATGACTTCCCAGCCCTCCCGAGACCGCGGCTCCCCACCGCGAGACAGTGGCGTGATCGTAGCCCATCGCCTGCCGTGCCTCAGGACCCTGGTACCGGATGCATCGCCCGAGGCCAGAAGGTGAAGCCAACCTCTCCGACTGCATCGAGGGAGGCTGGTGGTGTATGAGACGGCCCGCGGGTGATCCGTGTTCAGGTGAGGCGATCTCAGGGCTGCGGGTTCGGTGATCGGCCCGCCGGTGGTGCCGTCGATGGCTGCCAGGCGTAGGAGCTTGGTCAGCCTGATCGAGGCTGCAGCGGCACGGATGTTTTGTAACTCTGGCATAAGCGACTTTCAGGTATATTGCGACCTGTGGTGCCTGTGCGACGGTTGATGGCAGACCGCTACCGGCGAACATGCATGCGGCTTGCTGGAAGGTGCATGATGCAGGCGGCTGACGAGACTCCTGGCGTGTCGCAAAACAAGCGCGCTGCGCGGGCACGGACATCATGAACGCCCGCACCAGCACCGCCACGCAGGACGATGCATGGCCCTCCAATCGCAGGGTCGCCTGGACGTTCCTGCGAGTGGTGGGTTCGGTTATCCTGCTGGTCACCCTGTATTACGTGCTGCCTTTGGACCGCTCCAGCACCACGCTCACCGTCACGATGCTCGTGATCGGGCTGGCGGGGTTCGTTGCGCTGGTGGCCTTCCAGGTCCGCACGATCGTCACATCCCCATACCCGGCGTTACGGGCCGTCGAGGGACTGGCTACCAGCGTCCCGTTCTTCCTGCTGCTGTTCGCCGCCGCCTACGTCGCACTGGCCGACTTGTCGCCCACCAGCTTCGGTGAGCACCTCACGCATTCCGATGGGCTCTACTTCACCGTCACCGTGTTCTCCACTGTCGGGTTCGGCGACATCACCGCCAAAACCGAGATGGCGCGGCTGGTGGTCACTGGTCAGATGATCACCAATCCGATTATTTACGGCGTGGCCATCAAGGTCTTCGTGCGCGCGGTCCGACGCGCCCAGCGACGCAAGGCCGAGCCCGGCGGACTCCGAAGCGAGCGTGACTGATGATGAGCAACGGTTTCACATTCGTCGACCACGTCCGGCCCGACGGCGCCGTGGTCCGGTGGGGTTCGCGGCGCCACCGCAAACACCAACGCCCCGCCGGCGGATCGACCTGGTGGGCTCCCTCCGCCCGCGGCTGGTGGATCGCCGTGCTGTTCGCGGTCGGGTCACTGCTGTTCGCCATCGGATCGGTGCCCGGCTACAGCGATGCGGTCGGGGCCCAGTGGGACACCATCACTTACTTCGTCGGATCGCTGTTCTTCACCACGGCGTCGTTCCTGTCATACCGGGAGGCGGTCGACGCCGCCCCGAAAGCGCAGAACCCCTCGCACCGGCGGTTCTTCGTCTTCCAGCCGCGGCGCATCGATTGGTGGGCCACCGCCGTCCAACTCGCGGGGACCTTGTACTTCAACGTCAGCACCGGATTCGCGATGGCTCACAACCTGTCCGCGGACACCGCCCACAAGCACGTGTGGCGGCCGGACGCGATCGGCTCGGTGTGCTTCCTGGTTTCCAGCTTCCTGTGCTGGTACGAGGCCTGCCACGGGTGGGCGGCGTGGCGGCCGCGCACCTGGTCCTGGTGGATCACACTGGCCAACCTGGTCGGATCCGTCGCCTTCGGCGTCTCCGCCGTGGCCGGTTACATCAACCCGGTCACCGGCGAGGTACACAACCTCGGCGGAGCCGATACCACGACTCTGATCGGCGCGATCTGCTTCCTCGTCGGCGCCGTGCTGCTCCTCCCCGAACGCACTGAGGAAAGCCAGCGAGGCCTATGAGGCCGGGTGCTTTGCCGCGTCACGCTTGCTGACTCTCGCCTCAGTGCGGGGTACTGGACACTTGTGCGGCCGAGGAGTCCGCAAGGTCAGACAGCAGCGTTTCGATGACGTGTTCCTCCTCGACCCGGAGAGCGTGGGCTGCGATGTGGTGTCGCAGCTCTGGATCCCATGGGGTGGCACGGGGCTCAGCCGGCTGGAGGGGTGTTCCCAGTCCGCGGGCGACGGCGTCGAGATAGGCCGCATGGTCGTAGCGCCAGGGGGTGGCGGGGGTTCCGGTGCCGGCGGCCAGAGCGAAGACGCCTGCGGCGATGCGGGTGCCTCCCCAGTCGAAGTCGCCGTGATAGCGGAGTGTCGCGCCTCGCGCGATGAGCCAGCGCAGGATGCGGGTCGCGGCCACGGACGGGCTGCCCTCCAGGCAGATCAGTGGTGGGCAGGCGGGGCCCAGTTCGGCGGCTGCCGCCGACACCACGGCGGGGTTCTCGCAGACGCTGATGGTGGTGCCGGACAAGTCGCGGGCGATCGCGGCTTCGGTCTGCGTGGTGGCCGGGAGGGATTCGAGGTGTCGCAGGGTCAGTACGAGCGGCTCGCCGGCGGTGGTGCCGAGGGTGAGGAGCCGGGCGATGAAGCCCTCGTCGTCCTGGGGTGGGATGTTGAGTACGAGGACGCGTGAGGAGAGGTCGTCAGTGGCGACGCCGGCGGTGGCCCAGGCGTGGCGGCGGCCTTCTGCGTCTGCCGTGTCCGAGGCTGCCATGCCGGCCAGTGATCGGAGTGCGCTCATCACGAGTGCGGTGAGCGGGCGGCCGTCGTCCAGGGCGTGCGCGTCGCCGACGGTATGGGCGGCCAGGACCGGCCGGACGATGCCGGGGTGCGGCAGCACGGACAGGACACGGGCCGTTCGCCGAGCGAGTTCGGCGCCGGTCACGGGGTCGGCCGCCCGGCGTTTGAGCAGGCCGGTGGTGCGGACGCGGTGCAGCCAGGGGGCGAGTTCGGGGCGCTCGGCCGCCAGGCGGTCCAGCGGTTCGTAGGCGGATTCCCAGGCGATCTGCGTGGCGGACTCGACTTCTCGGCGTACGGCGATCGGGCCGCGGAGCACCTGAGTGGCGACGGCCAGTCCGGCGGGGCAGATTCCGGAATCCTTCAGGACGGTGTCGACATCCGACAGCCGCACTGTCAATGACCTGCCGCGGCCGGGAGGCCTTCCGAGCAGCCGTTCCACCGCGCGGCGCTGTTCCGGCGTGGGGGTGCCCAGCGTCGCGGTCCCCTCAGCGGCCGGGATTCCGCCGATGATCCGGTCGGCCACCCGGTCCACCAGCCATTTCAGCTCCGGGACGCCGAGCAGCCGGTGCAGGCGCGCGAGGTCGACGGCCGCCCCCGTGTCGTCGTCGGCCATGGGAGTCAGGCGTCGAACAAGCTCGGGGCGGGCTCACCGGACGGCGCGGTGGTCTCGCGTGCGCGTTGCGGCGGCAGGTATGGCTCGGGGCGCGGCACGCGGACGCGCTCGCGTCCGTCCCAGCGCCACGGGGTGACCAGGACCGCGTCGACGCCCTCGTGCCGGGCCAGCTGGGCGATGCCGATCCCGGGCACGGTGGGGTAGCAGGCCCATTCGCGTTCAGAGGTCATGACGACGTCCAGATCGAAGGCCGCAAGCAGGCCGAGGCACTTGGCACGGGAGTCGTCGTCGACTCCCGCGAACGCCTCGTCGAGGGCGATCAGGCGCGGAGCGTGCGGGTGCCCGGAGGAGTAGTGCGAGGATGCCGCGGCGAACAGCGGCACCGAGGCGGCCAGGACGCGCTCGCCGCCGGAGGCGGGGCCGGCGGCTGAGGCCCAGACGCCGTCGGTGCGGCGCTGGATGGCGAATGCGTGCCAGGCGCGGTAGTCGAAGGCGCGGGCCAGCTGGTCATGCCAGGTGTCGGCCGGGTTGGCCGCGCGGTCGTCGGCGATGCGACGCTGGAGGAACTCACCGACCGCGGCCCGGTCGGCCGGACTCCAGGCGTCCACAGCCTTGCGCAGCAGACGGGTCCGGACGGCTTCCAGCCCCTCGGGCGCGCCCTTGGAGGTGCGCCAGACCAGTCGCAGAGCCATGCCCGTGGAGGTGGGACGGGACTCCAGGTCCTGATTCATCGCCGCCACCCGGCCCTCGGCCTCGGTGATCAGCTCCTGCAGGGCGCCGGCGACCTCGCCGACCAGATGGTTCTCCAGCAGTTCCCGCTCCTTGGCCGACAGCAGCCGGTCCCGCTGGGTCACCTCCCTGTCCAAGACGGCGGCCAGCGACGGCACGTCCTGGACGCGGCCGGCGAACACCACCTCCACGATCATCAGTCCGTCCTGGGACAGGGTCATGGAGACCTGGTGGCCGTGGCGGGCCAGGGCTCCCGACAGTTCCTGTTGCTCGCGCGAGACCCGTTGCTGGACGCGCTCCCAAGCGCCGTCGGCGTCGTCGACGCCGGACAGGGCGGCGTCGGCGGAGCGCGCCAGAGCCACGGCCGGGGCCGGAACCCAGGACTCGGCCGGGTCCGGATGTTCGAGGTCCGGCAGGGCCGTGGCGAGCAGGCCGCTGGCGGTGAAACGCCGCATGGCGGCGATGGCTTCGTCCCGAACGGCAGTCGCCTCGGTGATGGTGTCTCGCAGCTGTTCCAGGCGGCCCTCGGCGCGCCCGCGCTCCTCGACGGCTTTCTCGCGGCGGGCACCGACCGATGACGTGGAGGACTCGACGGCGGCGAGTGCGGTGCGCACTTCGTCGAGCCTCCGGTAGAGCTCTTCCACCGCCGCACCGGACGTCTCCAGGAGCGTGCGGTGTTCCTCGGCCGCCGCCTCGGCGTCGTGCCGGGCCTTGGCCGCCGCCTTGTCGGCCTGGACCAGGCGGGCGGTGGCCAGCCGGCGCTCGTTCTCGGCGGTGGCGGCGTTCGTCGCGGAGCGCGACGCCTGGGTCAGCGCGGGCCAGAGCTCGGACAGGGTCGTGCGGTAGTCGTTCAGTGCCTCGGTGACGGCGTCCAGGGCGGCCGCTTCGTGCGGAAGGCGGGTGTCCTCGGCGAAACGGAGGACAGCTGAGGCCGCCTCGTCGGCCGCCTGGCCGGCGGGTCCGACGGCCGCCGCCGCCTCGTCCCGCCGCGAGGTGGCGTCCCGCGCCGCCTCGGCGTGGAACGCGGCGCCGCTGTGGGCCTCGCGCAGGCCGGCGTCGGATGGCTGGGCACGCAGTTCGTCCGCGACGGTGGCCAGCCGCCGCGCGACGGCGTCGGACTCCTCGCGCAAAGCGTTGATCCGGGTGTCGAGCACGGCGATCCGGGACCCGAGTTCGGCCAGGCGGGCACGGCGGGCGGACTCGCGGGCGCCCTCGCCGATGTGGAAGGCCGATTCCTTGTGCCAGGCGCCTCGCAACGCACCGATACCGAACCGCCCGTCCGCGCTGATCCACGTGTGGTGGCCGGGTTCGGACGCTCCGGCCGGGATACGGCCGATCCCGGCCAGGACCGATGCCACCACCGACTCGGACAGCGCGCCTGCCTGCGGATCGGCCGCGTCGATCGCCGGACGCAAGGACGCGGTGAGGCCGGCGTCCGGCGCGGACCCGATCGGCGTCACGAGGACGTCGCCGCCGACGTCGGACAGCCTCCCGTCCGGGGCGATCCAGGCGTCCAGCAGCCCCGACGCCTCCAGCGCGGCCTCCAGCCCGGCCCGGTCGGCCTCGGTGACGTGCTCGTGGAAGTCCACGACCTTCCACAGCGGCGCGCCGGGCCGGCCGGTGCGGGCGTCCGCGTCGCGGGTGTGCGGGATCGGCGGAGCATCGTGGTGCCCCTGTTCCAGGCGCGTGATCTCCTCGCCGAGTGCGGACCGCTCCTGTTCGGCCTGCCCGCGGAGGTTGTCGATGTCCGCGACGCGGCGGTTCAGCAGCGCTTCGTGCTGCCTGGCGGCCTGCTCGGCCCGGCGGGCCATCGGATTCGGCCCGTCGAGTGTGGTGACCCACAGCCCGAGCTCGGACAGCGCCGCCTCACGGTCGGGCAGAACGATCTCGGCATTGCCGGCGCTCCACGATTCCCACGCGCCGAGCAGGGAGCGACCGTTCGCGATGACGATGTCGGCCGCGAGCGAGGCACGTTCGGCCGCCGCGGTCGCCTCGCTCGCGGCCGACTCGGCGGCCGCCCGCGCGGCACCCAGGGCGCGGGCGGCGACCTCGGCCCTGGCGTGGAGGTCGCGAAGGCCGCTGACCGCCTGCTGCCGATTGCGGATCTGGGAATCCGCAGACTGCCGGGCCGGCGCGGCGAAGCCTTCCGTATCGCTGCCGGCGGCTGTGAGCGCCGCGCGGACCGCGGCGTGATCGACGCCGGCGGCCTCGGCGTGTCCGGCCGCGGCGTGGTGCAGACGCTGGACCGCGACGCCGTCGGTGTCGGCGTCGGCCTGGGCACGCTCGGCGTGCGCCGACCACTTCTCGGTGTCGAGCACAGCCTGCTGCCGGTCCCCGGCACGGCTCCGAGCCACATCGGCCAAAGCCCCGGCAGACTTCGCCAGCCGCTCGATCTCCCGGGCGGTGTTCATCGCGGGGTCGCGGTTCAGAGCGTCCTTCTGCGCGGTCAGCAGGGTCTTCTGCTCGTCGAGCCCGGCCAGTTCCTCCTCGGCGGCGGTGACGGTGACGTGCGCCTGGTCCCTCGCGGTCGTCGCGGCTCCGAGGTCGCGACCCAGCTGCTCGTATTTGCTGTGTGCCTGCCGTACCGCGGCAGCAGTTCGTTTGGTCGCGACCTGGGCGTAACGGCGGTAATGGACGAGGAACGCCGCGGCCGCGCCTCGGGCTTCGGTCAGCGCGGCCAGGGCGTCGCGTTCGTCCTGCAGGCCGCGGAAGGCTTCGGCGATCTCGCCGATCAGACTGTCGGCCAGCGGTGGCAACGCTTCCGTGAGCGCCTTCGACAGCAGCTTCTCGTCCGGTTTCTTCGACAGTTGCGGCTGCCGGAGCTGGATCAACAGGTTGACCAGGGCCTCGTAACGGGCGCTCCCGAGCCCGAACAGCGCTTCGTCGACCGCGCGCCGGTAGGCCTTCGCGGTGGTGAAGACGGCGTGCGTGCCGATTTTCTCCTCAAGGGTCCTGCGGGAGTAGGAGACCCGGTGTTCGTTGCGCAAAGGCAGATCCGGCCCGATCCGCTGGTCGGTGACGAAGAACCAGTGATCGGCGATGCCTCGGCCGCGGACGGCTTTGAGTCCACAGCCGATGGTGCGGTAGTGCGGCAGGCCGTCGTCGCCGATGCGGCCGAACTCCAGCCACGTGTAGCCCAGTCGCTCGTCGTGGGGGTGCTTGTCGCCGAGCAGCAGATTCCACTCCATGCGCTTGGCGCGGTCGCCGTCGGGTTCGATCCGGGACGGGACCAGTTCGCCGTCCAGCAGGAACGGCAGTGTGAGCGCCAGGACTTTGGACTTGCCGGTGCCGTTGTTACCACGCAGCAGGAGACGGCCGTCGTGGAACCGGAACTCCTCGGCGTCGTAGTAGAACACGTCGATCAGGCCGGCGCGCAGCGGCTGCCACCGGTCACGGGTGGGCAGGGGGGAAGCGGGCGCCGGAAGCGCGGTCGGAATGGTCACGGGCGGGGCGCAGCCTTCTTGATCGTTGGTTCGGTCATGGCGAAGCGCATCAGTGCCGAGCGCGGGTGGATCCGGGTCCGGCCGTGGTCGTCGCAGACGCGCAGGACGAGGTTCAGGGCCTCCAGCTTCGCGACGGCCTGCTCGGCCAGGTCCGCCGCGGCGGCCGGTTCGGTCGCGGTCTTCCGCCAATACGAGGAGTGCTTCTTGGCCTGCTCCCGGACGAAGTCGACCAACTCCGGCAGGGTCGGCGCCACGCCGTCGGTGGCGATCTTGGTGGCGATCAGCAGCGTGACGTGGCCGTCGGTGCCCGCCTCCGGCATCCGGACGTCGGTGAGTGCGTCGTCGGGGTCGAGCATGGCGATGCCCTCGGCGCGCATCTCCGGGATCAGGCCGGTCAGCTCGGTGATGCGGCGGGTGATGGAGACACGCTGGTTGACGAGGTAAGCGCGTTCGCCCTCGGTCAGGTCCGCGTAGTACACGACCGGGTCATCCAGCAGGCGGCGGGTCATGGCGTGCCGCAGGGAGCGCAGACGCAGATCGTCGGTCTCCGGCCATGGTTCGGCGGTCAGCGCCGCGAGGCGTTCTTCGAACGACACCGCGGTCACCGTGGACGCGCCGCGCGAGGTGGCGAGCAGACCGCTGCTCACCCGGCGGTCGACGTCGTAGAGCACGTCGTTGCCGCCGTCGGCGACGAAGGCGTCCTCGTCGCCCTGCACCCGGGTCAGCACGTCCCAGGACAGCAGAAGCCTGACGACGGCGACCAGGTCGGCGCGCTCCTCACGGCGCCCCATGCCGAAGGTGATCCCGGCCTCCGTCAACGCCGGGTCGGTCGACCCGGTCAGCACGCCCTCGGCGAGCCGGCCGAGTGTGGTCTGCGATTCCGAACGCTCCAACACGGCCAGGGCCAGGCACAGGAGGACGTAGCGCCGCCGGGTGAACGGGACCTTGGTCTTCGGGGCGCGGGCCGGTCGGGTCGGGTCGGCCAGGTCGGCCGGCTTCTTGACCAGCCGAGCGGTCTGGGCGTCCACGGTCAGCCGCCAGCCGGCCTGGTCGGCGAACCAGGTCGCCAACTCGGCCGCATGCTTGCGGACCAGGCGGAAGTCATCGTCGCGGGCGGTCAGCAGCGGGTGGGCCAGCAGGGCCCGGGCCGCGCGGCGGCGTTCGACGTCATGGTCGCCTGAGGCCGCAGACGGGGTCGAGGTCCAGGTCGAGACGGTCATCGTGCTGCGCCCTGGTGCGCGGGTGCGGTGAGGTCGAAGATCTCCACGACGTGTTCGGGGCCGGACAGGACGCCGTCAGCGGTGGGGACGGTGACGACCCGGCCGGCGTCCACGAGCTTGAGGCGGATCTCCATCGAGCCGTCGCCGCTGGCCGCCGTAGTGGTGGTCGTGCCGGGACGGCGTGCCGCCAACGCGTCGCCGAGAACCGACAGGAACAGGCGGAACGCTCTGGGATCCAGACCGTCCGGACCGGCCAATTCCGACAGGAGCACCGGACCGTCGGTGGCCAGCAGGCGGCGGGCCTCGGCGATCTCAGCCGCCTCGCGCTCGGCCCTGGCGGCCAGCAGGCGGCGGCCGTCGTCCCGGTCGATCGCGCGATTCGGCGCGCCGCGACGCTCGTAGGAACCGGTCTCGCGCAGTCTGGGGCTGATGCGCAGGGCTCGGCGTCCGCCCACGGGGTCCCCGGTGGGTAGTCGGCCGCTTCCCAGGCTTCTTCGGTCTGGGCGTCGATGGTCAGGTGCCGGGCCGGCGCGAGCGCGAACGCCGCTCGCCACAGGCGGTGCGCGGCGGCGTCGTCCGGAGCCTGAGCGAAGAACCGGGCCAGCGCACGCAGGTCGGCCGAACGGTCCGAGCGCCCGCCGCGGCGTTCGTTGAGCGCGGCGACGGTGTTCACCAGGTTCGTGATGCCGCTGACCGCGGCGTTGCGCAGCAGCCGGGCCTGCGAGGGACGTCTGTTCCCGGTGCTGACGAACCACTCCCGCAAGCCCCGCCAGCGGTTCTCCCAGTCGCGGGTCGCGAGCTGGACGGCCGCGGCGTAGGCGTCGTGGGCGCCGGAATCCGCTCCGTTGTCAGGGACGGCGTCGACCGCGTCGCGGCGGGCCGCGGCGTCCAGGATCCGTCCTATGTCCGCCGTCTCGATCCGCTCGATCAGGCCCGCGATCTGCGCTCCGCGGTTGGCCAGGTCGGCGATGAACTTGTCGATGTACTCGATCAGCCGGTCCTTGTAGGCCAGGAAGGCGTCCTCGGCGCCGTCGGTGAAGTCGACCGCGCGGCGCAGTGAGGACATGAAGGCTTCGGCGTTGTCGGCCAGGCCGGTGAACCGCTCGGTGAGAGTGAACAACAACAGACCGACGCCGGTCTGGTCCGGCGGTTCCAGGGCTTCGGCGGCGACCAGGAGCGCGGTCAGTTGTTCGGCGATGTCGGCGAGCGCCACGGTCTGCAGGCGCCCCCGCTGGCCGAGGGCCTGCTCGTAGTGATCGATCGCGGCCAGCGCGGCCTGGCCGTGCCGGGTCAGCTGGTAGATCTTGCGGGCGCGGTTGAAATCCTCAACTGTGCTCACCCGCCCGGTGTCGGCGTCCGAGCGGAGGTTGCCCCATTCGACGAGCTTGTCCAGGGCCTGGACGAGCGCTTCGGGATCCGGCAGGTGCGCGGCGCCGTCGGTGCCGTCGGTGCCGCCGGTGCCGCCGGTTCGATCGGGCTCCCGGGGCCAGTCGATCAGGACGTCTTCGGGCCGCAGATGAACGGTGAAACGTTGCTTGGCCCGTGCGAACACGGCGAGGACCGTCGCATAGAGGTGGATGTTCGGAGCGCCGAGGTAGGCGAAGGGCTGCGGCGTCGATGCATCCGTCACGGCGTCCATTGTGGCAGCCGGCCCGAGGGGTTCCGGCTCAAACGGGTGAATCGGGCATGGTGCGACCGCGGAAGGGGTCGCCTCCGGCGTGGCGTGCGGACCGCGGTCCATGGCGATCGGCGAGCGGCCGGCCGTCTTCAAGATCTCCCACGCCATACGCCGAGCGAGGCGTGCACGTGTTCTGGGCCCGCCGTGGATCCCCGTGCCGGTCGCGGGTGGGTGCACGCTGGTTCGGCGCGTACCCGAGTCGGCTGTCGTGGCAAGGTCGCCGTCGTCGTCCGTCGGGTTGTGAGCCGTTCCACCCGCGCCGGCGGGCGGGCATCGTCGGACCTCGTTCATGGATCAACTGTCGGGGCCTCGTTCGGTCGGCCGCAATCGTGCTCTGGAAGCCTGTGGACAACCGACCACTTCTGCGCGACGCACGTCACCGTTCGGCGTAGCGCCAGGGCGGGGCGTGTTCGAGCGAGTCGAGTGCCGAATGAGGTCGGTCGCTGGATTCCCGGGCCGGTCTCAGACCACGGATCCGATCAGTGACCCGGGCTTGCAGAGTCGGCGGGCGCGGTGAGATCGGCGAGGTCCTCGGGCGACAGCCGCAGGGCGCCAGCGGCCACGTTCTCCTCCAAGTGCTCCAACGATCCGGTGCCCGGGATCAGCAGTATGTTCGGGGACACGCTCAGCAGCCATGCCTGGGCTACTTGCGCCGGCGTTGCCTCCAGGCGTGATGCGACCTTCAGCAGGCTCGGGGCGTCGAGTGGTTGGAAGCCGCCGCCGATCGGGAAGAATGGCACGAACGCGATGTGCTGCTCGGTGCATCGGGCGAGCAGTGCCGTGTCGGTTTGGTGCTGGACGTGGAAGTGGTTCTGGACGGCGGCGAGTGGGGCCACTGTGGAGGCTTCCTCGAACTGCGCGGTGTCGACGTTGCTGATGCCGAGGTGGCGGATCAGTCCCTCCGTTCGTAGGTCGGCGAGGGCGCCGAGTCGTTCGGTCAGGGGTGCGCCGCCGGGGCCTGTCATGCCGCCGACACGGAGGTAGACCAGGTCGAGGTGTTGTAGGCCGAGGGTGCGGAGGTCGGCTTCGACCAGGGCGCGCAGTTGGTCGGGTGTGGCCTCCAGGCTGGGCATGCCGTTGTCGTCTCGCAGGGGTCCGACCTTGGTGGCGATGACCAGGTCCTCTTGGTAGGGGGCCAGGGCCTTGCGGATCAGGTCGTTGGCGTGGACGCCGTGAGCGCCGTAGAAGCCGGCGGTGTCGATGTGGTTCACGCCGAGCTCGACGGCGCGGCGCAGTACCGCCATGCCCGTGTCGGGGTCGCGGACCGGGCCTTGGAATGTGCCTTGGGCCAGGCGCATCGCGCCGAAGCCGATGCGGTGGACCGGGAGGTCGCCACCTAGCTGGAAGTCGTCGAATGCTGCGGGGGTCGTGGGCTCGATCATGGTTCAAGCCTGGCCGCGGCCTTTGGTCCGGACCAGCGTGTGGCAGCAAGTGGCCATGGTTGCCGATCGCTGGTCCGATGGTGAGACTGGAGCGCGTGTCCGCCGCTGAAACGACGATCACCGTCCACGGCGAGCTGGAGTTGGCGGCCCGAGCCGGTCACCTGTTCCGGTTTCCGGTGTCCGAGTTCGTCTGTGCCGCCTCCGATCTGAACACCTGGTCCCATCGCGCTGCCCGCGACACGGCGGTCGGGCGGATGGAGGCGCGGGTCCGCAGTGGGTTGACCGTTCGAAAGCTCTACAGTGCCGCGGCTCTGGCCGATGAGGACCAGCGTTTGCATCTCCTTGAACTGCGCACCGTCGGTGCTCAGGTGCGCATCTGCGCCACGGGGCTCCCTCACGAGACGATCATCAGCGACCGTAAGGCGATGATCCTGGCTGGTGCGAAGGTCCGTGGGGAACGGGAATTCACGGCGACGACGTCACCCGCTCTCATCGCGGCGGTGTACTCGATGTTCGACGCGGCCTGGGAAGGCGCGGTCGTGCTGGAGCAGTATCTGAGTCAGGATCTGCCCAGTATCGACGCCGAGGGCAAAGCGTTGCTTCGCATGCTGACGACGGGCCTCACGGACGAAGCGGCGGCGCGGCGGATGGGGCTGTCTCTGCGGACGTATCGACGTCGGGTCGCGGAGATGATGCGGCTGCTGGAGGCGGAGTCGCGGTTCCAAGCCGGAGTGCGGGCCGGGGAGCTCGGGCTTACGCAGCGAGCTCCCGGCGTGATGTAGCCCGCGCACGTCGCGGTGTTCAGCGCGTGTGCTCCGCTGGTGCCACGCCCCTGCGGGATTTCCTGTGATCGCGCGGAGGGATCCTCAGGAGCAGACTCTACGATCAACGTCCCGCTCGACTGGCGGTGTAGACGTGCAACGAGTCCAGAGGAGAGAGCTATGGGGCAACCGACCGGACCGATGTCGCAGCAACCGCAGCCGCTGCCGGATGCGGCCAGGGGGCGGCTTGTTCAGTCGCGGCAGGGGCGTCCCTGCTTCACGTCTGATCTGTCGGTCAATGAGTTCGTGCTGGCGACGCAGGCTGGGTTCGCGCCACTGGGGCTGGTGATGGGGACGAGCATCTATCACATCGGGATCCAGCCTTCGCGGTGGAGCGTCAGTCAGGAGCTGACGGTGCTGACACAGGCGATGTACACCGCGCGGGAGTTGGCGATGGCGCGGATGGAGGCCGAGGCCGATGTGCTGGGGGCCGACGGGATCATCGGGGTGGACGTGCGGGCGCGGCGGTATGCGTTCTCGGCTGAGGTCATGGAGTTCGTCGCGGTGGGGACGGCTGTGAAGGCCGAGGATGGGAGGTCGCTGCGGACGCCGGCCGGGCGGCCGTTCACGTCGCATCTGTCCGGGCAGGATTTCTGGACGTTGTGGCAGCACGGGTGGGTTCCGCGGGCGTTGGTGCTGGGGACCTGTGTCTACCACGTCGCGCACCTCACCTTCCGGCAGATGCTTCAGGCCTCGGGGCAGAACATGGAGTTGGGGACCTACACGCAGGCGGTCTACGACGCGCGGGAGATCGCCATGGCGCGCATGCAGTACGAGGGGAACCAGGTCGGGGCGGACGGCATCGTCGGGGTCACGGTGCGGGAGGACGACTGGGTCTGGGGTGAGCACGCCGTCGAGTTCTACGCGATGGGGACGGCGGTGAGCAGGATGCATCAGGACATGGCGCCTGTGTCACCGCAGATGACGATGCCGCTGTCGGGCTGACGGCACGGCTCAGTCGTGCATAACCTCGTAGGTGAGCAGGGCGGTTCCGAGGCTGGTGGCGGTCGAGCTGGTGAGCTTGAGCCGGCGGGGGTCGGGGAGATCGCTGAACAAGCGCTTGCCGGTGCCCAGCAGGAGGGGATGGAGGAACAGCCGGAGTTCGTCGACGAGGTCGAGGCGCAGCAGTTGTTGGACCAGCACGCCGCTGCCCAGGATGACGATGTCGCCCTCTCCCTCGGCCTTCAGCTTGCTCACCGCTTCGGCGAGTTCGCCCTCAAGGGCTTGGGTCCGCTGCCAGTCGAAGGTCCTCAGCGTCCGTGTCGCGACGTACTTCGGGCTCCTGTTCAGCTGCGCCGCCATGGGGTCCGTGTCCGGTCGGGTGGGCCAGAACCCGGCCAGCTTCTCGTACGTCTTCCGGCCGAACAGGAACGCCGTCGTGTTGCTCGGCTTCTGGGGCATGGCTTCATGGATGGCGGGGGTATAGGGGAGGCCCCAGCCTCCGTGGGTGAATCCGCCTTCGGTGTCCTCATCGGGCGAGCCGAGGCCCTGCATGACGCCGTCGACGGTCAGGAACTCGACGATGACGAGGTTGCGCATCTTGGTCTCCTTGATCGGGTCATCTTGAGTGTGCCGAGCGGGCCGGGGTGTTGGCTTGAACGAAATTGACCGGTGACAATGCCGGGGTGGAACCCGTCCGTCGCATCGAGGTCGTCCGGCATCGGGCGCACCCCGCGCTGCGGGGGCTGGTCGCCGGCGTGGTCGGGATGTCCGAGCTGTCACCCGTTCCGGTGCACCGGCGCCAGCCCGCCGGGAGTCTGGTACCGCTCGTCCTGTCCTTCGGCGACCCGCTGGAGATCGAAGGAGTCGCGCACGATTCGTTCGTCGCCGGCCTGTCCACCGGCTGTACCGCGACGTGCTTCGAGCGCGGACAGGACTGCGTGCAGGTGTACCTCACACCGGTCGGGATCAGCCGGCTGCTCGGCGTACCGGGACGCGAGGTCGCGGGGCGCGCGGTGGCCGTCGGCGACCTCGTGCCGTCGTGGCGGGGTGTCGCGGACCGGCTCGCCTCCGCGCGGTCGTGGGCCGAGCGGTTCGCCGCGGTCGAGTCGTTGTTGCTGGAGTCCGCGCGGCGGACGGACCCGGTGCCCGAATGGATGGCGGGGATGTGCCGGGACATCACGGCGAGCGGCGGTACCGTCCGCATCGGCGACCTCGTTTCGGAGTCGGGATGGAGTCACCGCTACGTCGCCCGGATGTTCGGTGGGCGCATCGGTCTGACGCCGAAGCAGCTGGCGGGAGTGATCCGCTTCGAGCGGGCGGCCCTGGAACTGGGGCGGCGCCCGCTCGCGGAGATCGCGGCCGTGCACGGCTACTCCGACCAGAGCCACCTGACGCGCGACGTCATCAGATACGCCGACGAGACGCCCACCCGGCTGGCCGCGGCCAACCGGCCCACGGCTCACACGGCGCTCGCCGGTCGCTGAGGCCGCCGGGGGGGCACGGCCGGACCCCGCACCTTCACACCGCCTCTCGCCCGGTCTCGGCGAGGTGCCGGACCTGGCACTGCTCGCAGACCAGGGTCTCGAGGTCCTTCAGGGACTCGACGTTCCAGTGCTCGAGCGGCGGTTCCAGGTCACGCTCGCAGAGGGCGTGGATGTGGTCCGGGTCGCGGGCGTCGTCCAGGCGGACGATGTGCCAGTCGTAGTCGGCCGTCGTGTCCACGTCGGGCCGGTGGTCGCGGGCGAGTTCGTAAACGTAGCGCGTCATGCCCGCATAGTGCGTGGTGTGGCGGAGGATGGCGCGGAACGGGGCCCGTTCGGGCGACGGAAGGCGCTCCGAGACAACAGGTTGATGACCGGGGGTAGGATCGGCTCCTCGGCGTATGGGGAGGAGCCCAGGGTGGAAGAGTCGCCACTGATACGCAGCATGCGTGCCGCCGTCGCCGCTGCTCCAGGCGATCTTCCGTTGCGGCTGCATCTGGCGCAGTTGCTCGTGGACGCCGGGGCGGGGGATTCCGCGATCGCGGAGCTGGCGGTCGTACTGCAACAGGATCCCGGATCGGGCGAGGCGCGAGCGTTGATGATGCGGGCGATGGGCGTTCCGGCCGCCGCTCCGGAGCCGTTGCCGCCGACGGAGCCGTCGACTCCCGCTACCGACTCCCGCGACGCGTTCGACTGGGACGCCGCCGACGCCGAGTTCGACGGCGTCGTCGCACCGATGTTCGTCGACGGTGTCGACGGTGTCGGCGGGGACGATCCCGAGCCCGCGTTCGACCTGGAGCCCAGTACCGTGCGGCTGGCGGACGTCGGCGGCATGGCCGACGTGAAGAAGCGCCTCGAAGTCGCGTTCCTCGCTCCGATGCGCAACCCCGAGCTCTCGAAGCTGTACGGCAAGTCGCTCAAGGGCGGACTGCTCCTTTACGGCCCGCCCGGATGCGGCAAGACCTTCATCGCGCGGGCGGTCGCGGGCGAGCTGGGCGCGAGGTTCTACGCGGTGACGCTGGCCGACGTGCTGGACATGTACATCGGCCAGAGCGAGCGCAACCTGCACGAGGTGTTCGAGGTCGCCCGCCGCAACGCCCCGTGCGTCCTGTTCCTCGACGAGGTCGACGCGATCGGGCAGAAGCGCACCCAGATCCGCGGCACCGGCATGCGGGGGACCGTGAACCAGCTGCTCGCCGAGCTCGACGGCGCCGACGGCCGCAACGAGGGGGTCTTCGTGCTGGCCGCGACCAACCACCCGTGGGACGTCGACAGCGCGCTGAAGCGCCCCGGCCGCCTGGACCGCACGCTGCTGGTCCTCCCGCCCGACGAGGCGGCCCGGCAGGCGATCCTGCGCTTCCACCTGCGGGACCGGCCGGTGTCGGGGGTGGACGTGAAGAAGCTGGCGAAGCGGTTGGAGGGCTATTCCGGCGCCGACATCGCGCACGTCTGCGACACGGCCGCGGAGAACGCTTTGATGGCGTCGGCGGCGGCCGGCGAGGTGCGGATGATCGGCCAGCGGGACCTGGACGCGGCCTGCGAGGAGGTCGGACCGTCGATCGGTCCGTGGCTGGAGACCGCGCGCAACGTCGCGTTGTACGCCAACGAGAACGGCGCCTACGACGATCTGCTGGCCTATCTGAAGAAGCGGAAGCACGTGTGACCGGGCAGGCGGAGCACGTCAGGCTGCTGGAAAGGGCCCAGACCCTGCTCGGGCTGCGCCGGTTCGGCGAGGCCGAGACGGTGCTCCGCCAGGTCCTGGCGTCCGCTCCCGACGACGCGGTCGCGATGCGCCTGCTCGCCGCCGCGCTCAACGACTCCGGGCGCCCGGCCGAGGCGCTGCCGGTGATCAAGAGCGCCGTGGCCCTGGCTCCGGACGCGCCGGTGATGTACGCGGTGCTGTCGACCATCGAGCGGGCGAACGGCGACGCGGACGCGGCCGCCGCGGCCGCGGACCGGGCCATCGAGCTGGCCCCGCACTGGCCGGCCGGACACGCCCGGCGCGCCTGGGCGCTGGCCGACCGCAATCCGGTCGCGGCCCTGGACGCGGCGCGGCGGGCCGTGGAGCTGGCCCCGGGCCAGGCGGACGGCCACTTCGTGCTCGGCTACGCCGCGCTGCGGGCCGGCAAGCCGATGGAGGCCGAGCGGGCCTTCCGGGCCACGCTGGCCGTCGACCCGAACCACTCGATGGCGATCAACAATCTCGCGGTGCTCGAGATCCGCCGCAAGAACTTCCGCGGCGCCCTGGCCGGCTTCCGCGGCGCCGTCAGCACCGATCCCCGCAACAAGACGGCCGCGACCAACTTCGAGGCCATCGGGCGGAACGTGGTCCAGAGCCGCCTGCGGTGGGTCGTGGCGGTGAGCATCCTGTTCCTGTCCTCCTGGACCGCCGCCGGTTCCTCCACCGACCTCGACGCGAACGCCGTGCGCCGCCGGTTCGTCGCCGTCGCCGCGTACGGACTGTGGTGGGCGGTTCTCGCGGCCGGGCTGCGCCTGGTTCCGCGCGGGCAGGTCAGGCTTCTGCTCCGGCTTTCGGCACGGGGCTCGAGCGCGCCGGCCTGCGTCGCGATGGGGGCCGCGCTCGTGCTGCCGGTGGCGGGCGCGGCGCTGGGCTGGGCGGGCGTCGTCGACGGTGCGTTCGTGGCGGCGGTCGCGACGATCGTCGTCCGTTCCTACTACGTCATGCGCTATTACGCTCAGCGGGCGCGGGGATCGCACTCCGGCTCGGGATCGCACTCCGGCTAGGAACCGCACTCCGGCTAGGAACCGCACTCCGGCTGACCGCCGCCGGGCGAGTGCTTGAAGAGGGACTCGGTCCGGGCGTGGATGCCGTTGGCCCGTTCCGCGAGCTCTGCGGCCTGGTCGCGGAGCGCTTCACGGATGGCCAGGAGCGTTCCGGAGTCGATCAGCGGGAAGATCCGCGAGGCGGGAACCGCGGATTCGTCCGAGACGGCGAGGTCGGGGAGGCGGAGGGTCTCGGGGGCGGACGCGTGGAGCGTTCTGCGGATGAGCGTTTCCTCGAGATGGGCGACCGTCGCCTCGGCGGTCGGGTCGTCGAGGAGGTCGGGCAGGAGCCAGAGTTCGATCTCTGCGACCGACTCGCGGTCGATGACCTGACTGTTCGGGTCCAGCGCCGCGTTGATGCGGAGAGCCAGGGATTCCGATGTCGAGCGGCCTATGTGCAACGTGGCGCCGTTCAGTGCGTAGAGCGCGAAGCAGCCGTGATGGACGTCGGCGACGGCGTCGAGGGCGACGCGGAGGTGCCGTTCTCGGAAGGTGCCCAGGGACTGGCGGGCGTAGGCCCTGGTCCGGAGCGCCTGGAGTTCGACGACGTCGGGATGGGACTCGGTGATCGGGTCCGCGGAGGGGTTCTGGAGGTGGAGGATCGCGCGGACGAAGGAGAAGATCACGGAGTTGGTGGGCGGGTTGGTGCTCGTGCCCGCCATGACGCCGCTGACGCGGCCGGTGGAGAGATATTCGCCGGTCCCTCCGGCCGGGCTGAGGAGGCCGGTCGCGGTGCTGATGTCCTCGCCCGTCGGCGCGCCGTGTTCGGCGCGGTAGGCGCTGAGCTCCCGCGCGAAGTCGATCACCGGCGAACGTTCTGATCCCCATGCCATGCGGTCAGGCTAGCGATCGTGGGCGGCGACCCTGAAGGGGTGAAGGCTCCTGAAGATGGGCGCAATAGCCGGATCGGGTTCAAGGTCCTTCACAATTGAAGAATTTCCTGTTTGATCTCCGTCGAGGACGGTGGGATGGGAGCATGCGCACGAACCCCCGCCTCATCGACCTCGCCGGACTGCTCGCCATCCTCGCGGCGTCGGCCCTCGTCTACGACACCTCCGGGAAGATGGCGCTCGTCGTGACCGACGCCGTCGCGGCGGGGTTGTACAAACTCTGGCGCGGCCAGGGCTAACGCTTCCGGCCCGGGGCCACCGCGTCCACGTACCGCTGTGCGTACCGCGCCCACGAGTGCTCGGCCTCGAAGAGGTCGCGCGAGGCGGAGGCGATGGCGGCGCGGGATTCGGGGGAGTCCGCCAGGAGCTTGGCGATCGCGTCGGCGAACGCGCGGGTGCTCATGTCGGAGGCGAGGTAGGCGTGCGGGCCAACGAGGCGGCTGTTCTCGCGCAGGGGGCGCAGCGCGATGGGGATGGCGCGGGCCATCGCGTGCGTGACCTTGTTCATCGCGCAGAAGTGGTTGAACGGGTTGTCCGGATCGGGCACCGTCATGGCGTCGATGCGGCTCAGGAAGGTGTCGACCTCGCCGGGGCCGAGCCAGCCGTGGAAGGTCACCAGGCCGTCCAAGCCGAGCCGGGTGGCGTGGTCGCGGGCCGCGGGGAGGGCGGGGCCGTCGCCGGCGACTTCGAGGCGGAATCCGCCGGCGCCGTCGGCGCGGAGCAGGGCCACGGCGTCGAGCAGATCCGTGAGGCCGTCCTGTTCGCCGATGACGCCCAGATAGCCGAGGACCGTGTCGCGGTCGTTCCGGGGCGCGGCGGACTCAGTCGCCACGGACTCGGTCGCTGCCGAAACCTCCGCGGTGCGGATGATCACAGCGTTCCGCCGATACAACCGCGCGATGCGAGCGCGCTGTTCCTCGCTCGGCGTGATCACCACGTCCGAGGCCGCGACCAGTTGCCGCTCGGCGCCCTTGAAGACCGGTGTCAGCTTGTTGAATCCGGCCCGCGACGCCGCGAGCACCGGCACCACGTCCCGCTGGTCGTACACGGTCCGTACGCCGCGCCGGCGGGCCCAGCGCGCCAAGGGGAACAGCAGATCGGGCGGGTTGCCGATCTGCAGCATGCACGGGACGCCGCGCGACGTGCGCAGGGCGGCGCGGACGGCGCGCGCGGCCGCGGTGGCCGTCCACACGCCCTCGGCCGCGGTCGCGAGCGCACCCTGGCCCTCGAACGACGCGAAGCGGACGATCTCGATCCCGTCCACCCGCTCACCGCCGGGCCGCCTGCCGCGGATCGCCGGGCACACCACCGTCACCCGCGCGCCGTCGTCGCGCAGTGCGAGCGCCTGCGACCAGGCCCGCTGGTCGTCCGGCACCGGCAGATTGAGTATCACCAACACGGCATGCGGCCGTGCGTGATCCGTCATGACTTCCCCACCCCCTGTGAAGTTCGAGCCCAGCCGGTATCAGGCGGCTGACACGTGGATCATGGTCGCCGGCTGGTGTCGTCTCGCTGCCACGTCGTGAAGTCCCCGGCCCGGACCGCGCGGCGGGCGCGCAGCCTGGTCACGACCGTGATCGCGAGGAACCAGGCGACCTTCGGGCCGTTGCGCAGCGGCGCGGCGAGCGCCACGTCGCGCAGATCCGACCAGGACGTGCGATCGTCGCCGGCCACGTCCGCGAGATGCGGATCGCCGGCCGCCTGCGCGGTGGAGACCAGGGCCCGCGTGCGGATCTTCAGGAGCGCGGCCAGACCGCGCGGCGGGTGGACCACCGCGACCGCTCCCGGCACCACCCGGCGCTGGTCGGCGGAGAACGCCAGCGAGGCCGCGAGGTCGTCGCCGAGCAGCGGGGGCAACTCCCGCAGCCGCTCGTATCCCTGCCGCGACACGCCGACCACGCCGCGGCCCCACAAGCCGGTGCGGACCGTGGGGAACTCGTGCCAGACGTCGTAGAACCAGCGCACGGTCCACGGGCGGCCGTCGGCCGGCCAGGCCCGCTCGGGTCCCGCGGCCATCACCCCCGGCGCGTCGAGGGCTTCGGCGAGTGCGCGTACGTCGGCTGAGCCGAGCTCGACGTCCGCGTCGACATAGAGTCGGGGGAAACCCTTAGCGTGCTCGTCGGCGAGCCGCATCGCGGCGTGCTTGTCAGGGCGTGGGCTGACCAGGACGTTCACGTCCGGACCGAACCCGCCGGCGACGCCCGCCGTATCGTCGGTGCAGCCGTTCGCCACCACCCAGATCTCGAACTCGCCCGGCCGGGCGCCGGCCAACAGGCCCCTGAGCAGGCGTCCCACGACGCCGGCCTCATTGTGCGCGGGAATGACCACGGACACCACGATCGCGAGTATCGCATCGGTGGAGGGTGGCGCGCCCTCAGGGTTCTGCACCTCTTGTCGGCCCTCGGCCCGCCTTGGGAGCATGGCCGGGTGACGGAAAGCCCGAAGCGGCCGCGGATCCTGGTCATGGTCTCGGCGGGGTGGTTCCCGCCCTACCTTGAAGAGGTCGCCGAGCAGGCGAAGGCGGGAGAGCGGCCGAAGGTGTGGCTGTACGACCTGCCCTACGACATGACGGTGCTGGACCAGCGCTTCGTGACCGGGCCGTCGCGGCTCCGGCGTGCCGTGTACGGCAGGCTTCCGCTCCCCTTGGCCTTCGCCGCCGAGGCGTTCCGCGTGCGGCGGCGCTATGACGCGATCTTCGCCTGGGGTGCCGAGGCTTCGAGCCTGCCGCTGGGCCTGGCCCTGCGGTTCACCAGGCGGAGCAAGCGGACTCCGCTGGTCGGCCTCTACAGCTGGATCTCGTCCGGCAACAAGGCCAGACTGCTGCGCCTGGCCTGGCCTGGATTCAAGACCCTGATACTGCCGCCGACCGCGCAGGCCGAGTTCGCGACCAAGCGCCTGAAGGTCCCGGCGGAGCGGATCGTCTCGCCGAAGTGGGTCGTGGACACCGACTTCTTCAACGCGGAGCCGGCGACGCCGCCGGAGGATGGAACCGGCGACCAGGACGTCGCCATGATCTGCTCGGCCGGACGTGAGATGCGTGACTTCGCCACGCTCATCGCCGCCCTCGACGGGACCGGCCTGCGCTGCCACATCGCCGGCTCGCTGGTGGCCGGTATGGACGACAAGTGGCGGGCCGAACTGGGCGACCGGGGTGAGCGGGTGGGCCTGCCCGACGGGGTCACCTTCGGGCCGCTGACACCCGTCGAGATGCGCGACCTCTATGCGCGGTCGCGCTTCGTCGTGCTGCCGCTGCACCCCAGCGACACGGACAACGGCATCAGCTGCATGATCGAGGCGTTCGCGATGGGCCGCACCGTGATCTGCACGCGGGTCGAAGGGCAGCGGGACGCGCTGGTGGCCGGCGTCAACGGCGTGTTCGTGCCCGCGCACGATGCCGCGGCGTTGCGCACCGAGATCCTGGACTTGATCGCTGATCCGGAGCGTGCCGAGAAGATGGGACGCGAGGCGCGGCGGCTGGCCGAGACCGAGTTCGGGATGACGCGGTGGGTCGCGGCTTTGACCGAGGTGATCGACGCGGCTGTGCCGGGGAGACATGCTCGCGGTGGCGGCGGTGTGGGTTAGGGGACTTCACTTCGCGTACTGACACCATTCGTCAGCGGCTCATAGCATGGCGTCCGTGGGGGTGGATCCGGAAGACGACGGTCGGCCCGGTGTGGTTCTCGTCGTGGTGACGTGGAACAGCGCCGAGGTCCTGCCGGGCCTGTTCGCATCGCTGGAGCTCGGGATGGCCGGGCTGCGGTGGCGCCTCGTCGTGGCCGACAACGCCTCGGCCGACGGGACGCCGGACGTGGTCCGGGCGGAGATGCCGGACGCGCTGCTGGTGGAGACCGGGCGGAACGCCGGGTACGCGGCGGCGTTCAACGCGGCGCTGGACGCGGTCGGGAAGCTGGACGAGCGGACGGACGCGGTCTTCGTCTGCAATCCCGACATCCGGTTGCGGCCGGGGTGCGGCGCGGCGCTGGTGGCGGGGCTGAAGGCGCACGCGACCGGGATCACCGCACCGGTGCTCTACGACGGCACGGGGCGCATGATCAGAACCCTGCGACGTGAGCCGAATCCCCTGCGGCTGCTGGGGGAGATGGTGCTCGGGGCGGGCCGGTCGGGACGGTTCGCGGCGCTCGGCGAGCAGGTGACGGATCCGGAGGCGTACCGGAAGGCGACGCGGGCCGACTGGGCCGCCGGGTCCCTGATGGCGATCTCACGGGAGTGCCTGGAGGCCTGCGGGCCGTGGGACGAGTCGTTCTTCCTCTACTCGGAGGAGACCGAGTTCGCGCTCCGGGCCGGTGCGCACGGCTTCGCGACACGGCTCGCGCCCGACGCCGTCGCGGTGCACCTGGAGGGCGAGGCCACGGTCTCGCCGAAGTTGTGGACGCTGCTGACGCTGAACCGCGTGCGGCTGTACCGGCGCACGCATCGTCCGCCGGCGGTGGCCGCGTTCTGGGCCGCCCTGCTGCTGCGGGAGTCGTCGCGGGCGCTGCTCGGGCGGTCCGCCAGCCGCGCGGCCGTGCGGGCCCTGGTGAGCCCCGCGAAGATGCGGGAGAAGCCAGGACCCTGATTCCTGGCTGTCTCACCGCCCATGGCGCGCCGTCAGCGGCGCATGGCCGCCCGCACCGCCCGCGCCGCCACCGCCCGCGCCGACTCGGCCGCCGCCAGCGCCACCCCGCCGACCCCGGAGGCCAGGCGCAGCGCCGAGCGGCTGAACGCCAGGGCCTCGAACCGGCCGGTGCGCAGCGCGTCCTCGACCGTGGCCCGGCTCGGGGGCCCGCTGAGGGTCAGCTCCATCGCCAGGGGGAAGAACTGGCGGGGGCCGTGGAAGTCGAGGGCCACGAAGGGGGGCAGGCCCAAGCGCCTGGCGTAGGCGACGGCTTCGCGGTTCGGGGACCAGCCGTCGTATTTGCGGTTCCAGATCTCGACCGCGGTCAGGTCCTTGGCCCAGGTCGTGTCGAAGCGGCGCCAGGCCTGGCGCCGCCACGGGTGGGCGAAGACCGCGATGCCGTCCGCCTCGCGGGCGTGGGCGAGGACGTCGGGGATGTCCGGAGTCCGGCCCAGGAACGGCACCTCGCCCCAGACCGGGATGTGGACGACGTTGTCGGCGTCGTTGTACTCCAGGCCGGGGACCACCAGGACGTCGTCGGTGGAGGCCCTGGCGCAGGCCTCGACGTACTCGGCCAGCTTGGCCTCGGTGAAGGTGCGGCTGTGCTCGCACATCAGCAGGACGCTGCGGCCACGCCGCTGGAACGCCGCGGCCAGGCGTTCCAGCGGCCAGGACGCGTCGTCGGACCACTCGGAGTGGATGTGGGCGACCGCGCGGACCTTGGTCACGGCGTCTTCTTTCGCATACGGGCCGCCTGGGCGGCGAGGGTGGACCAGGTGTCTTTCCAGAAGACGCGACGTTCGCCGGCCCGCAGGTTGTACCAGCGGTCGGAGCGGCGGGGGCGGAGTGCGGCGAGGGTGGCGCCGCGCCGGGGCCAGGGGCCGGGGTGGCCGGCGATCGGGCCGCGCAGGACGGCGGCGAGGTGGACCAGTTCGCGGCCGAGGTGGCGGCACACGACATGCGGCGGCTCGGGGTCCGGCGGCTCCGGGACGAAGGCCGGATCGAGTGCCTGGCGGACGGCCCACACCGGATAGGGGAGGCCGCGGCGCAGGGCCAGGGCCATGCTGCCCCAGGGGCGGCCGTTGACCTCCATGAACCAGGGGGTGCCGTCGGCGTCGCGGAGGAGTTCGAGCATGAACATGCCGCGCCATCCCACCGCCGCCAGGAGCTTCTCGGTCCGGGCGCGCAGGTCCTCGTCGACCGTGATCGAGCGGCAGGCGCTGGAGGCCGAACCGCGCGGGTCGGCCATCCGGACGCGGCGGTGGCCGCTCCAGGCGCGGACGCCGTCCTCGGTCGCGAAGCCGAAGACGCCCTCGCCGACCCCGGTGAGCAGGCGCTGCACGAGGACCGGTCCGGCGAGGTCGGCGGTGGCCCGCTCGACGTCGGCCGGGGTCGCGGCGACCCGGCCGCCGGGGCGGATCAGCCTGTTTTCCTGCTCGACCACGGCCAGCGCGGCCTTGACGATCCACGGCCCGTCGGCCGACCTCTCGGGGACCGCGAGGCCCGCGTTCGTGGCGGCCGCGACCTGGAGGCTCTTGTCGAGCGCGAAAGCGGCGGCGTCCCCGGTGGCGCCGGCGACGCGGCGGCCGGTCCGGTCACAGACCCAGACGGCGAGGTCGTCGAGCGGGAGGACGGCCGCGGCGCCGAGACGCTCGGCCGCATCGGCGACCTCTGCGACGCAGGCCGCGGCGTCCTCCTCGGGCGGCGTGACCGGGAGGACGCGGACGCGGCGCGACGAGGCCAGCGCCGGCTTGGTCCCGCGCCGGGTGAAGGCGACGACGTCGTAGCCGGCGTCGGCGAGGGACCACGCGGACTCGATGGCGGCGAAGGCTTCGGCGAAGCCGATGAGGATGGTCTCGGTCATGAACGGCCGCCCACGAAAGAAAGTCGAAAGGGGCGTGAATGAGATGTCGAGGAGTGGTTATAGAAGACAGAGCACAGCGTCATCCCCTCATCGCCAGCGCTCATGCGATCCCCACCGCAGGCGCTGGGACCGACACCGGCAGTGCCGACGGAACCCCCACGGTCGTCGGCACTGCGTCTCCCGATGCCGCCTGCCCGATAGGAGTCGAGAACAGAGCCGATCCCTTTGAACCGGTCACCCCGTCGCCGCCGTTCCATCAGCGACCCGCTGTTCATCTCCACGCCTTCACCATCAGCACTCCGCGGTCGACCACCCGCTCCGCCGCCGACCGCGGCGCCAGCATCCGGGTCCGCACCGACGCGGCGGTGTCGTCCGTCTCCACGCTGTAGCGCGGCTGGAGCCAGCTGCCCTCGCGGGCCGGGCGGGCGTCGCTGGTGAAGACCGTGCGATAGCCCGCCGCACGCAGGGCTTTCAGCACCCCGCGGTCGTAGGCGCCGAACGGGCAGGCGGCCGTGTCCACCGGCCTGCCGGTCGCCGCGGCGATGCGTTCGCGGGCGGCGCGCAGCTCGGCTTCGTGGTGGGTGGCCAGCGCGGAGGTCCAGGGCCGGTGGCCGGCGCCGTGGGTGCCGACCGTCATGCCCGCGTCGATCAGGGCCCGCAGGCCCGCCTCGTCGACGTTGCCGGGTGTGCCGATGCGGTCCGCGATGGGGAAGAAGTCGGCCTTCAGGCCCCGTTCGACCAGGGCCGGGAGGCCGATGGCGACGTCGGAGGCGTTGCCGTCGTCGAAGCTCAGGCGGACGTGGGGATGCTTCGCGCATTCGTCCAGAACGTCCAGGAACGCGGCCTCGGTCACCCAGTAGCGGTGCTCGCCGGGCTCGCGCTCGGACCCCTCCGGTGTGCCGATCCCGTGGAACGAGATGTTGCGCAGCTCGGTCCCGCTCATGTGCCCTCCCCGGCGAGTTGCTTGTCCTGGTCCTTGTCCTTGTCCTTGTCCCACTGCGTGTAGAAGCTCGACGGGTTGACCAGGTAGCGGACCGTCGGAGTGGGGATGTGCCGGACGCGGTGCCGGCGGGTGTAGCGGTAGAGCATCTCCCAGTCCTCGCGCGGGAGCAGGCCGATCGGCCTCGGCATCCGGCTGAACATCAGGGCCCTGCTACGATGGGCGACGAAGGCGTTGCAGTCCAGGAACGAGTCCCAGGACGCCCGCTTGCGGTCGAACGGCACCGAGAGCACGTCCAGCTCGCTCCCGTCCGGCAGCACCCGGCGCAGCGCGGTATAAACCCCGGAGAGCTTTCGGTCTCCGGAAAGAGCACCTATTGACAGTTCCAGGTGCTTCGGTTCCCAGACGTTGTCGTCGTCCAGAAACGCCACATAACGGGACGCCGACAGTCGCATGCCGACGTTGCGTACCAAACCCAGCACGTGCGAGTTCTCCGACAGCGAGGCCGTGCGGAGTCGCGGATCCTCCGGCAGGGCCGCGGTGTCCAGTCCGCCGCCGTCGTCCACGACGACGACGACCAGGTCGGTCCAGGTCTGGTCGAGGACCGAGCGGATCGCGGCCGCCAATCCGTCCGGCCGGCGGTAGGTCGGGATCACCACCGCGACCGTCGCCGAGGACGGCGGACCGCCTACGGAAAGTAGCCGCCGGACTTCCCGGTGCTCGAAACGGCGCATCCGGAGTGTTCCGGGCCATTTCAGGACTTTGTTACGCCACTCGAAGATCACCTGCCAGCCGATGCCGCGGTTCAGAGCGTCTTTGGCCATGCGCGAAACACTGCGCGCCATCCCCATCCCCCCACTCCACCGGGTCGGGGGACCTTCGGTGGTTGTCCAAGAACAGATCGAGTGTAGACACGGTACGAATATAGGCAGACCGACACTAAGTGTTAGCCATGATATCTCGTCACCACATCTCGCGCGAAGTATGCCAGCCCACTACCATGGCTTTTCGTTCGGCTGTGTTCGGGCAATCACGCGCGGTCATGCTTAGAGTGCGGGGCGCTTTGCGTCGGACGGTGCGGTGGGGATTCCGTGGGGGGATTTCGGCATGGCGGTCGGTTCGGACGTGGGTAAAAGGGTTGTGCGCGCGCCGGTCGCGCGACGATCCATGGCGAGGTATGGGCGCGGAACCGGGACGGCGGTCCTGGTCGTTGTGGACTGGGCCTGCGCGATGCTGGCGACGTGGGCCGCCGTGCCGGGCGAGGACGACTGGCCGGCCCTGGTCGTGGTGCCGGCGGCGTGGGTCGCCGTGACCTGCTGGCACCGGCTTTACGAACGCCGGCACGTGGGACCGGGCACGGAGGAGTACCACCGGCTGCTGCGCTCCTGCCTGGCGGCGATGGCCGCGCTGGCGGCGGCCTGCGCGCTGCTGGCCCGCAACGACCGTCTGGTCCGCGGCGTCCTGCTGGCGGTCCCGACCGCGGCGGTGGGCTCGCTGCTGGCCCGCAAGATCATCAGAGCCTGGATCGCGCGCCGCGCGGGCCTGGCGGCCCGGCCGGCGCTCCTGGTCGGCACCGCGGCGCAGTGCTCGGCGATGGCCGAGATCCTGCGCCGCGAACGTTCCGCGCTGCGGGCGGTGGCCGCGCTGGACGTGGCCGGCCCGTCCGGCGGCTACTTCGCGGACTTCGACGCCGAGTCGTCGCTGCCGCACGGGCTGCCGATCGTCGGCGACCTGACCGCCGACGGCGGACCCGGTGACGCCGAACAGGTGGCGCTGGCGCTGGAGGCCACCGGCTGTGAGGCCGTCATCCTGATGCCGGGCCCGCACCTGGGCGCGGCGGCGCTGAGCCGGCTGGGCTGGCGGCTGGCGAACCAGGGCACGGACATCCTCGTCGCCCCGTTCCTCAACGAGATCGCCCCGGCCCGCCTCGCGGTCCGCCGCGACGGCGGCGTGCCGCTGCTCCACGTCCGCGCCCCGCGCCTGTCCCGCGGCGCCCGGGTGCCCAAGGAGCTCGGCGAGCGGGCGATGGCGGCGGTCGGGATCATCCTGCTGGCGCCGGTCTTCCTCGCGGTGTCGCTGGCCATCCTGATCGGCGACGGCCGGCCGGTGTACTTCCGGCAGCAGCGGGTCGGCCTGCGGGGCGAGCCGTTCATCCTGTTCAAGTTCCGCACCATGGCCTCCGGGGCCGCGGCGGCCAAGGCGGAACTGGCGCACCTGAACGTGAACACCGACGGGCCGCTGTTCAAGGCCCGCCGCGACCCCCGGATCACCCGGGTCGGCGCGGTGCTGCGGCGCTACTCGCTGGACGAGCTGCCGCAGCTGCTCAACGTGGTGCGCGGCGAGATGGCGCTGGTCGGTCCCCGGCCGCCGCTGCCGGAGGAGGCCGCGCAGTACAGCGAGGAGGTCCGGCGCCGGCTGTTGGTGAAGCCCGGCCTGACCGGACTGTGGCAGGTCAGCGGCCGGTCCGACCTGGCTTGGGCGGACGCGGTGCGGCTGGACGTGGGCTATGTCGAGAACTGGTCGCTGGGCCTGGACGCGGAGATCCTGCTCCGCACCGGCTCCGCGGTGGTCAAGGGTAAAGGAGCTTACTGATATGTCGGGGGGGATGCCGGCCGCCGACCAGCGGCCGGGTATCGCGGTGGTCGGCGCCGGGTACTGGGGGCCGAATCTCGTGCGGAACCTGTTCGCGTCACCGGACTGGGACCTGCGCTGGCTGTGCGACCTGGACGTCGAGCGCGCCGCCAAAGTGGCCGCGCCGTACCCCAGCGTCCGGGTCACCGGCGTCCTGGACGACGTGCTGTCCGATCCGAAGGTGACCGCGGTGGCCGTCGCCACGCCCGCGCGCACCCATCGGGACGTCGCCATGAGCGCCCTGCGCGCGGGCCGGCACGTGCTGGTCGAGAAGCCGTTGGCGGCCACCGAGGCCGAGGGCGAGGAACTGGTCCGCGAGGCCGAGGCCCGCGGGCTGACGCTGATGTGCGACCACACCTACTGTTACACGCCGGCCGTGACCGCCATCCGGGACCTGATCCACTCCGGGTCGCTCGGCGAGGTGCACTTCGTCGACTCGGTGCGGATCAACCTGGGGCTGATCCAGCCGGACGTCGACGTGCTCTGGGACCTCGCGCCGCACGACCTCTCGATCCTGGACTTCATCCTGCCGGACGGGGTCCGCATCGAGGCGGTGGCCGCGACCGGCGCCGACCCGATCGGCGCCGGCCGGTGCTGCGTGGCCTACCTGACGCTCCGCCTGTCCTCCGGAGCGATCGCGCACGGCCACGTGAACTGGCTGTCCCCGACGAAGGTGCGCACCACCATCGTCGGCGGATCGAAGCGGACGCTGGTCTGGGACGACCTGAACCCCGCGCAGCGGATCAGCGTCTTCGACCGCGGCGTGGACCTGGCCCGGCCCGAGGAGCTCGGCGACGACCAGCGGCGCGCCGCCCTGGTCTCCTACCGCCTGGGCGACATGGTGGCCCCCGCGCTGGGCGAGCGCGAGGCGCTGGCGGCGGCGGTCGAGGAGTTCGCCCGCGCCGTCCGCACCGGAACGCCGGCCGCCACCGACGGCCGTGCGGGACTGCGGGTCCTGCGGATTCTGGAGGCGGCCTCGCGCAGCCTCGCCGAGAACGGAGCCCTGGTGGCTGTGGAGGATTTCGTGACCAGGGCAGGGAACGACGCCTGGGAGGGCGAGTGAACAACGCACAGAACGCGGGTGTCCCGCTGGCGGGCACCCGCGCGCTGGTCACCGGCGGCGCCGGGACCATCGGCTCGCACGTGGTCGACCAGCTGCTGGCGGCCGGCGCGGAGTCGGTCGTGGTGCTGGACAACTTCGTGCGCGGCCGGAAGGAGAACCTGGCCGCCGCGCTGTCCGGAGCCGGGGGCCCGGGTCCCGGCCGCCTGCGGATCGTCGAGGGCGACATCCGCGACCGCGGGCTGCTCGCCGAGCTGACCGCGGACCGGGACCTGGTGTTCCACCTCGCGGCGATCCGGATCACGCAGTGCGCCGAGGAGCCCCGGCTGGCCAACGAGGTGCTGGTGGACGGCACCTTCAACGTCCTGGAGGCGGCGGCCGCGGCCGGCGTGCGCAAGGTGGTGGCCTCGTCGTCGGCCTCGGTCTACGGGCTGGCCGAGCAGTTCCCGACCGGCGAGCGGCACCACCCGTACAACAACGACACCTTCTACGGCGCGGCCAAGGCCTTCAACGAGGCCATGCTGCGCAGCTTCCGGGCCATGTACGGGCTCGACTACGTCGCCCTGCGCTACTTCAACGTCTACGGGCCGCGGATGGACATCCACGGTCTCTACACCGAGGTCCTGATCCGCTGGATGGAGCGCATCGCGTCCGGCACGCCGCCGCTGATCCTCGGCGACGGCACCCAGACCATGGACTTCGTGCACGTCGCCGACATCGCGCGGGCCAACGTGCTGGCCGCCGCGGCCGACGTCACCGACGAGGTGTTCAACGTCGCCTGCGGCGTCGAGACCAGTCTCAACGACCTGGCCAAGACGCTGCTCGAGGTGATGGGCTCGGACCTGCCGGTGGAGTACGGCCCGCCGCGCGCGGTGAACGGCGTCACCCGGCGCCTGGCCGACACCTCCACCGCCGAGCGGCGGCTCGGCTTCCGGGCCGAGATCACCCTGCGCGAGGGCCTGGCCGACCTGGTCGCCTGGTGGCAGGCGGAACAGCGGGCCGGACAGACCGCCGGGGCCGGATCATGAGCGTCGTCGCCAACAGCGCCGTGGCCACCGAGATCGCGGACCTGCCCCGGATCCCGGTGATGGTGCCGTGGCTCGGCGAGGAGGAGGCCGAGGCCGCGGCCGCGGCCGTGCGGTCCGGCTGGGTCGCCCAGGGGCCGCGGGTCGCGGAGTTCGAGCGCGCCTTCGCCGCCGAGGTCGGCGCCGCGTACGGCGTCGCCGTCAGCTCCGGTACCACCGCCCTGCACCTCGGCCTCGTGGTCCTGGGCGTGGGTCCGGGCGACGAGGTCGTCGTGCCCTCGCTGTCCTTCATCGCCACCGCGAACGTCGCCCGCTACGTCGGCGCGACCCCGGTGTTCGCCGACATCGACCCGGCCACCGGGAACCTGACGCCGGACACCATCGAGGCCGCGCTCACTCCGCGCACCCGCGCCGTCATCCTGGTCCACCAGGGCGGCGTGCCGGCCGACCTGGAGCCGATCCGGGCGCTGTGCCGGCGGCGGAACGTCGCGCTGCTGGAGGACTCCGCGTGCGCGGCCGGCACCCTGTACCGGGGCCGGTCGGTCGGCGCCGGGGCCCAGGTGGCCGCGTGGTCCTTCCACCCGCGCAAACTGCTCACCACCGGTGAGGGCGGCATGGTCACCACCGACGACGCCGAGTGGGCGGCCCGGATGCGGCGGCTGCGCGAGCACGGCATGAACGTCTCGGCCGCCGACCGCCACGCCAGTGACAAGCCGGTGCTGGAGGCGTACCTGGAGACCGGCTTCAACTATCGGATGACGGACATCCAGGCCGCCGTCGGACTGGTGCAGCTGAAGAAGCTCGCCGCCACCATCGCCGAGCGCCGGCAGCTGGCCGCGCGCTACCAGCGCGAGCTGGCCGACGTCCCCGGGCTCACACCGGTCGCCGACCCGGAGTACGGCGAGACGAACTACCAGTCGTTCTGGGTGCGCCTGGTGGACTCCTTCCCGCTGACCCGGGACGAGCTGCTGGCCCGCCTGGCGAAGGCCGGGGTGTCCGCGCGCCGCGGCATCATGGCCGCGCACCTGGAGCCGGCCTACGCCGACGCCCTGGTGCCGCCGCTGCCCGCGACCGAGGCGCTGAGCCTGAACTCCCTGATCTTGCCGGTGTTCCACGGCATGACCGGCGCGCAGCAGGACCGCGTCCTCGCCGTCCTCCGGGCGGCGGCCGGTGGCTGACGGCACGGCGGTGCGGATCGCGGTCGCCGGCGCCGGCGGGTTCGGCCGCGAGACGGCTGACGCCGTCCGCGCGCTGGATCCGGACTCCGCCGTGTTCGCCGGCTACCTCGACGACGGCACCCCGGCCGCGCGGCTCGCCGGCCAGGTCCTCGGCCCGATCGCGGCGATCCACGACCTGGACGCGCTCCGCCTGGTGGTCTGCGTGGGCAACCCGCGCGACTACTTCGCCCGGGCCCGGATCGTGGAGCGGCTGGCGCTGCCCGAGCACCGGTACGCCACCGTCGTGCACCCCGGTGCGCACGTGTCGCGGACCTCGACGGTCGGCGCCGGCTCCGTGCTGCTGGCCGGGGCGGTGCTGACCGCCGACGCCGTCGTGGGCCGGCATGTCGCCGTGATGCCGCACGTCGTGGTCACCCACGACACCGTCGTCGCGGACTTCGCGACCCTGGCCTCCGGCGTGCGGCTCGGCGGCGGCACGGAGATCGGCGAGGGCGCCTATCTCGGCTCCGGCGCGCTCGTGCGCGAAGGCGTCCGGATCGGCGCCTGGTCCCAGATCGGCATGGGGTCCGTGATCCTGCGCGACGTGCCCGACGGCGAGGTGTGGGTCGGCAACCCCGCCCGCAAACTCCGGGACGTCATCGTCCCCGAAGCGGCGCTCCGATGAGGGCGCTCTCGGGTGAGGATGCGGCGAGGGTGGCACAGCGCGCCCTCGCCGTCATTGTTACTGAGCGGCTACTGACAGTAGTCACGGGCCGGGTCGAAGAACTGAGGAAGAGGACATGAACCCCCGTATACCCCTGGTCGACCTGGCCGCCGCGCACGCCGAGATCGCCGAGGAGGTGGCCGCCGGCTTCGCCGAGGTGCTGGCCGCGACCGCCTTCGTCGGCGGCCCGGCGGTCGGCGCCTTCGAGCGCGAGTTCGCCGCGTTCGGTGGCGTCGCGCACTGCGTCGGCGTCGCCAACGGCACCGACGCCGTCGAGCTCGCGCTGCGCGCCGTCGGCGTCGGCCCGGGCGACGAGGTGATCGTGCCGGTGAACACCTTCGCCGCCACCGCCGAGGCGGTGGCGCGCACCGGTGCCGCGCCGGTCTTCGTGGACTGCGATCGGGACACCTGCCTGATCGACGTGCCCGCCGCGCTGGCCGCGATCCGGCCCGCCACCAAGGCGGTCATCCCGGTGCACCTGTACGGGCAGCTGGCCCCGGTCGAGGAGCTGCAGGCCGGACTGGCCGGCAGCGCCGTGCGGATCGTCGAGGACGCCGCACAGTGCCAGGGCGCGACCCGCAAGGACCGCACCCCGGGCTCGGGGCCGGGCGCGATCGCCGCGACCAGCTTCTACCCCGGCAAGAACCTCGGCGCCTACGGGGACGCCGGAGCGGTGCTGACCGACGACGAGGAACTGGCCCGCACCGTCAGGACCTTGGCCAGCCATGGCGGGCTGGTCAAGTACGCGCACGACATCGTGGGCGTCAACAGCCGGCTGGACACGCTGCAGGCCGTGGTCCTGCGCGCCAAGCTGCGCCGGCTGCCGGAGTGGAACGCGGCCCGCCGGGCCGCCGCGGCGTACTACGACAAGCTGCTGGCCGATGTCGAGGACGTCACCACGCCGACCGTGCTCCCCGGCAACGAGCACGTGTGGCATCTGTACACGGTCCAGGTCCCGGCGCGTGACGCCGTCCTCGCGGATCTGGAAGCCGAGGGAGTCGGCGCGGGGATCCACTACCCGGTGCCGCTGCACCGGACCGGCGCGTTCGCCACCGCCGCGTCGTTCCCCGTCGCCGAACACATCGCGGCGCACACCTTGTCCCTTCCGCTGCACCCGCATCTGACGCGGGACCAGCAGGAGCGGGTCGCCGCCGCACTGGCCCGGGCGCTGTCCGCGCACCGGCGCCCCCTGTGAAGCACCACTGAGCAACCTGACCGAGAAAACGGAAACCGATGAGACAGAGCAGGAGATACACAGCGCTCCGGACGGCGTTCTACGCGACCATGACCATGGTGCTCGCGGCGACGGTGACCGTCTGGGGCAACGCGCAGGAGGCGTTCGCCTCCTGCGGCAACGCGGTGGCGTGCGAGAACCAGCAGACGTCGGGCGTCCAGGACCTCACCGACGGGGCCAACCACCTCGCGACGTACACCAGCGCCTACGGCGACATCCAGGGCTTCGCCACCTCGGAGAGCGTCGTCCCCGGCAGCACGGTCTCGATGAAGGTGCAGTCGCCGACGAAGTACGCCGTCGAGGTGACGCGCCTGGGCTATTACGGCGGCAAGGGCTCGCGCCTGATGTCGTGGTCGATGAACACCTCGACCGGCACCTACCCGGCGACCTACGGCGGCAACACGCTGCCGGCCTGCGTCAGCGACAAGCCGACCGGGCTGGTGGACTGCGGCAACTGGGCGACCACCGTGCAGATCCAGGTGCCCTCGACCGCGGTGTCCGGGCTCTACATCGTGTCCCTGGAACAGTGGGACAGCACCGACGCGCTGATCGGCTACATGCCGGTGCCGCTGATCGTCCGTGAGCCGGACAACGCCGCGCACCACAGCGACATCGTCGTGCAGACCTCGGACCAGACCTGGCAGGCCTACAACACCTTCGGCGGCCAGGACCTGTACGTCGGCAACGGCCCGGCCCCCGACGGCCGCGCCTACCGCGTCAGCTACAACCGGCCGCTGCCGGACATCGGCCAGAACGGCGTGTTCGGCTCGGAGTTCGCGCTGCTGTACTGGCTGGAGGAGAACGGCTACGACGTCTCCTACATCTCCGGTGTCGACGCCAGTTCCGATCCGGCTTCGGTCAGCAACCACAAGGTCTTCATCTCGTCGGGCCACGACGAGTACTGGAACCAGGCACAGTGGAACAACGTGATGGCCGCGCGGCACGCCGGCCAGAACCAGTTCTTCATGTCCGGCAACGAGGTCTTCTGGCGGACCCGGTTCGAGAACAGCATCGACGGGGCCAACACCCCGAACCGGACGCTGACCACGTACAAGATGAGCAAGCTGTACGACTCCAACCCGGTGAACGGCGTCCCGGACCCCTCGGGTCAGTGGACCGGCACCTGGATGGACGCGCACGGCCTGGGCAGCGGTGCGGCGCCCGAGGACCAGATGACCGGGACGCTGTTCTCGGTCAACGCGAACCAGTACTCGCCGATGACCTTCTCGGCGGCCTATTCCAAGATGCGGCTGTGGCGGAACACCTCGGTGGCGAGCCTGCTCTCCGGGTCCACCAGCACTCCGTACGGCCTGCTGGGCTACGAGTGGGACTCCGACTACGCCGACTCGACCCGGCCGCCGGGCATGATCGACATGTCCTCGACGACGCTGAACGTGGACCAGCTCCGGCTGGACTACGGCAACAGCTACGGCAACGGGCAGGCCACGCACAGCCTGGTGGAGTTCCGCGACCAGACCTCGCACTCGCTGGTCTTCGGCACCGCCACCGTGCAGTGGTCCTGGGGCCTGACGAACCTGCACACCGACAACACCGGCGTGGCCAACCCGCCGAACCCGCCGAGCCAGAGCAGCACCGAGGACCGGGACGTCAAGCAGGCCACGATGAACGTGCTGGCGGACATGGGCGTGCAGCCCACCACGCCGACCACCGGCCTGGTCCGCGGCACGGCGCTGCCGGCCGGCACCCCGGGCCCGGCCACCACGGTCACCGCCCCGGCCGACGGCACCACGGTCCAGGTGCTCAAGCCGATCACCATGACCGGCACCGCGACGCCCGCCGCCGGGACCGTCACGGCCCGCGTGGAGGTCTCGACCGACGGCGGCACCACCTGGAACGCCGCGAGCACCACGCCGACCGCCGGCGGCGCGGTGTCCTGGAGCTACCCCTGGACGCCGGCCTCGACCGGCACCGTGCAGGTCCAGGTCCGGTCCGAGGACGACAACGCGGACATCGGCACCGCGCAGACGCTGAACCTGACGGTCGGGCCGCAGGTCTGCCCGTGCGTCATCTTCCCGTCCACCGCCACGCCGTCCCACGCCGACAGCGGCGACGGCGCCTCGGTGGAGCTCGGCACCAAGTTCCGGACGTCGACCGCCGGAAAGGTCACCGGCGTCCGCTTCTTCCAGAGCGTGGCCAACACCGGCTCGCACACGGCCAGCCTGTGGACCTCCACCGGGCAGCTGCTGGGCACCACCCCGGCGTCGACCGCCACGGTGACCTCGCCGGGCTGGCAGACGCTGACCTTCACCAACCCGGTCATGATCAAGGCGAACACCACGTACGTCGTGTCGTACCACGCGCCGGTCGGGCACTACGCGGCCGACGCCGGGTACTTCACCGGCGACGGCGCGGGGCAGCCGCCGATCCAGGCGCTGAAGTCCGGCACCGACGGCGGGAACGGCGTGTTCGCGTACGGGTCCTCGACCTCGTTCCCGAACAACTCCTACAACGACACCAACTACTGGGTGGACCCGGTGTTCGACAACACCGGGGTGCCGACCACGCCGCCCACGGTGACCGGCACCACCCCGGGCTCCGGGGCGACGTCGGTGAACCCGACGACGACCGTCTCGGCGTCGTTCAGCTACGCGATCGACATGTCCGCCGTGACGTTCACCGTGAAGAACGGCACGACCACGGTGCCGGGCTCGCTGAGCTACACCTCGGCGACCAACACCGTGGTGTTCACCCCGGACAGCCCGCTCGCGCTGAGCACCACCTTCACCGCGTCGATCCAGGCGTCGGACATCAACGGCAACGCCATGACCACTCCGGTCACCTGGAACTTCACCACCGCGGCGACGATGCCGCCGCCGGCGTGCCCGTGCACGCTGTGGCCCAGCACCACGGTGCCCGGGACGGTGGACTCCGGGGACGGCAACGGGGTGGAGCTCGGGGTGAAGTTCTCCTCGACGTTGTCGGGGAACGTGACCGGAGTGCGCTTCTACAAGAGCGCGGCGAACACCGGCACGCACACCGGGACGCTGTGGAGCACCACCGGCCAGCAGTTGGCCACCGGCACGTTCACCGGTGAGAGCGCCTCCGGCTGGCAGACTCTGACGTTCGCCACTCCGGTCGCGATCACGGCCGGCACGCAGTACGTGGTCTCGTACCACGCGCCGTCCGGCCACTACTCGGTCGACGCCGGGTACTTCACCAACGGGCACAACTACTACCCGCTGAGCGCTCCGGCCAACAGCACCAGCGTCGACGGCGTCTACTCGTACGGGTCGGGGACGACGTTCCCGCAGGACACGTACAACGCGTCGAACTACTGGGTCGACCCGGTGTTCCAGACCACCTCCGAGGCGGCCGCCGGCGCCACGACGATGACGGCCGCGATCGTCAACGGTCCGCAGCTGCGGGCCACCACCGCCAAGCCGACGGCCGGGAAGGCCGGCACCGCCCGGCGCCTGGACCCGGTGATGGACCCGACGCACCCGATCACCACGGTGCTGCCGGCCACCACCGACCCCTCGTCGGTGAAGATGACGGTGGTCACCGTCGGGGCGGTCCCGGGCCAGGAATGGCAGCCGGGGACGTCGATGCCGGGGTACGTGACCTACGAGCCCAAGTCGCACACCGTGGCGTTCCACCCGAACGGGCTGCTGCCGCGCAACGCGTCATACCGGGTGACGGTGGAGGCGGACGTCGACAACGACGATCCGACCGCGCCGCTGACGTGGGTCATCTCCCCGACGCCGGTGGGCGGCGACGGGCCGAACGTCCCGGGTCCCGGGACGCCGGTCGGCGTGGCTCCGGGGTACGTGCCCGGGCCGGCTTCCAGTGGCAAGAACAACAAGCCGGGCACCCGGTGAGCGGCAAGCGGTAAGCGGTAAGCGAAAGCAGTACGGCGAGTAGAACAGAAAGATCGATCGGCCGGGCCCCGCGGTTCACACGGCGGAGCCCGGCCGATCGGGCGATGGCGGGAATGGGTGAGGAGTGTCATGGGCAGCGTCAGTGTCGTGATCCCCTGCTACCGGTACGGCCACTTCCTGGCCGACTGCGTGCGCAGCGTGCTCGACGAGCAGCCGGGGGTCGACGTCCGGGTCCTGATCATCGACGACGCCTCGCCCGACGACTCCGCGGAGAAGGCGCACGCGCTCGCGGCCGCGGATCCGCGGATCGAGGTGCGGGTGCACGCGACGAACATGCGGCACATCGCGACCTACAACGAGGGCCTGCTGGAGTGGGCCGACGGTGACTACTGCGTCCTCCTGTCGGCCGACGACCGGCTCACGCCGGGGGCGCTGGTGCGGGCGGTCGCGCTGCTGGACGCGCACCCCGACGTGGGCTTCGTCTACGGGCATCCGCTGACGTTCCAGGACGGCGAGGACCTGCCGGAGGCGCGCGGCGCCGACTGGCGGACCGGGCAGTGGGCCGTGCGGCCGGGGATGTGGTGGCTGCGGCGGCGGTTCCGGGCCGCGCAGGGCTGCATCACGTCGCCGGAAGTGGTGATGCGGACCTCGGTGCAGAAGCGGATCGGCGGCTACGATCCCGCGCTGCCGCACTCCGGCGACATCGAGATGTGGATGCGGGCGGCGGCGGTGTCCGACGTCGGGCACATCCGGGGCGCCGACCAGGCGTACTACCGGCGGCACGGCGCGAACATGTCGGCCGTCGACTTCGGCGGGCAGCTGGACGACCTGCGGCAGCGCCGGGCGGCGTTCGAGTCGGTGCTGGTGAAGTGCGGCGACGACCTGCCGGACCGGGAGGCGTGGGCGGCCGAGATGCGGCGGAAGATCGCGCGGCAGGCGCTGCGGCGCGCCGTCCGGGCCTACGACAAGGGCCTGACCGGCACCGTCCCGGTGGACGAGCTGACCGCCTTCGCGGCCGACTGCTGGCCGGAGTACCGGCGGCTGCCGGAGTACGCCGGGCTGCGGGTGCGCCGGGCGGTGGGCGTCCGGACGATGCCGTATCTCCGACCTCTGGTGCTGAGCGCCGCGGTGAACCGGGGCCGGGAGTGGATGTGGTGGCAGTCCTGGCGACGCCGGGGCTGGTGACGGCTCAGACCTCGGGCGCTGGGCGCAGCGTTGGACCGGGGTCGGGGGTGGACGGGGCGGCGGATTTGGCGGCGCCGGGGCTGGAGCCGACCAAGTCCTGGCCGAAGTCGTAGTCGAGAAACGGCCCGAGCACCGGGCCGAGGTTCAGATTGTGGTCGAGGACCGGGGCCGGATCGCGCTCCGGAGTGCTTTCGGCTTCGGGACCGGGGCCCGTAGTACGGCGCCCGCTCGGGGCGTCGGCCCGGCGCGGCAGCGGCGTGAGCTTGATCCGGCCCGGTCGTGTCTCCGGTTCGGCAGCGGTGCCGAAGCGGCCCCGGACCTTGCCCCGGACCTTCAGCAGCAGCGGCGCCGGGACGGCGACCGGGACATACGCCGCCGTCGCCAGCAGGCAGGTGACGGCCAGCGCCGCGAAGGAGTCGCCCAGGATCTGCTCCAGCCCCAGGGCGGCCACCGCGACCGTGGCGCCGCCGAGCACCGGCCGCCAGCACACGGCGGCGATGCGGTGCGGGTCGACGCCCACGGCGCCCAGGACGGTCAGGTACGCCGGCGCGATCAGGACCGATGCCACCGCGACGTGCGCCACGCCGACACCCATCAGGCCGTTGCGATGGCCGCCGTAGATCAGTGCCGGGACCAGAGCGAGGAGCCACAGCGCCTGGACGGCGAGCAGCGCCCGGGAGCGGCCGGCGGCGACCAGGAAGTCATAACAGAGCTCGAAGATGATGCGGAGCAGGCCGAGCAGGGCGAGGAAGCGCAGCGCCCCGGCGGAGCCGGACCACTGGTTCCCGTAGACCGCGCGGACGATCGGGCCGGGCAGGGCGAACAGCAGCGCGCAGGCCGGGACCGAGGCCAGCAGCAGGGGGGACAGGCCGCCGGTGAAGCTCTCGGTGAGCGTCTCCTCGGACTCCGCGGCGCGGGAGAACCCGGCGAAGGAAACCCGGCGCGCGGTCTCGGAGATGGCCCGGACCGGCCAGCTCGACATCGTGAACGCCACCCGGTACAGGCCCAGCGCGATCGGGCCGAGGGTGGCGCCGACCACCACGGAGTCGGCGTTCATCGTCGCCAGCACGAACAGGCTGGCGCCGGCCAGCGGCAGGCCGAAGTGGACGAGCTCGCGGGCCGTCGTCGGGTCCCAGCCCGGGCGCAGGTAGCCGGGCGCGGCGACGGCGCACCCGATCAGAGCGCAGACGACGCCGGCCACGCCGCCCCAGGCGAAGCTGGAGGCGCCCCAGCCGGCGAAGGCCAGGGCCAGCGTCAGGCCCGAGCTGACGACGAACGTCACCAGGTCGATGGTGAGGCGGGCCCGCTGCCGGAACTCGCGGGTCAGGACCGCGTTCGGGACGCAGGCCAGGCCGTCGACGACCACGCCGAAGCACAGGATGCGCAGGATCCCGACCGCGTCCGGGGAACCGAGGGCGCGGGCCGTGGCGGGCGCGGCGAACCACAGCACCGCGTACAGCAGCAGGCTGGAGCCGGTCGCCAGGGTCACCACGGTCGGTGCGAACTCGCGGGGGTCGCGGGTCCAGCGCACCACGGCCAGGCTGACGCCCAGCTCGTTGAAGGAGAGCAGCACGGCCTGCACGACGCCGCCGAGCGCGTACAGGCCCCAGTCCCGGGGCGTCAGCGCGCCGCGGGCCAGGATGACGCCGGTGGCGAACGTCCCGATCCGGATGACGAGCGTGTTGACCAGGCTCCACTTCGTGGCGGAGCGGACCCGGTCGCCGAGCGACTCGGAGGCGGTGCGGCGGTGCTTCATCAGCCACCGCTCAGGCGGCGGGCGGCCTCGTTCCGGGCGATGCCCAGATACGCCCCCGAACATCCCAGGAGCAGGAAGAACAGGCCGCTGAGCATGGGGAAGCTCAGCGTGTCGAACGTGGCGCTGATGACCAGCATCACCGCGAACGCCGCCGCGAAGCACTGGCCGAGGTCGCGCTGCGCCGGGTCGACGCTCAGGCGCCGGCCGAGGCGGCCGGCCCGGATGCCGGTGAAGTAGACGATCAGTACCGCCGCCACTCCGACGACTCCTATCTCGACGAGGGCCAGGAGGTAGTAGTTGTCGGTGTACCGGTACAGGCTCGGGATGAACGTCGCGGGACCCCGGCCGAACCAGGGGCGCTCCTTGATGTAGGGGGCCACGCCCGCGTAGTCCTTGGTGCGGGCCTGGGTGCTGTTGTCGTTGTTGCCGGAGGCCGAGGAGAAGAGCACCAGGATGGTGCCCATCAGGCCGGGAACCAGAACCCTGATTCCTACCGCACCGAACAGCGCCATCACGTACGCCGGGCGCCGCCGCTCCTTCGGCCACGAGGGCATCAGGATGGCCATGGTGACCACCAGGCCGATGATGGCGGTCCGGGACACGGTCATCGGCAGGCTGATGATCATGATCGTCACCGGGGCGAGCCGACGGACCGTGTTCCGCCAGCCGGGACCCCGCCGCGCCGGATCGCCGGCCTGCTGCAACGCGAACGGCAGGTGCACGGCGATCACCGCGCCGAACTCCAGCGGCTGCGTGGTCGTGCCCTGCGCCCGCAGGTGACCGCCGCGGTCGCCCGCCCCGGGCATGATGTTGGTCTGCAGGCCCGGCAGCACGATGTGCTCGGTGACCCGGAACCCGGTGAAGAACTCCGTGATCCCCATCAGCGCCACGATCGTGCCGAACACCACAAGCCGGCGCAGCAGGGTGTCGAGACGGTTCCGGTCCGTGATCCCCCCGGACGCCACCGCGACCAGGCCGCACGAGACCAGGCACAGGATCAGCGCGCGGTCGGCGGCCTGGATCTCCGCTCCACTGGCCACACGGCCCGAGACGCCGATGTAGGAGAGGGTGACGGCGGTCAGCAGGACGCACATGGCCTTGCGGACCGAGCTGGACGCCGGGTCCAGGCGAAGGTGGCCGGTCATCCGTCCGGCGAGGAACCACAGCAGCGCCATCACCGAGTAGATGGTGGCCGGCGACCCCAGCGCACCCAGGTTGGCCACCGTCTCCGTGGCCGGCATCAGCATGATCAGCAAGGCGTACACGCTGAGGACCGCCGTGGCGTCCCAGCGTGCTGTCTTGTTCCTTTCCCGGCGACGGAGCCGCGGGCCGGGATCCGGCGCCGGTCCGGACGGACGCTCGGGAGGGATCTGCTCGCGGAGGACCGGCCGTGGGGTGACGCGCGACGGCGCCGAAGCGCTCACGGTGCGGCGCCCCTCAGCGCGGGCCGGGCTCACGGTCGCCGACCGCGAAGTCCTCGAAGGAGCCGAGCGGAACGGGCTCGATGTCGATCCAGGGCTCGGCCTCGGGCTCGTCCTCGGCTTCGAGGTCGGGTTCCCGATAGCGGGGGAGCGCGATGGTGGTTTCCAGCGGAGTCGGGGTGGGAGCCGTGGAGGCGCGACGGGCGAGCGAGCCTTTGGACTCGGAACGGCCGGCGGCGCTCGCCGTGGACGAGCCGGAAGCACCGGAGGCGCTCGCCGCGCTCGACTCGGCGAAGAACGAGGAGTCCTCCGCAGGGGCGGCTTCAGCCTTACCACCGGCCGTCGCCTCGGCGCTGCTCGAGCTCCGCCGCCGGAGGGTGGTCGACGAGGTGGCAGAGCTCTTGGACGCGGGCTCGCCCTTCCGGGACGGCGCCGTCGCGGGCTTGCCGCGCCGGATCGCCAGGGCCTCGGACCCGAACACCGCCACGAACAGCACGACCATGCCGCCGACCCCGGCCCCGGCGACGTCCTCGAGCTTGGACTTCATCGAGGTGATCGGCTTCTGCGGCGCCACCATGACGATCGCCCGGACCAGGACGTTGGCCGGCAGCGGCGCCTTCAGCGCGTCCGTGGTGGTGGTCTGGATCGCGCTCAGCTGGTCGATCGCGAACTGGTCGAAGGTCTGCATCTCCGCGAGGATCTTGACCGGGTCCTTGCCGGTGATCGTCAGCGTGATGAAGGGTCCTGACGCGTTCGGCGCGAGCTCGGCCGCGGCGAGATCGGTGACGCCGTGCTTGGTGGCCAGATCGGCCATCGACTGGTCGGAGTTGAGGGTCCGCGCCAGATAGTCGGCGAGCCCCGTCAGCGAGTTGTCGAACGCGGTGAACGGGTTGCCCGTCCGTCCGGTCCCGCTGGACGCCGCCTGCGAGTTCAGCAGGCTGATCGTCGACGTCGACGAGTACTTCGCGGGCACGGCGAACCACGCCACCACCGGCAATGCGATCGCCATGAGCAACGCGGGCACACTCACGTACCAGCGCTTGATCATGACGCGGAGCATCGTGCCGAGATCCATGGTCCCCCCACGTTTCACGTCGGCTATCCGCGGCGGGCCCCAGACAGAGGTCCGACGAAGGTCCATGATATGACCCCATCAGGGCTGTGGAAAGAAAAAGTAAAGCCGCGCACTCAGGGATCTCCCGATGGAAGGGGCGAAGAGGCGTGGGGGCGAGCAGGATGAGTCGTTGGAGCCGACGGCCCGTTGTGAAACCGGGTGGGGGAGCGAATGCGATCACTGTGGCGGACCGTGCGACGGCACTTCCGGCCGTGGCACCTCGCGGTGCCGATCCTCGCGGTGACGATGGTGGCGGGCTACCTGGCTTCCCACCCCGCGCCCCGGTACCGGTCCGAGATCGTGCTCTCGGTGCAGGCTCCTGAATCCGAGCTCGCCAAAGCGGACAATCCGAACCCCTACGCCGACGTGAAGGGCTCGTTGGCCGCGACCGCGGCGCTGGTGGCCCAGGGGCTGTCCAGCGATTCGAGCGCCGCCGAGCTGCACGCGCGCGGGATGGCGGCGGGATACCAGCTGACGCCCCGGAACAGCGGAACGGTGCAGGAACCGTATTACTGGCTTCCTCGCCTCGACATCACGGCGGACGGCCCGACCGTACCCGCCGCGATGAACTCCCTGAAGATCCTGACGGCGGCCATGCAGGACAGCTTGGTCAGCCTCCAGGACCGGGCCGGCGTGAACCCGGCGGACCGGGTGACGACGAAGATCATCGTGCCGCAGTCGACGGTCCCGATCCCCGTCCGCAAGAGCCGGGCCTTGGCGGGCGTCGCGGTGCTGGGCGGCGGATCGGCCTGGCTGATACCGACTTGGGTGCGCAACGTGGGACGGAGAAGGGCGCTGCGGCGCGACGGGGAGTGACCCGTCTGCGCTCAGGCGAACAATTCGTCCAAAGCCCGCTCCACGGCTGCCGTCGTCGGCACCGGGCATTGGAAATCAGTAGCCCGCATCACGGCGAGGAAGTCGGGTTCCGGGGCGTACCCGTACTCGGACACGTAGTAGGTCAGGGCATCGTTCCAAACCCACGTGCCATCGGTCCGGAAGTTCATCGGCACGACTTCCCCGCGGGCCGGATCGACGAAGTCGGGTTCCGTGGCGGTGGTCGCGAGCAAGGGGGCACCGGCTGTCAGGTAGGACAGCACTTCTGTGCGCGCCGTGGGTTCCAGGCGCGGGTGGTCGGGGGTGTAGAACGGCGTGCCGTCGACGGCGCCGTCAAAGACCTTGGCGATGCGGATCACCATGGGGCTCCTTCCATTTCGACATCGGAGTCTTCCTCGAAGTCGCCACTGAAGATGCCGGGGACCGGGACGCCGTACATGTTGAGGGCCTCGTACCAGTCCTCGATGGGCATGTCCTCGTCCTCGATGTCCTCGATGTCCTCGACGAGGTCCTCGATCGCCGATCGCTCGTCGTCGCTGAGCATGTCCTCGTCATCCGAGCTTTGGACGGAGTATTCCGTATCGGTGTCCGAGTCGCTGTCGGCGTCCTTGCTGGGCGCCGTTTCCAGGAGTCCGTCGGTGAACGTGGTTCCGTCGTGCTTGGTGGCGAGCTGGTGGACCAGCGCGGCGAAGTCCTCCGCCTTGACGCTGTCGGTCAAGCCCCGGAAGGCGCCGCCGGAGGCCCAGGCCGGACCGATGGAGAACTCACCGTCGGCGTTCAGGACCTTCAGGTCCACCAGTCGCGTGGCGCAGACCGCGCAGGGGCGCTTGACGCCGGCCACCTGGAGCGTGGCGGGGTCCGTGCCCTTGGCCTTGACGTGGCCCGCGATACGGATCTCGGCGTGGGTTCCGTTCTTGTCGTGGAGTACCACGGTGATGCCGTTCTTCAAAGCCTCGACGAAGCGCTTCTGGGTCTGTGCACGCGCGGAGTGCGGATCGGCGACCGTCTCCGTCAGCTTGACCGAGTGGCGGACCATGCGCTCGCGATACTGCAGGTCGCCGAGGTTCTTGCCGCCGATCTTCCGCACCAGGCCGCGGATGTCCTTCTCGATCGCGGTCCGCTGCTTGGACGTCGTCGCCTCGCGGTGCCGGCGCCGCAGTTCCACGATCTGCTTGCGGGTGGTGTTCCACTCCTTCAGCGAGTCGGGGAACAGATCCTGCAGTGCCCTCCGGGTCTGTTCGACCGTGCGGTCGGTCGGGTCGCCGTTGAGCAGGGATTCCAAGCGGATCCCTGCCTTGTCGACGTTGGCGCTGATATAGAGGTGGCCGTCCTCGGTCAGCCCGGCCTGGACCTCGTGCGGCTCCAGGCCCTCGCGCTCCAGCCGGTTCATGGCGGCTGAGGCGAGCCACCGCAGGGCCTGGCGGTCGCGCTGGGTCGCGTAGCTCCTGGCCGGGTGGACCTGGGAGGCCGCGATCTGCCCGCTGAGCAGGTTGTCTCCGCGGTAGTCGGCGCCCTTCGGCAGGTAGTAGACGTCGGTGCGGCCGCCGCCCTTCAGCTTCCAGCCGAGTTCCTCCAGCTTCTTGCCGACCTTGTCTGCGTACTCCTGTTCCGCCTTGGCGATCTCGGCGGCTGTTCGAGCGACGGAGTCGAACGCCGCGTGGGCCGCGCGCGCCGCCCGGACCGCCTTCTCCGGGCTCAGGCCCGGCGGGATCCGGCTGAGCAGCTCGACGTCCGGATGGTCGACGCCGGACAGGACCGCCTGCCGTCCGAGGCGCTGGATCTCCTCGGGCGTCATGGTCTCGGCGAGGTGCTGGAGGCGGGCCAGGTCGTCTTCGCTGAAGGACCGCAAGGTGTCCAGCGCCGCTTCGTCGATGCCGTCACCGGCGTGCAGGTCGGCCGTGTCGACGCGGGGTCCGGTGCCCTCGTGCGGGGAGAAGACGTGCCAGCTGCCGGTGATCGCCTTCACCGGGCGGACGGTGCCGTCCTCGGCGTAGTGGTGGCCGGTGACGAACGTGTCGCCGCGATGCGAGACCCACAGCTTGTCGGTCGGCGCCTTGACCTCGACGCCGAGGCGGTGGGCCAGCTGCTGGGCGAAGCCCCGGGGGTCGCGTCCGGTGTCGCAGGAGGCCAGCCGGATCGGCGAGCGCGTGCGCTGCCAGTGCGGGTCCGCCTCGATGATGCGGGCGAGCTGTTCCACGGTCAGGCGGCGGTCGCCGAGGTGGACGCCGTCCGGGCCGCCGTGCGCGTCCACGGTGAAGTATCCGTGCTCCTCCGGCAGGGCGCGGCTGGTGGATTCCAGCTCACCGGCGCGCGGGTGCTCCGGGTCGCGGAGCAGGAGGTGGTTCGGCTTGTTGGGGAAGGTCTTGACGACGTGCTCGGCGAGTGCGGTGAGCTCGTCGTCGTGGAACGGCTCGCGGTCGCCGTGGGCGCCGCCGCCCCGGGCGAACGGGGTCGTGACCGGGTCCGGGTAATCGCCGGGCAGCTGGTCGCGCAGGTGCTGTTCCAGCTCGTCCAGCGAGAGCGCGGGATCGAGGTGGTCCAGGCCGAGGATCTGGCCGACGGTCGCGGCCACGGCGGCGCGGTCGATCTCGGCCCGATCCTGACCGAGACCCCTGATGATGTCGTCCCTCATGTCGCCGAGGTATTCGACGGGGATCCCGATCTCCGCCGCCTTGTCCTCCAGCGCCTTGTCGATGTCCGCCGCGGACAACCGCGATGGCCCGGTGCTGCCGAAGTCCGTCAGCACGGCTCGCTGGTGGCCGCCGACCTCGGACACCAGGACGTTCTTCGGGTTGATGTCGTTGTGGCTGAGGTCCATCGCGTGCATGGCGCGGACCGCGCTGATGAGGTCGCGGGCCATCCGGGCACGTTCGGCCAGGGGGAGCGCGGTGAGCCCGCCGTCGGCCATCAGGCGCTCCAGCGAGGTGTCGGCGAGGTCGAGGACCAGGCGGTGCCGACCGGTGGCGTCGTCGTCGACGTGGCCACGGTACTTGGCGAAGTTGCCGTCCGGGTGGCGATCGTCGATCTTGATCAGGTTGCTGATCTCGTTGCGGAAGTCGGCGAGGCCCTCGGCGGTGGGCTGCTTGACGGCGTAGCCACGGCCCTCGTGCTCGGTGCGGAACACCTCGCCCATGGCGCCGCGTGCGAACCGTTGGCTGACCGGCAGGTCGCCGATGCTCTCGGGGGTCAGCCGATGCGGGGGTGGGAACTCGCCGCGGCTGACCACGCCGGACGGCGTGGCGGAGGTTTCGCGGGCGCGGGCGTCTTCGTCCTGGAAGTGGTCCGGGAACAGGCGCCGCAGGTGGGTCTTCAGCTCGGCCGGCGTCAGGTGCTCCGGCGTGGCGTGGCCTTGGAAGAAGTCCTCGGCGGGGCCGTCGAGATGCCGATGATCCGCCGCGGTGAGCCAGTTGTCCCGGTGGTCGCCGGTCAGGATGTTGTAGACGGTCTTGAACAGATCCCGGCGGTCCTGGCCGATCATCGCGGCGTCGGGTTCGTGGCTCGCGGCGCCGAAGTCGGCCAGGACGGAGCGCACGCCGGTGCCGGGCCGCCGGTCGTGGAGCGTGTTCTTGAGTCCGATGTCGCCGTGCGTCCAGTTCGCCTGGTGCAGGGCGTGGACCGTGTCGATCAGGTCCACCGCGAGTTTCGTGCGTTCCCGCGGGGTGAGACCGGTGAGGAAGCCGGGGTCGTTGAGGGCGCCGTCGGCCTTGCGCAGCACGACGACGGGCCCGACGACCGTGGACCGGCCGGCCTCGCCGCGCTCGACCGGGATCTCCGCCGGTCCGGTATGCAGCAGCTCCACGATCTTCGCGCCCGGTAGCGGTGGGTTGTGCAGCTCGCGCAGGGCGTGCGCCTCGTTCCGCAGCGCGGGGACGCCGGCCGGGGTCGGCACTTTCACCACGAAGCGGTTGTCGACGTCGGTGACGATGCTTCCCTCGGCGCCGTGCTTGATGGTCGCGCCCCACTCCACCAGATGTGGCTGGACGAGGCTGCCGGGTTCGGCGAGTACGCGGTCGTGCAGCTGGCGGATCTGGTCCGGCGGCAGACCGCGTGCGGCGGCAGCGGCGCGGACGTGCTCGGCGGTCACCTGATGCCACAACAGCTGCGGGTCCAGTTCGGTGCCGAGGCGGGCCAGGACCTCGGTGGCGCGCAGAGGGAGGTCCGTCGGGTTGGCGGACCAGTCGCCGTAGAGGGCGTGCACACCGTCGCCGAAGCCTGGGAAGCCGTGCTCGGGCTCGATGGCGAAGTCGCCGAAGGCGCCCTCGTGGAACTTGATCTCGTAAGGATCGGCGTCCGGATGGTGCACTGAGACGAAGTCGGATCCGGCCATCAGCCGCGCTCCGGCCTCGGAGACCTGGGCGACGCCCTCGTGCCGCTCTCCGAGCCGGCGGCCGATCTGGTCGACGTTGCCGCCGTCGTGCGCGACGTCCATGCCGACCATGTCGCGCGTGAGGGTCATGCGGAGCATGACCTTGTCGGGGCGGTCCCGGTAGATCGCCGCGCTGTCGTGCGTCGGGCTGGTGTAGAGGCCGCGGCCGAGCTGCATCCAGCCGGGCCGGTTCCGCGCCTCGACGGCACCGTTCAGGTGCGCGAGCGCGGTGCGGATGTCGACCGCGCGGTAGATCGTGGTGCCGGCCGGGATGACACGGACGCTGACACCGTGCTCGGCGAACGGCGCGATGAGCGAAGCGACGGAGTCGTGGGTCGGCACCGGCGGATGCTCGGTCCGGAACGCGTGGACAGCCTGCAACGCGTGATCGCGCGACAGCAGACCGGGGACACGCTCGAGCAACGCCGTGTCGGCGTGGCCCGGCGAGAGGGCGGCGCGGAGGGACAGCTCTTGGAACTCTTCGGCCGTGCGGGCGCGGGCCAGGTTTTCGAGCTCGGTGAGCTGGTCAGGGGTCAGCGACGACAGCGCCTGCCGGGTCGCGTCGTCGAGCGGTGGTGGTTCGGGCTGGTCGACAGGCTGCTCGTGTTGGTCGACAGGCGGTTCGGGCTGGTCGACAGGCGGTTGGTGTTGGTCGACAGGCGGTTCGGGCTGGTCGACGGGCCGCTCGTGCTGGTCGTGCTGGTCGTGCTGGTCGTGCCCATTTTGCGGTCGCTCGTTCTGTTGCTGCTCATGCTGCTGCTCATGTGGCTGTGGCTGTGGCTGCGGCTCGGGCGCCTCGCCGCGTGCCGTCCGCAGCGCCCCGTCCGAGATCCCCAGCTCCCGGGCGCCGGCCTCGTCCACGTGCACCAGCACGTCGACCGTCGTGTGCTTCGGCGCCCCGCGGCCGAAGTCCAGCGTCAGCTCCACCGGCACGTGCACCGCGTACAGCGCCCCGGGCTGGCGGTCCCAGCGCGGCCGGGTCTCGGCGCTCTGCGTGTGGGTGGTCTTCTCCCGCTGCTCGCCGGCGTGGCCGACGCCGAACCGGCCGCCGACGGTCACGCCGGTCGGGGTGACGCCGGAGACCGAGACCTGGCCCTTGGTGTCCTTCTTGGTGCTGGTGGCGTGCTCGGTCGTCGAGGCCACCTCGCGGTGGCTGAACGACTCGCGTTCGGCGCCGGCCTTGAGATACGCGATGCTCTTCGGCGCGTTCAGCTTCCCCTCGATCCGGACGCCGTGCTTCGTCGTCAGCGTCCGGCCGCCGAGGTCCGCGCCGTGGAACTCGGCGCCGCCGGGCTTGAGTATGTCGTGCAGAGAGCTGGTGAACGTGCCCTTGGAGAACACCTTCGCGTCCGGTGGGGCGTGCCGTTCCCGGCTGCCGCCGAACTCGCGGAACAGGTCGGTGACCTTCTCCTGACCGTGCCAGTCCAGGGGGACCGCGTCGTCGGCCAAGGCGCCGTGCTCGCCGGTCGGCTCCAGTTTGAGCGTCTTCGGCTCGAAGACCCGGAGTTCGGCGACGTAGCTGCCGCCGACCGACTTCCGCAGCGCCTCCGGCGGGCGGTCGCCGAAGTGCAGGTTCCACAACGGGTGCGAGATCCGGGTGACGGTGTACTTGTACTCGACGTCCTGGCGGTACTCGTCCATGGACTCGCCGGAGAAGCGCAGGCCCTCGCTCTCGACGTCACGCCGGGCGCGGGTCTCCACGTCGCCCCGCGTCGCCGACCGGCTGTGCGTGCCGGAGAGGCTCAACACCGGGGTTTCGATCCCGGCGGTCGCGGCGCCGGTCGTGGTCTTCGACGTGCCGCCGCGCTCGTTCGAGGTCTTCGACGCCGCGTTGTACATCTTGGCGCCGCCGGTGGCGTTGGTGCTGTGCAGCACCGGGCGTCCGACCGGTTCGGCCTGGATCCGCAGTTCGTACCGGCCGCCGCTCTCGGTGACGATCGGGTGGGTCAGCCCGCCGTCGCTCAGCTTCCTGATCTGCGAGGCCAGCGTCGGGGTCTGCAACAGGTCGCGCACCTGCTCGTCCAGGTCGCGGTCGCCGAACGCCTCCCGGGCCTTGGCCGCCGCCTCCAGCCCGAGCCCGCCGTCCGGGTGTGCGCCGACCGGGCCGAACAGCATCCCGGCCTCCAGGGCGGGCGACGGCTCGCCCCGCCCCGGCCCGGTGAAGCCCTCGAAGACGTGGTCGGCGCCGTCGACCGGGAAGTCGAAGTGCTCCAGACGGCCGTGCAGTTCGGTCAGCGGCACCAGCACGAGCGTCTCGCCGGTGGTTTCGACGGGACGGCCGTCCACACCGGTGACCCGGTGCCGCACCTCCGTGCGCACCAGCGCCATCGGCACCGTCTTGGCGGTCATCAACCGCGTGCTGCTCTCGCCGCCGCCCGTGTTCGAGCCCCGCGCCGTGTCGCGTGAGTGGCTGACCGTGGCCCCGCCTGCCAGCCCGGACCCGCTCCCGCCGCCGAACCCGGAGCCGCCCTTGCCGGAGCGCGTCTCCAGATCGTGGTCGACCGCGGTCCCGGCCTCGCCGTGGCTCTCGACGTAGACCTCGATCTTCCGCAGTACCTGCGGGCGTCCGGTCGGGGTGACGTCCCAGTGCACGCCCGGCGCCACCCGCACCCCGCCGCCGGCCAGCAGTGGCAGCTGCGCGGCGAAGCGGCCGGTGCCGAACGCGTCGGCCAGCGCCGGGTTGTGCTTCGCGACCTCGGCGCGCAGCTTGTCCAGCCCGCCGCCGGTGACCGCCATGTGGATCGGCGTCTTGATCAGCGGCGAGTGCTCCCGGGCCGGGAGCGGCCGCAGCGCCGGCAGGTGGTCGAGACCGGAGGCGGTCTTGACCAGGTCCGACGACACCCACAGGTGCAGGCCGCCGGCCACCGAGCCCTCCAGCGGGTGTTCGTCGCTCTCCAGCTTCCAGTGCAGCCGGCCCTTGACGTCGAACAGCTCGCTGCCGCTGTTGCTGCGCGTGTACTGCCGCGTGCCGCCGGAGACCGTCGAGCGCGCGGCCTTCGTCTCGCGGCCGGTGAGCACGGCCTTGAACAACCCGTTGTTCTTGCCCACGCCGAGCGAGCCCTCGAAGGACAGGTCCTGCTGCCGGGTGCTGCGCAGCCGTGTGGCCTGTGACGCCTGGTGGACCGAGATGGGCATCAGCTTCGGATCGGTGCCCAGCGACGTGGCGTGGCCGGCGTCCAGATCGCGTACCGCCAGCCGCAGCGGCACGTCCCGGCCGCCGATCCGCAGCGGCACCGTCACGCCCTCGCCGGTCAGCGCGTCGGCGCGCTGGCCCAGAGCCGGACCGGCCACCGCGGCGACGATCCGCCGCCAGTTCCGGTGCGCGTCGTCCTCGCCGTGCAGGAAAGAGCCCGTCGGGTCGTCGTGGAACAGCTTCGCGAGATCCTGCGACGCCTCCTCGGGGAGATGGGCGCTCAGCTTGGCGGTCAGGTCCTTGTAGAGCCCGTCGAGGTTCGAGATCTCCTTCACCTGGCCGAGCGGCAGGCCGTCCGGTGTCACCAGGCGCGGGTCCAGCTTGCCCGCGTCCTCCTCCGCCGCCGGCCGCCGCGGGCCGGCGCCGTCCTCCGCGACCAGGCGGGCGTGGTCGGCCGTGCGCAGGCGGATCCAGGCCGGCGCCCCGTCCGCGCTGAACGTGCGCGGGGCCTTGCCGTCGACCGCCACGTGCAGGTCGACCTTCGACACCAGCCGGTACGAGGCGTTCTCGTCTTCGGCCCGGACCGTCCGGGTCACCGTGTACGCCGACTCCAGACTCGACGTCTCGGTTCGCGTGCTGTTGCCGCTCACCCCGAGGCCCGCGTTGGTCTTCCCGTCCGGCGCCTTCACCGAACCGGTCAGGCTGCTCGGCAGCCCGCCGCCCCGGCCGGTGCTGACGCCCTGCTTCACGGTGTGCCGCGTGACCGTGTCCATCTTCAACCCGGCCCGTGAGGCGCTCACCTGCGCCAGGGTCTCGGCCTCGGCGTGCGCGCCGAGGCTGATCGCGACCCGCCGGCCGTCGCGGCCGGTGGCCTGGATCTCGGTGGTCAGCCCGGCCCTGCGGAGCGGATCGGCGCTGTGCAGGTCGGCGATGTTGTGCGGCGAGGCCAGGTCGCTGAAGTACGCGTCGACGTCGCCGCGCGCCTTCTCGTCGAGGGTCAGCCCGCTGTCGTGCAGCAGCTGCAGGAAGTCCCGCTTCAGCGGGTCGCCGTAGCCGGTGCGCTCGCCGAGCAGCAGGTCGATCGACGAGTCGTCGAGGGCCTTGGTGAGCTTCTTCGGCGCGCTGTCGAAACCCTCGGTGGCCGTCAGGTGGTCCTGGATCCGCAGCTCGACGGTGTGCGGCGGGTCGCCGGCCCGCGGCACGTCCTGGGCCCAGTGCCCGGTGGCCGGGTCGGTGACCTCGATGTGGACCTCGGCCGCGAGGGTGTGGCGGTGCGTGCCGTCGGACGGGTCGAGGTAGATGTCGCCGCCGTAGGACTCCGACGACGTCACCTCCCGGCTGCGGATCCGCGAGGTGCCGATGTTCGCGCCGACGCTGCCCGGCCCGTATCCGGTCTTCAGCCCGGCGTCCACGGTGAGCGTGCGGCTCGTGCCGTGCGCGCCGCCGCCGTCGTCGCCGGTGCGGAAGAACCGGCTCTCGTTCTTGGCCTTGCCGCCGGACTCCTCGACCGCCTCCGGGGCGCTCTTGAGCAGGGCCTTGAGATGGACGTCGTAGGCGTGGCCGTCGCGGGTCACCCGCAGCGTCAGCCCGCCGTCGACCATCGCGCCGAAGCCCTCGCGCAGCTCGGTCGGCAGCCCGACCTCGAACCGCAGCGGTCCGCGGCCGGGGATCAGGGCCCGCAGCCGCGAGGCGAGGTGCTCGTGGCCGCCGAAGCCGGTGGCGGTGAACAAGCCCGGCAGCTTGGCCGCGAGGTCGCGTCCGCGCGTCGTGTCCGCGGGCGGCACGTCGTGTCCCAGCGGCGGTCGCGGCGTGCTCGGACCGTGCAGCCGATCGCGGATCGGGGCGGCGAGGAAGTCCGGGTTCTGACGCCGGGTGTCGCCGGAGCCGGCGGCGTGCAGCAGCCGGTGGAACGGGTCCGACGGCGCACCGGTCTCGCCGCGGAGCGGCCGCAGGCGGGACCCCAGGTCGCGGTAGAAGGCGTCCGGATCGGCCTGGCCGCGCCGGTCGTAGGAGGAGTGGGCGAGTTTGGCGACCTGGACCGCCCGTCGCATGTCCCGGACGGTGGCGGCGTCCGGGCGGGCCGGGACGTGGGTGCCGAACGCCCGGTAATAGAGCAGTGCGGCGTCGCGTTCGATGACGTGCCGGTCCGCCCAGGGGGCGTGGAGCTCGTACCGGACCTGCGACCACGGCTCGCGGACGAAATCGCCGGGATCGTGGAGCAGTGCGGCGTCCAGCGAGCTCAGGCTGCCTTCCTTGCGGGCGCGCGTCGCGGCGGCGGCGAGGGTCGCGATGCCGCTGTTCAGCTCGTGGTCCGGGCCGAGCAGCTGGTGGACCAGGTCCCGGAAGTCGGAGAGCCGCGGTTCGCGGCGTGGATCCCGGCCGGTGGGGAACTTGGCGAACTGGACGGCCGACAGCTTCTTGATCGCCTCGACGGGGACGTGGCCGCCGAGGGCGTCCGACAACGTGCGAGCCTCCGCGTCGGACACCTCGGTGCGCGGCGGCGACGGTGGCGGCGGCGAGGTCTTGGGATGCTGGACGGTCTGGTCCGGGATGCGGTGCGCCATGGCCGAAGCCGACAGCGGCTTGCCGGGATGCGCGGCGCGGAAGGCGTCGACGTCGGTGCTCAGACGGCGCACCCACGCGATCGGCGCCTCGTCCGCGGCCTGGCGGTGGCCGAGCTGGCGGCCCAGATGCTCCAAGTCCTCGAAGCGGATCGGCCGTTCCAGCGCGGCGGAGTGCGCGGGCAGCACCTCGCGGTGCGTCTCGACGGCCTTCCACAGGGCTTTGAGCTCGGCGAGATGCGCGCCGGGCGGGAAGAAGTCGGGCTTGAAACCGATGTCCTCGGCGACGGTGAGGACGTCGACGAGGGTCCGGACCTCGTGCGCCGTGGGCGGCCGGGAAGTGTAGGTGCGGGACTGGATGCGGTCGACGAGTTCCCGCGCGGACTGGTCGACCGTCTTGCCGTTCAGATGCGAGCTCTGGATCAGCTCGCTGACTGGCCGCTCGCCGGTCTTGGCGTACTCCGCCCGGGTGCGCCTGGCGTGTTCGTCGACCGGGCCCACCGTGCTCGGCGCACCGTGCCCGGAGTCTTCCGGCCGGGCGTACGCCGAGCTCCTGGGCGAGATGATCGCGGGCTGTTCGTCCCGGCCGCCGTGCTGGGCGCGGATCCGTGAGCCGGTGAGGACGTGCAGAGCCTGGTTCACCTCGGAGCCCGGCGGCGCGTAGCGGAACATCCACTGGACCGTGTCCGGTGTCAGGACCTTGTCGAGGGCGTCGCGGGCGCTCTCGGACACCTGGAACGCCTTCTCGCTGGTGCCGCCGGTCTGGCCCATCAGATGGCGCCAGTCGTCGATGATCTTTCGGGCGACCGGGTCGCGTCCGGCCAGGGCGTCGCCGAAGGGGCCGGCGACGGCGCGGCTCAGGACGGTCAGCGCCGGTTTGCGGCCGAGGTACTCGTAGGAGGTGTCGAGCCGCACCGGGTTCGGCCGCACCGTGCCGTCGGGGTTCCTGGTGTGGGGCGTGAAGACCCGGTAGGCGCCGTCCACTTCCTTGACGGGCCGCATCGTGCCGTCGGGCCGGTAGACCAGCGTGGAGGCGTAGGGCTTGCCGTGGACGGTGCCCCACACGACCGTGTTCGGGGCCTTGACCTCGACCCCGAGGTGGTCCGCGAGCTGTTGGGCGAAGCCGTGGTCGTGCTCGCCGGTGTTGCAGGCGATCATCCGGATCGGACGCGGGTCGTCCGCCCACTCCGGTGTGTGGCGCAGCAGGTTGGCCACGTCCGCGGCGGACAGGTGAGCCTTGCCGACGTGCACCTTGTCCGGTGACCCGTGCAGGGTGACGGTGAAGTGGCCGGGGTCCGGCCGCATGGTCGTCGCCGAGGGCCGGACCCGCATGTCGTGTGGCGAGCGGGGGTCGCGGATCCACATGCCACTGCCGTCGGAACGCATCTCGACGTACTCGGCCCGGAACTCGGCCGCCTCCGCATGGTGGTTGAAGGCGGGCTGATCCCGGCGCTCGACCTCGATGTCCGGGCCGAAGCGGCGCAGCTCGTCGGACAGCCGCCGGTGGAACCGCGAGCCCTGCACGGCGATCCGGACGTTGTCCGGCTGGATGTGCGAGATGTTGATGTGCAGCTGCTTGAGCAGGTGGTACCGCTGGGGGAACTCGGTGGCGTGGCCGGCGTGGTGGATCAGGTCCCGGTAGCGGGCCGGCGGCAGGTGCTGGACCAGCGGGCCGAGTTCGTCGAACTGCCGCAGGGTTTCCCGCGCGTCCTCGCGCCACCACTTGAGGGTCGCCGGCGGCTCCGGGAAGCGCGCTCCGAAGTGCTGGTCCTCCTGCTGCGTGCGCGCGACGTGCCGGGTCAGATCCCTGATGCTGACGCGGCCGGTCACCGGGCTCACCTCGTGGAGGTGGTCGGTCAGGTTCCGGAGCCACTCGTGCGGCGAGTCCCCGGCGCCGAGCCGGGGGTGCGCGGTGGCGAGCCGGGTCCGGAAGCCGGCGAGGTCGGCGACCGTCAGGGGGCGTTCGGAGGAGGCGTTCCCGTGCTGGCGGCGATACAGTCCGACGGCCTTCCACAGGCCGCGTCGCTGTTCCGGGGTCAGGTCCTGATGGAGTTCGTCGCGAAGCTCCCGCTCCAGGGACAGTGTGTCCACCGCGCGGTCCCAGCGTTTCGTGAGGTCCTTGGCGCCGGGGGCGCGCCTGCGCGCCGGCTGCGGGCTCAGGTCGTTGGCGACCTTGTCGGGATCCGTGCCGTCCGGGACGGCGCGCGAGTACTCGGAGTGCCGCCGGTACGCGTCCGGGCCGCGGGTGCCGCGGCGGCCGAAGGTCCCGGCGTCGGCGAGCAGGGTTTGCAGGTGGGCGTCGTGATCGTAGTCGCCGTCGGCGCCGAAGCGCTGCTCCACTACGTCGCGTAGTGCCTTGGCCGTCCACAACGGGTCCCGGCGGCTGTCGCCGGGAGAAGCGGCGTGCAGAAGGTCCAGGATCTTCGCGGCCTGACGCGTCCGGTCCGACTCGAACATGTCGGGGTCGCCGAACAGCAGCTGGTGGACGCGGGAGATGTCCTGGCCACGCTCCTGGCCGACCCGCTGGAGGCCGGCCTTGGTCAGGTCCTCGGCGAGGTACCGGGGATCGCGGGGGGTGAAGGTGTTCCCGACCGAGCTGTGGATCGTGGCTTCCGGGAACAACCCGCTGTCGTGAAGGTAGTCCTTGACGAAGCGCGGGATCGACTGGTTCTTGATGCCGCGTCCCGCGCCTAGCATGATGCGGCCGGAGACCACGATGTCAGGCCGGGGGTACTTCGCCTTCGGCCACGTCTCGTGCATCGTGTGCAGGACGGCGTGCCAGATGTGCTCCCGGTCCTCGGGAGCCGCCTTGCCGATGATGTCGGCGACCGCGGGCAGGTGCAGGACGCCTTCGCGGTTGACCGCTTCCCGGTGCAGGACCGTCACCGCCGCCTTGACCGCCTCCGCCGGGGGAGTGTGCGGCTGCGGGTGGTCCGAGAGCCAGCTCGCCTCGGAACCGGCCTCGATGTGGTCCTTGGTGATGGTCCGGAACCAGGTGCGGTTCTCGCCGTTGAACTTCGTGGCCAGCTTGTCGTAGTACCAGGAGGTCGGACCACTGCGGTTGATGACCTCGGTGCGCAGGTCGCGGTTGTCGAGCCGGGAGGTCTCGAAGTTCGGTCGGCGTTCCTCGTATCGTTCCGGCCTGCCCTGCGCGGCGCGCTCGGTGAGCAGCTGGCGCAGAGGCGTGGCGTATCGGTCCTTCAGGTTCTCGCGGTACTCGTGCACGATCGCGTTGCGCGGCGGGGCGATGAAGGCCGAGTTGTTGACGGAGCCGTTCAGGCTGGAGATGGCGAACTGGTGGTGCTGGGTGTCCTGCTCGGTCTCGTGCAGGAAGCGCACGAGGTCGGCGGTCGCGTGGTTGTCGCCGTCGGTGTAGACGCCGCCGAACCGGTGCAGGATGTCGATCCGCAGCAGGTCGCTGGCGCCGGCGTAGCCGGTCCCGGTGGTGCGGGCACGTTCGGTGGCGATCTGGGCGTGCAGTTCGGCCCTGTCGCTGCCGGCGAACACCTCGTCGACGTTGGCTAGGCGGACGTCGTGCCGTCCGGCCCAGTCCAGCATCTCCCGGATCTGGGTCTGGCGCGGGGTGGGCACGGCGTCCGGGGCGAGCGTGCGGACCTGGTCGATCTCGTGCCGGGGGACGTCGGTCCACAGCACCGCCGTGAGACCGGTCCGGTCCGCGTTCGACCCCATGACCTCCATGAAGTTGTGCCGGTCGCCGTGGTCGTCGTGCAGCGGCCCGCCGAGCCAGATGCTGTGCAGGACGCGGGGGATCGTTGTCGGTGTCTGCCCGTGGGCCGAACCGGTGAACAGGTTCGGGAGGTCCCATGCGGGGCCGTCGGGGCGCGCCATGTCGACGGCGTCGAAGAACCTGGCGACGTTTTCCGGGGGCAGGTCGTCGAAATGCAGGTTTCTGAGGAAGTGCGGCTTGTCCGGGACGGCGCGGACGTTCATCACGTCCGGGCCGAGGACGTCCTCGAAGCCGTCGTGGGCGGGAGCGGGGGTGCCGTGGCCGCGCCCGGCCTGCTGCATCAGCGTGGCGACGTCGGGCGTCGGGTCGTGTGGTGTGGTCGGTCGGGGAGTGGTGGGGAGGCCGCCGCTGCGGTCCCTGGTGGCCGGGTCGGTCTGGTCGGCCCGGTTGCGGGCGCCGCCGGCGAGGCGGTGCAGGGCGTTGTCCGGGGTGCCGTCCGATGCGCGGTGCACCGCGCCGTGGCCGCCCCGAGAAGAGACCGGGACACGGCGTTGCGGAGTGAGACCCTTGAACTTCGCCGGTGACGTCGACTCGGGGTGCAGTGCGCGGTAGTGGTTGCGGCCGTCGCCGGTGTCGACCCGATGCACGTAGACGCGTTTGGGGGCGTCGCCGTTGAGGTGGAACGCCGGCTTGTCGCTGACCACCACCACGTCCAGTCCCAAGGTGTGCGCGACGGCCTGGAGCATCTCGCCGCCGAGCGGGGTCTCGGCCAGGGTGCGCTCGCGGATGGCGTAGTCGAGCAGGTCGCGGTGCTGCGGGACGCCGCCGCCGTTCTCCACCTTGGCCTTGGCGTAGGCCGCGAGTTGCGCCATGCCCTTGTCGCCGGTCGCCGCGTAGTGGTCTTCGAGGGCTGACAGAACTCTCCTGGGGTCCTGCTCCAGACGCTTGGTCAACTCGGCGACCGGGTCCTTGGCCGTGGGCCGCGAAACGGCCAGGTCCAGGGCGTCTATGTGAGAGCTCGAAGACGCTTTGGGCGGACCGTGCTCGTCGATCTTGCCGAGGAGTTCGCGGGCGCCCTTCGGGCCGAGCTCGCCGAGCAGAACCGGGGATCCGCCGCGGGTGTCGGTGCTGCGCGCGGCCACTTCGTCGGCGAGGCGGTTGCGGTACTCGCGCAGGTCTGCGCCATCGGGATGCGACAGGTCCAGGCCCTCGGCGTGCAGGCTCTTCTTCGACACGCCCTGGCTCAGCGCGGAGTCGGCGAGGGAGGAGATGGTGCAGTCGCCGTCGCCGAGGACCTCGCGGGAGACGAACTTCTCGCCACCGGAGCCCAGGGAGATCTTCGCGACCGGCGGCACGCCGCCGACGACCGTCTCGCCGACGGCCTGGCGCGGATCGTAGACCGGGCCGAGGTGTTCCTCGGTGCCGTCGGCGCGGATCACGCGGAAGCCGCTGCCGCCGTCGGAGCCGGGGACGCGGATCGAGCCGTTCGGGCCGTTCTCGACGGCGCCGTGCGGGACGACGACGTCCACGCCCTTGTCCTTGGCCAGCGCCCGGATGCCCTCGAGGTCGCTCGGGGGAGTGTGTTCGAGGACGACGACCTGCGGCTTCGGCGCGCCCTCGGGGTGGTCCTCGAGGAGCTTGTCGATGACCGGGCCGAGACGCTTCGGGAGCGGCGGGGTGCCCTCAGGGTGGGTGACGTTGGGGTCGCCGTAGTAGACGTTCTTCGTTCCGTCGCCGGAGCCGGGCTGGCGGCGGACGTTGAAGGAGAAGTCGTTGGTGCCCGTCTTGTCGGTCGTGTAGGCGCCGTTCGGGCGGATCCACGTGTCGCCGGTGTGGAAGTCCTCGGACATGTGGAATGTGTCGAACGGCTTGATTTTGACGCCGCCGCCGGTGCGGGCCAGGCCGCCGAACAGCATGCCGATCCCGGCACCCTCCAGCAGGCTCTTGCCGTCGATCGGCTCGCCGTTGATCCCCGCCATGATCAGCGAGGTGACGGTGTTGTTGGCGGCTTGGGTCCCCATGTTGACCCACTTGGGAGGCGCCCAGATCAGCTTGTCGGCGTCCTTGACCCCGGCCTCGGAGGTCTTGAAGTACTTCGGGGCGCCCTTCATGATGACGCCGGTCAGCAGACCGTCGACGGCGCCGCCGATCGCGCCCATCTCGACGGTGTTCAGCGCCAGCTTGCCGTCGAAACCGGACCGGTCGTGCTTGATCAGGATCTGGTAGCCCTGCACGGCGAGGTCGCCGGCCTCCATCATCGCCGTGTTGGTGACGACCTTCTCGACCATCTGGCCCAGCAGCTTGGGCACCGTGGTGCGGACCGCCGCGATGCCGGCCTCGGCCACCGCCATCGAGGCGCCGAAGGTCTCCGGGGCGGCGGCGATGGCGTCGATGATCATCGGCGCCATGATCGCCATGTTGATGACGGCGGTGCCCTTGCTGTACTCGGCCTGCAGCGCCGCGGCGTGGATCTCCTCGGCCATCACGCGCGCGCCGTCGCCCATCCCGGGCAGGCCGTCGCCGACCACCTCGCGCATGCTGCCGGTGAACTGCGTCATCGCCGGCCCGGACCCGGAGAGGTTCGCCGCCCGGACGCTCTCGGTGATGCCCTCGTTGACCGTCTGGATCCTGTCGTACATGCCGCCGACGCCGGCCCCGAACGCCGCGATCTTGTCCTCGTCGGCGTCCGGCCAGTCGGAGCCGGTCAGCTTGAACAGCCAGCGCAGCGGCTCGGGGAGGTCGATGCCCATGTCAGGGCTTGTGCGGGGCGGGGTGCGGGTCGCCGGTGTGGGGCGGCGTGGACGGCGGCAGGTGGGGTCCGCCGGTGCCGGGGCCGAGCCCCGATCCCGTCCCGGTCACGCCGCGCAGCGCCGCGTCGTCGGTGGCCCGGTAGTCGGCGGCCATCTTGCGCATGCCCTCGCTGATGCCCAGGACCCCCTCCTTGGCGCCCTTCACACTGTCGCCGAGGGCCCGCACGTGCGTCAGATAGTTGATACGGAACGCCTCGCTGAACGCGTCGTGCCCGATGCCGATGTCACCGGCGAGCAGCCCGTAGATGTCGTCGTGCACGGACGCCATGACGAAGGTGTGGTCGGCGAAGACCTTGCCGTGTTTCTCGAGGTCGTCCGGATCGGCCTGGATCGGCTCGCTCACGACGGCCCCCCGCGCAGGAACTCGGAGATGTCGAACGTCCCCGCCACGATGTCGTCGAACGGCAGCGCCGCCCCCTCCCGCACCGGCGCCATGACCTCCGCCACCTGTGCGGCGTACTCGGCGCGCGCCGCCGCGACGGTGTCCAGCACCAGCCGCGACAGCTCGGCCGGCGCCATCTCGCGGTAGCCGGTGGTGTGGAACGTCAGCTCGGTCAGCACCCCGCCGGGCCCCAGCCCCACCGACAGCGACCGGTCCCGCGACCGCGTGCTGACCGCCAGATCGGCGACCTTGCGCTGCGCGTCCGCGATCACCGCCATCCGGCGCTCCGAGTCGGCGACGAGCGCCGCGAGCTTCGCCCGGTCGAAGGCCAGGGACGGATGCCCCGGGTCGACGCGGCGCGTGCTGTCGGAAGCGCCGCTCACCGTCGGCCTCCGGGATCGGGCGTCGAGCCGAGCACGCCGCCGAGCGCGTCGCTGGTGGCGCCCCAGACTTCCTCGTCCTCGGTGAGCCAGGTGTTGCGTTCGCGTTCCTTGTTCTGGCCCTGCCCGCCGGCGCCCATGCCGCCCATGCCGCCCATCGGCATGCCCATGCCGCCCATGCCGCCTTCGGCCATGCGGGCCTCCTCGGCCGCGGTCTTGGCGGCGAGGTCGCCTTCGGCGGTGTTGAGGGCGCGCGGGTCCAGGGCGATGCCGTCGCTGCCGAAGGCGCCCTTGGACGTGCCGCCGCCCACGCCGCCTCCGGCGCCCCCGGAGCCGAACGCGCCGGAGCCGCCGCCGAAGCCGAAGCTCTTCGGCGCGGACGGGTCGCCGCCCTTCAGAGGGTTGCGGACGCCGGTGAGCTCGGTCTGCGGGGTGCGGATCCCGGACAGGGTGCTGTTCGGCGGCGGGGTGAAGCCGCCGCCGGTCCCGAATGTGCCGGTGCCGCCGTGACTGAACGGGTCGCCGGTGCCGAAGTTCCCGGTGCCGCCGGTGCCGCCGCCGAGCTTCCCGGTTCCGAAGTTCCCGCTTCCGAAGTTCCCGGTGCCGCCGCCGAGGTTGCCGCCGCTGAAGTTCCCGGTCCCGCCCTTGCCGCCGCCGAGGTCGCCCCCGCCGCCGCTGAAGTTCCCGGTGCCGCCTCCGCCGCCTCCGCCGCCCAGCTTCTTCATCAGGTTGTTGAGGTCGTCGTTGTTGCCGCCGCCGCCCCCACCGCCGTCGTTGCCGCCGCCGCCTCCGCCGTTCCCGCCGCCGCCCGGGGGCGGCGTGTCGAAGTTCGGGTTCTTGTACGCGGCCTTGGAGATGTCGAAGAAAGTGGCCATGGCTACTCGTACAGCTTCTTCAGCTCCAGGTCGTAGACCTCGAGCATCTTGCGGCCGGCGTCGATCATCTTGCCGTCGAAGGACAGGTCGCCGGTGATGGTCACCGGGGTGTCGCGGTCGTGCGCTCCGCTGTCGTTGCCCGAGGTGTAGCTCGAGGACTGCCAGATGAAGGTCGCCGCGGCGTCGAAGGCCTCGTTCATGTGCGCGATGCGCAGCAGGCTGGTGTCGGCCGGCGGGTAGGTCATGATGTCCGCCAGGTCCCTCAGGTACTTGGTGAACGCGTCGATCACCTGCCCGAACGCCTTGGCGGCCGGGCCGCTCCAGTGGTTGTCGGTGATCTGCTTCTTCGCCGCGTCCACGTCGTCGGCGTAGTTGTGCAGCATCTGCTTGATGGACAGGATCGCGAAGTGCGCCGTCTCCATGTTCAGCGGATCGGCCCAGGTCCCGTCCTTCGGCGGCACGTAGCTGCCGTCCGCGCAGCCGCCGAAGATGGCGGTCGTCGCCTGGTTCCAGGTGTAGCCGGCGAAGCCCTTGCCGCCGGTCGGCGCGTCGGTGGCGTCGTGCATGGCCCCGGTGCCGGGCGGCGTCTTGCAGGTGACCGTGATGTTGTAGCTCGCCCCGGTCGTGGCCGACGGCGAGTTCACGGTGGTGGTCCTGGCCGGCGGCGGTGTGTCGTCGTCGTTGTCGTTGTCGTTGTTCGAGCCGTAGTCGTTGTCGCTGGGGCTGACCATTACTTGCCGCCTCCGTTCGACCCGTTGCCGCCCCCGTGGTTGAGGAGGTTCTGGATGGTGGAGTCGATGTTGTTCGCCAGGTCGCCGAGGTCCTTCTCGATGGCCTCGTCGCCCTTGTCGTAGTCGGCGGCGACGGCGTTCAGCTGCTCCGCGATCTTGGTCACCATCGTGTAGAGGTTCCCGCTGCTCATGTCGGTCTTGGTGCCGTCCTCGACGAATTTCAGATACAGAGCCCCGAGCTGCGTGTCGACCGCCTTCTTCAGTTCGCCCGCGCTCTTCAGGTACGGCGGGTAGCCGACCAGGACGCCGACCGCCGTACTGTCCGGCCCGGCCATCGACCCGGGGTCGCCGGACCGGCTCGCGTACAGGTCGTACCGCAGCGCGGCGCCCGGGTAGCCGGTGCCGGAGCAGTCCGTGAGCCAGGCCTTCGACAGGACGAACAGGCCGTTCGGGTCGGTCAGCGTGTCCTTGAGCCAGGTCGCCAGGGCCTTGATGGCTTCCGAGTTCGCCTTGACGGTGCCGATGCTCGGTCCCGTGATGGTGCTGTGGGCTTTCGGATCCCAGTTGTCGCCGGGCTCTGTGGTGGCCACACCCGCCTCCTTCTCCTGCTTAGTGGTCCGCGGGGGCGGGGCGTCAGATGTTCGTCCAGCGGTTCATCGCGGTGCGCTCGGTGCGCACGATGCTGTCCGTGATGTCGTTGAGCTTCACGCCGAAGTGCGACAGCAGTTCGTTCATCTTGTTCGCCGCGGTGTCCCAGTTCTTCTTCTGCTCCTCGTACGCGTCGCCGGCCGGGCCGGTCCACGTCGACTTCAGACGGTTGCCGTAGCTCTGGAGCTCGACGAGGCGGTCCTCGATGTTCTTGCTGGCGGTGGCCAGAGTGGTCACCAGGTTCGTCATGTTGTCGGTGTTGGCGACGAAGGCCATCGTGCTCTCCTAGCGGGTCGTTGCGGTGCGGCGGACGGGGTCGGACCGGATCACATGCCCAGCAGCGCCTTCTGCGCCGACGTGTAGTCGTCCGGGCCGCCGATGCTCTTGACGGCGTCCACCGCCCAGGCCTCGTTGTCGGCGTAGTCGCGGGCGCTGGCCCCCAGCACCTCGCGCATGGTCTCCAGGGCCTTGCAGATGTCGCCGAACTGGATGAGCCACTCCTCGAAGAGCTCGCGGTACTTGGTGGCCGCGTCGCTCTGCCACTCCAGCGCGTCGTGGTCGGCCCGCACCGGCGCGACGTAGGTGTTCAGGTCGTCCAGCGCGTTCGTGAACTCGCCGGCCGCCTTGAGCATGGCCTCGTGTTCGTGCTGGAGTGTGGGGTCTGCCATGGCCGGCTCCTCGGGATTCGCTGACGGTCGTCCCATAAATCCCAGCATTCGTTGATCAGCCGTAACAAGGTGGTCGGTCAGATGTTGAGCAAATGGTGAGGCGCACGCGAAAGTGTTGAGCCATGAGAGTTCTCCTGACCGGACTCGGCCGCCGCCGCAGCCGCACCCTCAGCGGCGGCCTGGCCATGCTGGGCTTCGACGTGCGCGAGTCCGACGCGGAGGTGGACCCGCCGGCCGCGGCCGACGTGGTGCTCCTGGACTGCGGCGTCATCGACGCCGAGGTGCTGGCGTACTGCCGCCGGCTGCGGCGGCAGACCCAGGCCCCGATCATCGCGGTGACGCAGCGCGTCGATCTGCACGCGTGGCTCCGCGGCCACGACGCGGGCATCGACGACTACGCCGTGCAGCCCTTCGGGCTGCAGGAACTGGCCGCGCGGCTGCGGCTGGCGGTGGCACCGGGCCGGGACCAGGCGGCCCAGCCGGCCGCCGGCGCGAACCAGGGGTCTGCGTCGTCCGCGTCGTCCGGGTCGTCTGCGTCGCCCGCGCCGGCGGCCCGGCTGGTGGCCGGTCCGCTGGTGATCGCCGAGGACGCGCGGAGGGTGACGGTCCACGGCACCCGGGTGGACCTGCGCCCGAAGGAGTACCAGTTGCTGGTCGCGCTGGTCCGGCGGCTGGGGCGGGTGGTGCCGCGCGAGGAACTCGTGGCGACGTTGTGGCCGGCCGGCTGGGACGGCGCCGAGCGTTCGCTGGAGGTCCACGTGGCGTCGCTGCGGTCGAAGATCGCGCTGCCCGGGATGATCTCCACGGTGCGCGGCGTCGGCTACCGCATGGTGACACCGGAGTCGTTCCATCGGCTGACGGCGGCCTGAGGCCCCGGCCCCGTTTCCTCCCGCGGTCTCAGCCGGTGCAGTGCAGCTTCGCGGCCGAGACGCCGTAACGCCAGTTGTCCGGGTAGTCGATGCCGTGGTCGAGCAGCCGGAGCTTCACCGACTTGCCGGCGATCGGGACCGTCCCGAGGGTGACCCACTGGCCGTGCGTGGTGTTCTGGTTGACGGTGAAGTTCGCCAGGACGGCCTCGTTCGTGTCGGCCAACTGGTATCCGGCGGCGGTGCCGCCGGTGTCGGTGGCCTTGCCGTCCCAGGGCACGTAGACACTGACGGTGCAGTTCGCGAAGCCGGCGGTGCCGCTCCCGAACCACCACAGGGCGCGGTTGTCGTGGTTCGTGCTGTCGCCGGACATCGGCATGGACTGCATCGAGCCGTTGCAGCCGTCGCCGGTCCATCCGCCGCTGGAGTTGCTGCCCCATCCCGAACCGCTGCCGCTGCCGAGAGACGAGTAGCCGGCGCCGGAAGGACTCGGGCAGCCCGGGCCGGTCAGCAGATCGACGGTCTTCTGGGGCGCGGAGGAGGACGCCGGGGAACTTCCGGGCGCCGAGGGCGGAGCGACCGACCCCGGGGCGGAACTGCCCGGGGCCGAAGGGCTGCGGGGCGACGCGCCCGGCGCGGAGGGGGCACTCGAGGGCGCCGAGCCGGAACTCGAACCGGTGGCGGACGGCGTGGCCGGCACCGACGGCGACGACGGCGACGACGGCGACGACGGTCCGGACGCCGAGCTGGACGTCGCGCCGGTGGCCGGGGCGACCGATTGCGAGGTCTGCCACACCCACGGCGAACTGGCGGTGTCCTGGCCGCCGCCCGCCACGGCGTCACCGGCGGCGGCCGCCAAGCCGGCCGGTGGAGCGTCGGACTTCGCCGCCGGCTTCCCGGAACCGCCACCGGCCGTCGCCGCGATCACTCCCACGGCCAGCACCACCGCGACCGCACCAGCGATCACCAGCGCTTTGGTCCGGCCGGAATCCTCGCCGTCATGGGCCATCCCGCTTCCTCCTTGGTAGCACAGGGCTGATCATGGCGCTGACACGGTAGCGGGCCTAGGTGTCCGGGCGGCTGCCGCCGTCAGAGCGGGGCCTTCCGGGAACAAGTTCAGCAGGGGCGGCGGAACCGTTGCCGGGGCGGCGGAGTAGCCGAGGCGGCCGAGGTCGTCCTTCGAGGCGATCGGGAAGCGCTGGCCCACGGCGGTCACCAGTTGCGGGATGCCACCGGCCGTCGACGTGGCGAGCGCGCCACAGCCGGGGCGGACCAGGACCCGGTCGGCATGACCGCCGGTCCCGCCGCCGGCCGCGTCGACCGGCGACCAGGTTCCGGCCGCGTCGACCGCCGCCGTCGTGACCGTCCGCAGCCGGTAGGCCGGCGCCGCCGCCGGATCCGCTCCCGGGGTCGCGGTCAGGCAGACCCCGCCGCTGCCGCCGGCCGGCGTCGGCAGCGGCGCCGGGAGGTCGCCGGCCAGCGGCGCGGTCACGCGATTCGCCTGCTTCGCCGCCACCAGCCGGGCCGGATCCAGCGGCTTCGGCGCCGCGGAACCGCCCGCGCGCAGCAGCGCTCCCTGGACCGGCGTGACCGGAGTCAGCCCTTGTGCGGTGACGACGTACTCGTAGCCACCGCTCGCGTCCTGATACGTGTACAGGTCCCCGACCGTGCCGAGATCCCCGGACGGCGTGCGCGCGCCGAGGTTCAGGGGCGCGAGGTCCGAGCCTGGAGGCACGGCGTTGAGCCACGGCGCCCCGACCGGCGTCGGTTGCGCGGCCGCCATCTGGAACGCCGACATCACCGCCAGCGGGTCCTTCAGCAGATGCCGGCGGCCGTTCCAGACCAGATAGCGGGCATCGCCGACGCCGACGTAGAGCACCTGGCCCGCGGCCACGTCGGTGCCCGCGACGTCCACGCCGAGCGCCGCGGAGACCCGCGCCTTGCCGTCCGCCCCCGGCGCCGAGCACACGGTCCAGGGGCCGGCGACCAGCGCCGCCGGATCCGGCAGGTCGGTCGGCGCGCCCGGGATCCCCACCGGCGCGCCGCGCGGCACGTCCTTCAGCGCCGACGCCGGAACCGTCCGCACCGCGTACTTCGGCAGGGCCAGGCGCGCCGAGGCCTGGTTCAGCACCTGGTGGAGCGCGCCGTCCGTGTAAAGGTACTGATTGTAAGTACCCTGTTCCACCACCACCGACTGGCCGTCCCGCCACGCCGAGCTGGTCTTCGGCGAGACCAGCCCCCAGGTCGCGGCGCCGCCGACGCCCAGCACCCCGAGCGCGGTCCCGAGGATCATCCCGGTCTTCAGCCGCTGGCCCGGCGGCTGCGCGGCCCCAGGCTCCCCGCCGACCAGCCCCGCGGCCAGGCGCCGCACCAGGAACCGGTGCGCCTGCAGCTGTTGCCGCCGCGTCGCCACGTCTCAGCCCCCCAGCCCGCGCGCCCAGCCGAACGTGCCCACCACGCCCAGGGCCAGCGGGACCAGGGCGGCCAGGACGAAGTACTCGGCGATGTCGGCGGCGCGCGCCGCGTACGGCGGGTCGTCGGTCTGTCGGCGCGGGCCCACCGCGGCCGCGCCCAGGCCCACCACCAGGGCGCCGGCGGCGACCGCGGCCGTGGTGGCCACGGCGTGGCCGAC
>NZ_BAAAQM010000054.1:0-69106 GCF_039531675.1 Catenulispora subtropica
GGCTGATAAGCCTCAATTCCCGCAGGTCAGGCATACCAATTTTGTTAGGAATCCTAAGCCCCTTTGACGACGTCAAACTGCAGGCCTTCACCGATCTTGGTCCTGAGTAGGACTGACACTATGTCTGGTGATCGACGCGGGTGAACGCCCTCTGATGCGATCGGATGCCAGCTGACTACGGATGAACGTGCTCAGCTGCTGCTGGCAGGGCGACCTTGGCACTTCGCCGCAGAGCACTGCGACCTTGCCACTCCGCACTCTAGCTATGTAGAGTTATACACATGGAGACTAACCGAAGTCCGCGGATGACTCTGCCGACGCAGGCCGTGCTCCGAGCCCTCCTGGCCGAGCCGACCAAACCGATGTACGGCTCGGAGATGTGCGCCGCAGCCAACCTCCCTTCCGGGACGATCTATCCGATCTTGGCCCGCCTGGAGCGGGAGTACGGGTGGTTGGAGTCAGAATGGGAAGACCCTGACATCAGCGTTACTGACGGTCGGCCTCGTCGCCGCTATTACCGTCTGAGCAACGATGGGGCCCAAGCTGCACGACTCGCTCTCGCAGAGAGCTACCAGGCGCGCCAGAGTAGGCGGCGCACGTTCGGAGGCAAGCCCGGTTCTGCGGGCGCGACGTCATGAGGGCATCAAACCGTGGCCGCGTGCTCGACGTGGCGTTCGATCTATCACGCGCACGTGCGCGGTTGCAGTTGCTCAACATTATCTACGGGCTGGTGACTTTAGTTACCTGTTTCGCCATGTGGGTCGATCGATACCTCTGGTGTGAGTGCGACCGTTGCGACGATCGTATGCGCCTCGCGGAGTTCATCGCCCCCCGTCTCTTTACGATCGAGGCCGCACGGTGCCGTGCTCGGGACCACATCAGAACGGCGACGTTCGCGTTGAGCTGGGTGACCTTGACGCCGTTTCGCTACTACGTGCCGATGGCGGTGCTCGCGGCGCCCATTCGTCCACCGCTCCGAGTGTTGCTTCGACTCGTCCGTATCATCGCAGCACTATTCGAGCTCGCCTTTGACGCCATCCACACGGGCCTGGCGATGCTCGCGGTCCTGCGGGGTCAGCTGGAGAAGCTACCGCGGCCGCACCTTCCCTTGCTGCCGTGGCTGCGCTGGCCCCGGATCGGCCGACGAGGCTCTGCACCGCGTTTGTCTCGCCGGCTGACCAACTTGGCCACGCTCGTCCTGCCAGCAGCAGACCAGGAGCGGTATTCCGAAGAGTGGCACGAGGAGCTGCTCGGCCGTTCCCGCATCCGTCGAGCATTCTTCGTGATCGGCGTCTGGTTAACGCTCTCGATCACTGCATGGCGGCTGCACGCCTACGGCCGACGACAGCCCGTCTGATGATCGCATCCCCCTACCGTCCACCTCTCACGAGATTGAGCCGCCACATGCGCGCAGCGATCGCCAGCACTGCCTCCGGGGCGGTGGGCTTGGCCGCCGGGGTCGGGTTCGGATGGCCAGCCGCTATCATCACGGCGGTTGGTTTCTTCACGGTGTTCGCGACGCTGATATGGATTCTCAGCGACGGAATGCGCAGCCTGCGCTTGGCACAGCTTGTCTGCGCGGTTCGCACCGGCAAGCTCCCCTCGAGTATCGGCATCGAGTCTCCGGAACCACTGCTAGTCAAGGAGCTGCCGTGCCCACGTCGGGAAGCTGCCGGGCCTGCTAACACGAAAGCTGCCAGACCTGCGCATCCGAACCCCAGCCAGGCGGAGAAAGAACAACGTCAATCGGGTCAGTCGCTCCCAGCCTGGACCGGACGAGCTCACGACGATCCCGACAAACGGACCGCTAGGGCCTCACGCGGTCCCGGACCCGGTCGGTAGCACAACTTGCGGCCCGCCAGAACGCATCCTGGGGTCATGACCAGGTTTGGTGGGTCTCGTCGGCATCGTGATTTTCATGACGCAAGATCCGCTGTTCACAGCCTACCTGACCGGCGTCTGTTCCTGATGGGACGGACGTTTCAGACACCCGATCCAAACGCTTCTGACCTGCATGTCTGTCGGATTAGCCACAACCTGATCCACGGGGATAAAGCTGGGCAAAGTTGGGTGGACTGAGAGGGCAGGTCCGGCGACCGACATCTACGGATCTTCACTGGGCATTGTTGTGACCAGGCGTTTTGCGAGACTTCGCGACGGAATGGCGTGCAGGCCGGTAGTCTTGCCCGAGACGCCAACCTTGAAGTCTCAAGGAACGTTCCAAGATGGTGGTCCAGACGGCCCTGGCTCTCTGGTCACAAAAACGACGAAGAGGCCCCCGGGAGCTGAATCCAGAAGCCTCATCGCCGGTGCTTGCGTCGGGGTCGTTTGGAGGGTCATCCTCCGGGCGGCCCCGCTAGTTCGTGAAGCGCTTGACGATCTCGATCGTCAGCTTCAGAACCAGCGGCGCCAAAGCGACCCATGGGCTCGGGTCCCGTCGACGCTTTCTGCGGGCGTGCTTCATCCTTCTCCTCCTCTCCGGCCGGGTTCACCGGCCCTGCTCGGAAGCAGAAGCCGGTCAACCCGCGCCCGCTTGGGCGCATCACCGAAGAAGCTCGAAGGCTGATATCCGCCGACGACGACGCTACTTGAACACATACACGGATCGGACCCGCTTGCTGGAAATGCACCCCAACAGAGGAAAGCCCATGGTTCGGCCGAGTCATGGCGCCACCCGGCGCCATGACTCCTTCGGGGGATTTCGCAATCGGTGTCGGCGTCCGGCTCGACATGCCCGCAAAGCAGGCGATAATCAGCAGCCACGACCCGGCCGGTCCGGACTGCTGACAACGAGCCCTGACGAGGTGTTTCTTGATGTCGATCTACCTCTCGCCGGACAACCCGCGATGGATGCCGAAGACCGAGTCCGACTTGAAGGCCGCGATCGACAACGGCCTTATCGAGGAGAGCCACCACCTGGACGCCAAGAAGGAGGTCGCCACCAAGGGCGACAACCGCGAAACTGCACGGGACCTGGCCTCCTTTGCCAATGACGGCGGCACCCTGATCATCGGTCTAGCCGAGGACAAGGCCAACGGCAGGTTCATGCTGGACCCGCAGCCCCTCAACGGCCTGCCGGAGAAGATCGAGCAGATCGCCCGCACCATCCCCGACCCGCCCTTGAACATCCTCACTAGCCGGATCGAATCGGACGCGGACCCGGCGAACGGCTACGTAGTCGTCCATGTCCCAGCCAGCCCTGCGGCCCCGCACATGGTCGACAACTACTACTTCGGCCGGGGTGACAAGACCAAGCACAAGCTGTCCAACGACGACGTCCTTCGACTGCACCAGCGCCGTCGTGTCGCCGAGCAGGATGTGCTGGAGCTGCTGGACGCCGAGATCGCAGAGGACCCGATCACTGACGAGTCCGGGCGGGCGCATCTGTTCCTCGTCGCCGAGCCCCAGGCCGGCCGTCCGGACCTGTTGCTGGAGTTCACCAGCGCGGCGAACTGCAACCTGCGGTTTGCAGAGCTCATCCAGCACAAGGCTTATCCGCCCTACCTGGAGGACCTTCCAACCGTTGAACCGAGCCTGCTCTTCGGCACAAACGGCTACCGCCGCGCTCGTGGCATCGCCCGCGCAACCAGCAACCTGGGCGAAGGCCGCATCTTCACACCGCAGAGCAAGACCACCGGCGCCCGCGCTATTGAGTTGCAGCTGTTCGAGAACGGCGGACTGCGACTGTTCTTCACCCGCTTCTCCGACTGCTGGCGCGACGACGAGCAGTTCATCTGGGACGCCGCGGCAGTGGCCCTGACACGCCGCTTCCTGGCGGTCGTCACCGCCGTCGCCGAGGAGGGCGGCTACATCGGCAACTGGTCGCTGGCGATCGGCGCAACCGGGTTGCGCGGCCTGCGGGCAGTCCCCGACGAATCTCGCTTCGAGAACTCTGCACGCTACGACCGTGACGAATATCGGCAAGCCACCGCCACCACCTGGGCGGAGCTGAATGACTCCCCCGGAGCAATCGCGAATCGGCTTCTCGGGGCGATGCTACGGGCACTGGCCGTCGTGGATCGCTACGCGGAGTTCCTCAAGAGCTGACCTCGAGACTCGAGCCGATGCACCAGGACCGGATCGGGTAGGGCGGAGCGAGTGCGCGATGACCGGCGGCCGTGCGCACAACCGGAGGGGGGCTGCGGGGCCCGTCTCGAACGGCTACACGCCACAGCCATCAGACCCGCCAAGCTGACTCCTAGTGCAACACGTCTTCAACGAGGTGCACGATCCTGCGTCATAGACATGTCCTCATAGCATCGGTGCAGCTAAACCTCCGAGTTCAGAGTTGACCTATAGATAAGTGCCGTGAGGTGCGACAACCCGGTGACGTGGAACGCGGCGGCGAGGCCGGCCGGCTCCTGCGAGACGTCGCCGATGACCAGCCCGGGCAGCAGACCGCGAGGGTCGGCGGGCAGACCGGCGCAGGCGTCGCGAAGCCCCTGGCGGAGACGCCCCGCAAGGCTCTGGAGCATGCTCGGACCGGCGAGAACCTGCGGCGGACGGCGGACGGACAGGGCAGCGGCGTCAGGCGTGTCCGGCCGCGCGGGGCGGAGGCGGGCGGTGAAGCGGACACGGGTGGAGGGCAGGAAGCGCCACTCGTCGGGCCGGGAGGCGAGGACGGTGGCGGGCAGCCGGACGCGGACGCCGTCCACCCGCTCGACCCGGACGGGGACGATGGCGAAGGGCCCGTGCAGCGAGGCCGCGATGCGGGGGTCGCCGGTGACGACCGCGTCGGCAGCCGCCTGCGCGTGGGCGGCGGCGAGGCGGGGCAGCGGGCCGGTGTGGGTGGCGATGGCGCGGGTGGTGGCGGCGGTGCCGGCGCCGGCGGCGATGAGGCAGGCGGCGGCGAGGGTGCGGCGGCGGGTTTTGGTGCGGGTGCGGGGGTCGGCTTCGGGGTTGGTCCTGTGGGATGGGGGCGGGGGTGGGGGTGCGAGTCTGGGGGTAGGTGCGGGCGGCCCGGGTGCCGGTTGCGCGGCTGTCGTCGGAGTCGGCGGGCGGCGTGCGGCCACGAGCAGGGCGACTCCCGCCGCGCCGCAGACCGCCCAGAGCAGCAGCGCGGCGTAGGTGGCCTGCCCGTCGCCGACCCAGGCGGCGCCGTACGCGGCCAGCAGGACCGGCACGAGCCGCAGATCCCGCCGCGGCCGATGATCGACGTCGACGAAGCGATAGATGGCGGTCAGACTCACGGCATCACACCGTCACCGAGTCGCGCATCTCAGCGAACTTCCGCTCCCCGATCCCCCGCACCTGCCGCAACTGCCCCACCGACGTGAACCGCCCATGCGCGGCCCGCCACTCAAGAATCCGCCCCGCCATCGCCGGCCCCACATCCGGCACTTCCTGCAACTCCTCCACCGTCGCAGTGTTGAGATTCACCACCCGGCCACCCTTCCGCTTCCCCTTCGCCCCCACCGACGGCCCGGCCACTCCCACCGCGGGACTCGGCTCCCCCGCAATCCCGACCCGCAGCTGCTCGCCGTCAGCCACGGGCCGCGCAAGGTCCAGCGCGGTCGCGTCCACACCGGCCAGCGCCCCACCCGCAGCCGCCACCGCCTCGTAGACCCGCGATCCAGCCGGCAGCGTCTGCACCCCTGGCCGCGCCACTTTGCCCTCGACGTCCACGACGACGGTCGCAGCGACGGTCGCGGCGGGCGGCGTGCCGCCGTGCGGGAGGCATGGGAGAGGGCCCGCGAGGGTGTGCGCGGGCTGCGCCACGCTGGTCACGCTGGCCTCCACGCGAGTGCTCGGCGCATCGCGCGACGCGTCTTCCAGCGCCGGCGCATCAGGCATCGCCGACCACACCAGGCCGCCACGCTGCCCTTCGAGCTGCGGCAGGTGAAGCATCATCGCCGTCGCCGATCGCCCAGTGCCTGCGCGCAGCCCCAGCACGTATGTCGTGGTTGCCGTCGCCGATCGCACCGAGCGTTCGTGCGGCTCGTGATTCGTTCTGAGCGCGTGGACCGTCGCCGATCGCACAGTGCCTGCGCGCAGCACGCCTCCCGGCCCGAGCGCGTGGGCCGTCGCCGATCGCACCGTGGCTCCGCGCGTTTCACCTTCCGGGCCGAGCGCATGGGGCGGCGCCGACGCCGCCGACGTCGCCGACCGCGCCGGGCACGCGTCGCGCCCGCCGCCCTCCGCCGCGCCAAGCCGCCGCCCCGGCGCCCCACCGGCAGCGGCAGCGGCAGCGGCATCGCTCGCCGGTGTCGCCGGACCGTCCGCGCCCAGCCGACCGCCGCCGTGGCCGTCGGCTCCCGCATTCGTCTCCCCCGCGCTCGTCTCCCCCGCGTTCCCCCCGCCCCCTCCCCCTCCCTCCCCGACGGCCCCCGCAGCGCTGCCCACCTCGACAACAGCCCCCTGCGACCGCGTCATGTACCACCCGCCCACGGCCGCGCCGGCCATGGCGAGGAGGGCGAGGGCCACTGCCGCGGTGGTGCTGAGGGCCCAGCGGCCGTGGAGGGCGGGTGGGATGCGGGCGGTGGCGCGGGCTGCTGCTTTGTGCCACCAGGGGCGGGCGGCTTGGTGGCGGGCGGCGAGGGCTTCGGAGAGGGGCATGGGGCCCGACGCGGCAGGCGACCAGTACCGCGTCGGGCCCCTATGGAGCGAGGCCAGCCGGGTGCGGGCCGTCGTCGGCTGCGGGCTGCGGGGTTGGGCGCTGCCGTACGGCGGGGGTTCCGGGTTGGTTCGTTCCATGTCTGAGACGGTAAGTGGGATGGAACGGGGCATACCAGGATGAGATTGTGGCCTGTGGATAAAGCGCCGTTGGTGGGGAGGGGTGTCACTCGTTCAGCTCTGCGATACGCGGGCGATGAGCATGTTTTCAGGGAGCGTTTTCTGTGGTCATGCGAAAGGGCGGCTGCCTCTCCTGGGGGAGAGGCAGCCGCCCTGTGGCTTGGCCGTCGGGACCGCCTAGAAGACTCATGAAAATCATGCGTTCTGACCTCGGCGGGGCCGCGTCGGGGTCAGACTGCTGTTATGCAGGGTGAGTGGACTGGTGAGCTGGTCGGGGCGGATGTGTGGGAGACCTGCCGGGAGTTGATTCCGGTCGGGTCGGTGTTCGCGTTCCTGGCCGAGCATCGGAAGGCGCTGTTCCCGGCGTCGATGTTCGCCGACATGTATCCCTCGCCGAACGGTCGGCCGTCGATGCCGCCGCAAGTGCTGGCCGCGGCCGTGGTTTTGCAGAATCTGCACGGGCTGTCGGACTTCGACACGGTCGCTGAGCTGCGGTGTGATCTGCGGTGGAAGGCTGCATGCGGGCTGGGGCTGTTGGACACCGGCTTTGATCCCTCGCTGCTGGCGTACTTCCGGCGGCGCCTGTCCGGCTCGGCCGACCCGCAGCGGCTGTTCACCACCGTCAAGCAGGTGATCGCCGAGACCGGGGTGCTCAAGGGCAAGGTGCGGCGGGCGTTGGATTCCACCGTGCTGGATGACGCGGTGGCCACCCAGGACACGGTCACCCAGCTGATCGCGGCGGTGCGCCGGGTCGTGCGGGAGGTTCCCGGTGCGGCGCAGGTCGTGGCCGAGCACTGCACGGCCCACGACTACGACGATCCGGGCAAGCCGCGGATCGCCTGGAACGACGAGCAGGCCCGCACCGGCCTGGTGGATGCCCTTGTCCGTGATGCGCTGCTGATACTGGGCCATCTGCCCGAGACCGAGCTCGGGCCGAAGGCTGCCGACGCCATCGGGCTGCTGGCGCTGGTCGCGGGCCAGGACGTCGAGCCGGCCGACGGCTGCGATGGCCGGGACGGGCGCTGGCGCATCGCCCGGCGCACCGTGCCCGATCGCACCGTGTCCACCGTCGACCCCCAGGCCCGGCAACATCCACAAGAACCGCAGCCGGCATCAGGAGGGCTACAAGGCGCACGTCGCCTTCGAGCCGGAGGTCGGGCTGTTCACCGCGGTTGAACTCACCGCCGGGTTCGGCCCGGACAATCATGAGGCCGCCGTCGCCGAGATGCTGCTGGACGGCGAGGACCCCGGGCTGACCGTGCTGGGCGATACCGCCTACGGCACCGGGCGGCTACGGCGAGTGCTGGAAGCCGACGGCCACACCCCGGTGCTCAAGCCGGCTCCGCTGCAGCAAGCCGTCCCCGGCGGGTTCACCGCCGACGACTTCACCGTCGACACCACCGCCGGCACCGTCACCTGCCCGGCCGGGCACGTCAAGGCCCTGGGCAAGCCGCAACGCAACGGCCAGCGCCAGGCCCAGTTCAAGACCCTGTGCCAGACCTGTCCGCTGCGAGCGCGGTGCACGAAGTCCAAGACCGGCCGGGTGTTCAGCGTCCACCCGGACTGGGACGTGCTCAAAGCAGCCCGCGACCAGGCCAGATCCGACCCGGACTGGCAGGCCGAATACCGCCGCTGGCGCCCGCCCGTGGAACGCGCCATCGCCTGGCTCGTCGCCGCCGGCAACCGCCGCGTCCCCTACCGCGGCGTCATCGCCAACAACACCTGGCTACACCACCGCGCCGCCGCCCTCAACCTGCGCCGACTGGTCAACCTCGGACTCCACCACACCAACGGCACCTGGGCCCTGACCGCCACCACATGATCCAGGGGCCGCCCCGGAAACAGGACGGCCCCTCACAACAAGATCTTCATTGGCGTTCTAGACCGCTCCGACCGTCCGGAACGGTTCCAGCTGTGCGGCCAGATCCGCGTGGATCAGCGCCCGGACCAGGGTGCCGTGGTCCGTGTGCTCCTCCTTCAGCATCTCGCCCTCGGCGTGGATGCGGGCCACCAGGTCGCCCCGGTCGTACGGCACCAGGGCCTCGAGTTCGACGCCCGGGCGGGGCAGGTCGCGCTCGATGGCGGCGAGCAGCTGGTCGATGCCCTCGCCCGTGCGGGCGGAGACGACGACGCTGTGCGGCTCGCGGCGGAGCAGGCGGGCCAGGACCGCCGGGTCGGCGAGGTCCGCCTTGTTGAAGACCATCAGCTCCTTGACGTCGCCGGCGCCGAGGTCGGCGAAGACGGCGCGGACCGCCGAGATCTGGCCCTCCGGGTCCTCGTCGCTGGCGTCCACGACGTGCAGGACCAGGTCGCTCTCGCCGACCTCCTCCAGCGTGGAGCGGAAGGCCTCGACCAGTTGGTGCGGGAGGTGGCGGACGAAGCCGACGGTGTCGGACAGGGTGTAGGCGCGGCCGCCTTCCGTCTCGGCGCGGCGGACGGTCGGGTCCAGGGTGGCGAACAGGGCGTTCTCCACCAGGACGCCCGCGCCGGTCAGGCGGTTGAGCAGGGAGGACTTGCCGGCGTTGGTGTAGCCGGCGAGGACCACCGACGGGACCGAGCCGCGGCGGCGTTCGGCGCGCTTGGTCTGGCGGCCCTTGCTCATGTCCGCGATCTCGCGGCGGAGTTTGGCCATCCGCTCGCGGATGCGGCGGCGGTCGGTCTCGATCTTGGTCTCACCGGGTCCGCGGGTGGCCAGGCCGCCGCGGCCACCGCCCATCTGGCGGGACAGCGACTGACCCCAGCCGCGCAGGCGCGGCAGCATGTACTGCATCTGGGCCAGCGCCACCTGGGCCTTGCCTTCGCGGCTCTTGGCGTGCTGGGCGAAGATGTCCAGGATCAGCGCGGTGCGGTCGATGACCTTGACCTTGACCACGTCTTCCAGGTGGATCAGCTGGCCCGGGCTCAGCTCGCCGTCGCAGATCACGGTGTCGGCGCCGGAGGCCAGGACGATGTCCCGCAGCTCGGCGGCCTTGCCGCTGCCGATGTAGGTGGCCGGGTCGGGCCGGTCGCGGCGCTGGATCACGCCGTCCAGGACCTCGGAGCCGGCGGTCTCGGCCAGCGCCGCGAGCTCGCGCAGCGACAGCTCGGCGTCCGCCGCGGTGCCCTCGGTCCAGACCCCGACCAGCACCACGCGCTCCAGGCGCAGCTGCCGGTACTCGACTTCGGTGACGTCCTCGAGCTCGGTGGACAGTCCGGCCACCCGGCGCAGCGACGTGCGCTCCTCCAGGTCGAACTGCTCCCCGTCGTGACGGGACTCGGCCCAGCGGTTGCGGTAGAGCGGGGCCGGAGCGTCGAAGGCGTCCTCGGTGTCCCACTCGGCTTCCGGCGTGTCCAGGTCGTTCAGTGCGTAGACCTCGTCGCGGGCAGCGTCCTTGTGGGATTCCGTCATGTGCTTCCTCTTCATCAGTCGTGACAGGTGCGGCGCCGGAACGCCGCGAGGCGGGGAGAAACGCTCTCCCCGCCTCGATGGTGGCACGCCGCTGCGATCACCGACACCGGATTAATCACCGGCCCGTCGGGGAGGGCAGCCGTGGCGTGCCGAACGTGTAGGGGTTCTCCGGACCCGGCAGCGGCGAGCCCGGAAGGTAGGGCAGCGGTCCGACCGGCGGCTGCGGTCCGAGCGCCGGGCCCAGGCCGGAGCCCAGCCCCGGGCCGAGCGCGGCCTGGGGTACGGCGCCGGTCTTGGGCGCCACCCGCGGCGAGCCGGACGGCGGACGGGTGTTCCCGGGGCGGCTCGCGGCCGTCCGGGAGTTGATGACGGCGGTCGGGATCTTCGCGGTCGGCAGTGTGCGGGCCGCGCGCGGGGCGCCGGCGCCCACGACGACCTCGACGCCGGGCCGCTGGCCGGAGCCGGTGCGGTCCTTGCCGTCGGCGGCGCCGTCGGCCTGGCCGGTGCGCGCCGGCGGCATCGGCACCCGCTGCGGGCGCCCGTCGGCCGGCCCCAGGCGGCCGAGCTCGGCGGCCTCGATCTCCGCCGCGGGCTCCGCGGCGGCCAGTTCGGTCGACAGCTCGAGCAGCACGTCGGAGAGCTTCACCTCGAGCGCGTCGCAGATGGCGGCCAACAATTCGCTCGACGGCTCCTTCTGTCCCCGCTCCACCTCGGAGAGGTAGCCGGGGGACACTCGTGCCGTCGCGGCGAGCTGACGGAGCGTCCGTCCGCTGCGCTGCCTCCGGCCGCGCAGCACGTCGCCGAGTAGGCGGCGAACCAAGATCATCTCGGCTTCCCCTCCCTCATCGTTTCCGCTGGCCTGCTGTTTTTCCTGTGAGAATCATGAGCCTGTGGAGCCACCGTACCCCGGCAGTTGCCGGATTACTCTCCTGCTTTGCTTGTTGTTATTCCCCGTTCAATGGTTCTCAACGGTCACGACGGGGTTTCCATTCCGAAAGGTTGCATCCGGCGGACCGTGCACCGCGTCAACCCTGTACTGCCACCGTATCCCGCAGCACCGACAAGCGTCGGGTGATGGCCACCTTACGGACGAAATCGAACATCTATACGGTACACGCATTGTGAACGTCCGCGTAACAGATGGTGACCGAAGGGGTGGCCGGGAGGCCGAACCGGCAGTGCACGCGGTGGTGTCCGAGTGATGGACGCCACAACGGTGGGGCACCTGTCCACTGCCGGATCGGCTCTCCTGTCACCGCCCGCTTTCCCTCCGAAGGTCCGGAGTCAGCGGGGCCCCGCAGTGAGCCGCCCGCGCACCCGGTGCGCAGGTTGGCGGACGATCACCCGGACCGCGTCCGTGGTGCGTCCAGTCTCACGCGGAGCGGCGGAGGCGGTGGTGACCGCCGGACCGCCCGGCAGGTGCGCCGCGGCCGGAGCCTGGGACGCACGCACTGCCGTTTCCCCCATTTTTCCTGCTTTCCTCTTGTGGATCGCTCCACGGATTCCGTGACTCGGCGCTCAGCCGGCTGCTGAAACCGGTCCCGGGGCGTAGAGCATACCCCTGATTTGATCCGCTTCCGGGGCCCCGATCACGATGAACATGGCGAGCGCCTCCTCCCGGCAGCCCTTCGCCCGTTCCGGTTGTCCGGCGACGTCCAGCACGTCGGCCAGGGCCGCCAGCGCGGTGGCGTGCTGCCAGGTGTCGGCGGTCCCCCGCAGGACGGTCACGGCGCGCTCGGCGTAATCCAGCGCCCGGCTCGCCTCCCCCAGGGCGAGCAGCGCCCGCGCGCTGGAAGCGTGCGCGGCCCCCTCCATCGACGGGTGGACGCCGGCGAAGTATCGCGCCGCGTCGAAGAAGTAGGTCGACGACTCCTGGTAAGCGTGCGTCTCCAGGTAGACGGATCCGGTCTGGAAGAGCGCGTATCCGGTCGACACGTCGTCCCCCAGGGCGCGGCTCAGCTCAAGGCCGGCCATAGTGCTTCTCACGGCATCCTCGACCCGACCGAGCACCAGCAGTGAGCGCGCCATGTTCTGCCGCGCCGCGGCCTCCGCCGCGACGTCCTTGAACTCCCGGCTCACAGCGACCGCGCGTTCATAGAGCGCGATCGCCTCTTCGTCCCTCCCGAGGTCGGCACGTGTCATCGCCAGCAGGTTGACGGCGTCGGCCTGGGTGTGGTCACCGCCGACGCGCTCAGCGGCCAGGTTCGACCGCTCGGCTTCCACCGCCGCTGCCTCGACCTGATACGTCGCATAGAGAATGCGCGCCAGTGAGTGCCGAGCTCGGGCCTCGCTGCGGACGTCGCCCGTCTGCACCGCGGCCGCGGCGGCGTTGCGCCCGGCTTGCGCCAGTTCCTCGGCGTACCGCTCGATGCCCGGCAGTGCCACCAGATGGTCGAGCAGCTCGACGGCCAAGGTCAGCGGTGCCGGGCTCCACCCGGAAGCCGGCTGGGTCAGCACATGGCGGTCGAACACGGCTTCCACCGTGTTCCCCTCGGCGGCGATCCACCGCACCCCCTCCTCCAGAGAGGAGAAATCCCGCCCGAAGGAACGTGTCGGAGCGAGCCCGTGCTCTTCTGGGAGGATATGGCGCAGACGCCGCACTGCCGCCAGGTAGTAGTCGAGAAGGTTCACGAACGCGGGAACACTGTCCGCGCCCTCTGCCTCATAGCGTTCGCGCGCGTAGAGACGCAGGAGATCGTGGTACCGGTAACGCCCCGGCGACGCCGACTCCACCATGGCGGCGTCGACGAGCGACTCCAGCACTTCCTCGGTGTCCGCCTCGTCCAGACCGAGCAGGGCGGCGGCCGCGCCGGCCGATACGTCGGCACTGTCCAGGGACGACAGCCGCCGGAAGACGTCGGCCTGCACCGGGGTCAGCTGGTGGTAGCCGAGTTCGAAGGCAGTACGGACGGCCAAGTCGCCGACGGCCAGCTCACCGAGCCGACGCCGCTCGTCCGACAGGCGCGCCGCCAACGAGGCGATGCGCCAGTGCGGCCGCGACGCCAGACGTGAGGCGGCTATCCGTACAGCGAGAGGCAGGTATCCGCACAGCGCCACCACCTCGATGGCCGCTGTGTGTTCCGCGCCGAGACGCTCCTCACCGATGATGCGCGTGAACATGTTCATCGCCTCACCGGGGTCCAGCACATCGAGGTCGGCGAACGTCGCTCCGGCCAGACCGGTCAGCTTGGGGCGGCTCGTGACGATCACCGCGCATCCCGCGGAGCCGGGTAGCAGAGGACGCACCTGTGCGGCGTCGCGCGCGTTGTCCAGGACGATCAGCACCCGGCGACCGGCCAGCGCGGACCGGTAAGCCGCGGCACGCTCCTCCACGCCGGGGGCGGTCTCCCCCTCCGGCATCCCCAGCCCGCGGAGGAAGGCGGCGAGGACTGATGCGGGATCCGCCGGATCCGGGTCGCCGCCGCGCAGGTCCACATAGAGCTGACCGTCCGGGAACTCCGCGCGCACCTGGTGCCCGAGATGGACGGCGAGCGCCGTCTTGCCCACTCCCCCGAGTCCGGACAGCGCGCAGACGGCGACCGACTGGCCGACCGTGGCGGCGATCCGCGCGGCGAGGACGCCGGTGAGGTTCTCGCGTCCGGTGAAGTCCGCTGTGTCGGCGGGGAGCTGGGCGGGCACCTTGGCCGCCGGTTCCGGGACTGGCGACGGCGTCGGTGCCGGAACAGCGACGGCCACGGTGTCCGTGGCTTTATGAACGCTCTCTGTGTTGTCCGGCACCGGCCGGGCCAGTGTCGGGTCGGCGCGCAGGATCCGCTGATGCAGTTCACCGAGTTCGCTGCCGGGCTCGACTCCGAGCTCACTGTGCAGGAGTCGCCGGGTGTCGGCGTAGACGCCGAGGGCCTCGGCCTGGCGACCGGTCTGATACAGCGCCAGCATGAGCTGCGCGCGCAGCCCTTCGCGGAGCGGATGCTCGGCGGTGAGCACCGTCAGTTCCGAGACTGCTTCTCCCCCTCGTCCCAGAACCAGGTCCAAGCCGATCCGGCCCTCTTGTACTGCTATACGCCGCTCTAGCAGTGTTGCGCGTAGCGAATCCGCATAGGGGCCGGGTATACCGGCGAGCGGAGTACCGCGCCACAGTGCCAAGGCGGCGGCGAGGTCGTTGCGCGCGCCTGTGATGTCCCCGGCGAGGCGGCGCCGGTCTGCGGACGCCACAAGGTCGTCGAACGTGAACAGGTCTACCTGCGAACGCTCGGCTTGGAGCGCGTAGCCGCCGGCGATGGAGACGATGGCGTCTGCGCCGAAGACCTTACGAAGCCGGAACGCATATGTCCGGACGGTACCGAGCGCGCCTTCGGGCGGCTCATCACCCCACAGTCCCTCTATGAGTTCATCAGCGGTCGCCACCCGCCCGGCGCGCGACGCCAACAGCGCCAGCACCGCCTGCTGCTGGGGCGACCCCACTTTGAGCTCCTCCGCCGGCGGCCCCGCGTCGCCCACCCGGAGCGCGCGGACCGGGCCGAGCAGCCCGAACTGCACCACCACTGACCGATCCCACCTCATGAACGTGGCCCCCCGCGGCCGTGACTCGGTCCCGCGGCAGTGTCGTGCCGCGGGCGTCCCCCGGCCCGGACGGTGGACTAGACCGCTCGGACCGTCAAGGCCACACCATAGCGCGACGAGGTGACACCTGGCGCTTCCCGGGTGCGGCGTACCGCTCAGGAGCCGCGGCGGCCGGAGGTCCGGCCGCCGCGGAGGGCGTCACAGCCACTCCCGCTCCGGGGCGGTGGCGGCGGGTCGCTCGGCGAGTTCGGCGAGCGCCAGGTCGACGGCGGCGTCGAGTTGGGGGTCGCGTCCGGCGTTGGCGTCGGCCGGGGTGTATTCGACCTCGACGGTGGGGTCGCAGCCGTGGTTCTCCAGGCCGTAGCCGACGGACGTGAACCAGTTCATGAACTTGGGCTGCATCACCGAGATGCCGTCGAGCAGGCGGAAGCGGGAGTCGACCCCGACCACGCCGCCCCAGGTGCGTACGCCCACGATCGGGACGCCGAGGTCCTTGAGGTGCTGGTTGATCATGTCGCCGTCGGAGGCGGAGTACTCGTCGCACACCGACACCAGCGGGCCTCGCACCGCCTGCGGCGGGTAGGTGCGCGGGACCTTGCCGCGCACCAGTTTCCAGCCGGCCACCCGGCGCATGAGCTGTTCGACGACCAGCGCCGAGGTGTTGCCGCCGCGGTTGTCGCGGGTGTCGACGATCAGGCCCTCGCGCGCGGTCTGGGTGGCGAGGTCGCGGTGGAAGGCAGCCCAGCCGCGCGCCTGCTGGTCGGGGAGGTGGACGTAGCCGAGCCGGCCGCCGGAGCGTTCGTGGACGTAGGCGCGGCGGTCGGCGACCCAGGCCTGGTAGCGCAGGAGGCGCTCGTCTTCGAGGGGGACGATGACGACGCGGCGGGTTGTGCCCTCGGCGGGTGCGGAGGCGGAGGCGGAGGGGGGCAGAACCGGGTCAGCAACGGTAGCGGCAGCGGCACCGGCAGGGGCAGGGGCATCAGCACCGGCATCGGTCGCGTCGGCATCGGTCGCGCCAACACCCGCCGCTCCGGCAGCGGCGCCCGCACTGACACCCGCACCAGCACCGGCAGCAGCACCGGCACCAGCAGCGGCACTAGCAGCGGCACCGACACCGACGTCCTCACCGCCGACCACCGGATCGCGCCACAGCAGCACCTCGGTCGGCTTCCCGGCCTTGCCCGCGAGCAGCGGCCCGGGACCGAGTTCGGGATCGACCGCGCGACCGTCGACGGCGACGAGGACGTCACCGGCGCGCGCTCCCACACCGGGTGCCTCGAAGGGGGATCGCGCGTGCGGCACCGAGGCGTCGCCGGGCAGGACGCGGACGATGCGCCAGCGGCCTTCGGGGTCGCGTTCCAGGTCGGCGCCGAGGCGGCCGTGGCGGCGGGCCGGGTCGCCGGCGTAGACGTCCTCGAAGGCGTAGGCGTGCGAGGTGCCGAGTTCCCCCTGCATCTCCCACAGGAGGTCCACGAAGTCGTCCTGGGTCGCGACCGCCTCGGTGAGGGGCGCGTACTTGTCGCGGACCGCCGGCCAGTCCACGCCGCACAGGTCGTCGCGCCAGAAGAAGTCGCGCTGGAGCAGCCAGGCCTCCTGCAGGGCCTGCCGCCGGTCGGCGACCGGGTCCACCGTCACCCGGATCCGGTCCAGGTCCAGCGGCTCGCGGTCGCCGTTGTCGGGGCGCGAGTCGGCGGGCTGCAGGCGCAGGGTGCCGCCGTCGCGGACCAGGACGCGGCAGCCGTCGCCGCTGACGCTGAAGGCGTGCGCCTCGTCGGCGAGGGTCAGGGTCTCGCGCTTGCCGAAGTCGAAGCGGCGCAGGCGTGGTTTCTCGGTCTCGTGCGACGGGTCGGCCATGCTGTCGCCGAGGGCGCCGTGCTTGAAGCTCTCCAGCCACAGCACGCCGCCCTTCGCGGCGGCCAGGTGGGAGTAGTGCCCCGCGGGCACCGGGAACGGCACGATGCGGCCGGCGAGGCCCTCGGCGTCGACGCGGGTCTCGGCGGCGTGCCGCGCGCCGTGGCCTTCGCGGTCGCCGGTGTCCGACGCCTTGCCGTCGTCGCCCATCGGGCGGCCCTTCAGCGATGGGGCGAACGGGGACGGCTCTTCGGCGGACAGCGGCACCAGGTAGGGCCGCGCCCCGGGCATGAAGTAGAGGTCGAACACCTCGTCCGCGTAGTAGGGGTCGAAGGTCCGGTTCGACAGGAAGGCCAGGTGGCGGCCGTCGTGCGTGAAGGTCGGGCTCCAGTCCAGGAACCGGCCGTCGGTGACGTCGACGGGCGTCAGCGTGGCGACGTCCGCGATCCGGATCTTGCGGGGACCGTCGACCTCGGTGCCCTCGGCCCAGGCCAGCCACTTCGAGTCCGGCGAGAAGGCCGGGTCCTCGGCGAGCGTGCCCCAGGCGTAGTGCGGGCCGGACACGACGACCCGGGCCGTACCGCTCTCCACGTCGACCACCAGGAGCCGGTTGTCTTCGGTGGACACGGCCAGGTACGCGCCGTCCGGGGAAGCGGCCAGATCGGCGACACGCGTGACCTCGCCGGTCAGGATCCTGCGAACCGGGTTCCAGTCGTCGACGTCACCGTCGCCGGCCGGGTCACGGTTCGGGTCGGAGTCCCCGTCGACCGCGCCGATCTCGATCGACCACTCGCCTCCGGCGTCCGTCACCCACGCCGCGTACCCGGTCTCCCCGAGCACCACCGGCACCCGCGCCCGCACCCCCGGCGTCACGGCCAGCGCCCGGGCCGGCCCGTCCTTGGCGGCCAGCCAGTGCAGCGTCCCGCGCACCTCCACCGCCGCGGCCCGCCCGGTCCGGTCGGCGGCGAATCCGCCGAGGTGCTTCGCCGCCCCGGCCGGGTACTCCGCCCGGCCTATTCGGGCCCCGACGAGCCGCACGTCCAGCGGACGCGCCTGCCCGTCGAGCTCCTCCAGCAACCACAGCCGGCCGCCGCGCATGAACACGATCCGCGTGCCGTCGCTGCTCGCGTGCCGCGCGTAGAAGCCGTCCGGATCATCCGTATGCCGACGCAGGTCCGAACCGTCCGGCAGACAGGAGTGCAGCTCCGACACGCCCGACACGTCCGACAGGAACGCCGCCCGCCCGCCGACCCACATCGGCCGGTCGATGTTGCCCTCGTGCTCGCGCAGGATCCGCTGGAAGTCGCCGGACCCGCCGACGTCCACCCACAGCTTCCCGGCGCGCCCGCCGCGGTAGCGCTTCCACCACGACGCGTCGTGCGCGATGCCGCGCCGGGTCAGGACCGCGCCGCCGGGCCCGTGCACGGCGAGCCCGTGCACCGTCCCGTAGGGCAGCACCAGCGGGATCCCGCCCTCGACCGGCACGGCGTGCGCCCGCACGTCCCCGCGCATCGGCAGCCGTCCCCCTGCCACGATCACCTCGCCCGCCGACAGCCAGTCCAGGACGTCGGTCCGGTCGTCGGCCCAGTACGTCAGCCGCCGCGGGTCGCCGCCCCCGACCGGCGCGACGAACACCTCCGGGGCCCCGTCCCGCCGCCGCGCCCACGCCAGGTGCGCGCCGTCCGGCGCCAGCCGCGGATTGCGAGCCGGCTGCCAGTCGGAGGTGAACCGCGTGGCGCGCACCGGCCCGGACCCGCCGGCCGGCAGCTCGGCGAGCCAGACGTCGTCCTCGGCGACGAACGTCAGCAGATCCCCGCCCAGGTGCGGGAACCGCAGGTACGAGGTCTGCGCCATCAGCTCTCGTACACCCCGGGCAGGGGCCGCGGCGCCGCCGGCGGCTCCTTCGCCAGCGCCTCCAGCGCGACCTCGATCGCCTTGTCCAGCTGCGGGTCGGCGCCGGCGACGAAGTCCTGCGGCGGGTAGGGAACGGTGATCGTCGGCTCGCAGCCGTGGTTCTCCAGCCCGTACAGCCCCACCGACTCGAAGGCGAACGCGTACCGCGGCTGCGTCACGGAGGTGCCGTCCACCAGGCGGACGAAGTCGTCGATGCCGACCACGCCGCCCCAGGTGCGGGTGCCGACGACGGTCAGGCCGCTGTCCTTGAACGCCTGGTTGATGATGTCGCCGTCGCTGCCGGCCTCCTCGTCGCACACGGACACCACCGGCCCCCGCGGCGCCTGGACCGGATACGTCTCTGGGATCAGGCCGCGGCCGTGGTCCCATGCCAGTGCCTTGCGCAGCAGCTTCTCCAACACCAGCCCGGAGGTCTCGCCGCCGCGGTTGCCGCGGGTGTCGACCACCAGGCCGTCCTTGGCCACCTGCGCGGGCAGGTCGCGGTGGAACTCGGCCCAGCCGGGCTCGGCCTGGTCCGGCAGGTGCAGGTAGCCCAGGCGGCCGCCGGAGCGTTCCAGCACGTGGGCCCGCCGGTCGGCGACCCAGGCCTGGTAGCGCAGCGGCACCTCGGTGTCGGTCGGGACGACCACCACCGCGCGCCGCTCGCCGGTGGCCGCGCTGAGCAGCGTCAGCTCGGTCGGCTGCCCGGCCTTGCCCGCCAGCAGCGCCGCCGGGCCGGCCGGCGAGCGCACCTCGACGCCGTCCACGGCGACGACGCCGTCGCCCACGCGGGCGGCGACGCCCGGCGCCAGCAGCGGCGAGCGGGCCCGGGGCACGGAGCTGTCGCCCGCCAGGATCCGCACGATCCGCCAGACCCCGGCCTCGTCGGGCGCCAGATCGGCGCCGAGCAGACCCTGCTCGCGGGCCGCGTCCGGGCCCGCCGACACCGCGCTGACGTACGCGTGCGAGGTCCGCAGCTCGCCCTGCAGCTCCCAGAGCAGGTCGGCGAAGTCGTCGTCGGTCGCGACGGCCGCGACCAGCGGCGCGTACCGGTCACGCGCCGCCTCCCAGTCGATGCCGTCCAGGCCGGGCTTGAAGTAGTTCTCGACCTGGAGCCGCCAGGCCTCGGCGAAGGCCTGGGCGCGCTCGGCCCGCGGCTCGACGGTGACCCGGATCCGGGACAGGTCCACGGACTCGGCCTTGGCGTCGTCGCCGGCCTTGTCTGCGGGCCAGACCGCGAGGGAGCCGTGGTCGGAGGCCACGAGGCGGGTGCCGTCGCCGCTGACCGCGTAGCCGTCGAGCTCGTCGACCAGGGTGCCGGCCTCCCGCTTGGTGAAGTCGAACCGCACCAGGGACGGCCGCGCCTCGTCCTGCCCGGAGCCGGCGAGGGTGTCGCCGAGGGCGCCGTTCACCGGGCGGGTGAGCCAGGTGACGCCGCCCTTCACGGCCGCGAGGTCGGAGTAGGTGCCGGCGGCGACCGGGAACGGTACGGCACGCGTGGTGATGCCGAAGGCGTCGATGACGGTCACGGGGATGTCGGAGTCCGCGTTCTCGCCCTTCTCCCCGGAGTCGTCCGAGGCGCCCTCGACCGGTCGCCCGCCGAGCTCGGGATCGAACGGCGACGGCTCGGACTCGGCCAGGGGCACCAGGTAGGGGCGCACCCCGGGCAGGAACGAGAAGTCGAAGTACATGTCCTCGTGGTACGTGTCGAACGTCCGCGCCGACAGGAACGCGAGGTGCTTGCCGTCGGCGGTGAACACCGGGTTCCAGTCCCGGAACCGGGGCACGGTGACGTCGATCGCCTCCAGGGTCTCGACGTCGGCGACCCGGATCTGCCAGGCGTCGACGACCGCCGAGCGCTGGCTCCAGGCCAGCCACTTCGAGTCCGGGGAGAACACCGGCTCGGAGGCGAAGGGCAGGCCCCACCGGGTGCCCGCGCTGTACTTGCCCTCGCCGTCGGCGACGACCCGCAGCGTGCCGGCCTCGACCCCGATCAGCAGCACCTTGTTGTCCCGGGTGGTGGCCGCCAGATGCCTGCCGTCGGGGGCGGCGACGAGTTCCAGGACGCGCCCGAACTCCCCGGTCAGGATCCTGCGGGTGGACGAGCCCTGCGACGGGTCCTGGTCCGGGCCGTGTTCCGAGGCCCGCACCGTCCCGATCTCGATCGAGTACGGGCCGCCCGCGTCGCTGATCCACGCGACCTGCCCGGTCTGGCCGAGCACCACCGGCAGCCGGCCGCGCACGCCGTCCTGGACCAGCAGCCCGCGCGCCGGGCCGTCCTTGTGCGTGAGCCAGTGCACGGTACCGCGGACCTCGACGGCGCTGGCGCGGCCGGTGCGGTCCGGGCTGACGGCGCCGAGGTGCGCGGAGGCGTCGACCGGGCGGCGGGCGGCGGCGGTGCGCGCGCCCGGCAGGCGGATGTCCAGCGCCCGCGGGTCGTCTTCGAGGTCTTCCATCAGCCACAGCCGGCCGGCGCGCTGGAAGACCAGGCGCACGCCGTCGGTCGCGGCGTGGCGCAGGTAGTAGCCGCCTTCCCCGGTGGTGTGGCGGCGCAGGTCGGTGCCGTCGGGGCGGGCCGAGTAGAGCTCGGCGGGGCCCTCGTGGTCGCTGTGGAAGACGACCCGGCCGTCGTACCACATCGGGTCGCCGAGGTTGCCCCGGCCGTCCAGCTCCGGGAGGAACCGCTCGAAGGCGCCGGTGCCCTCCCGGTCGATCCACAGCTGCCCGGCGGCGCCGCCGCGGTAGCCCTTCCAGCGGTAGGACAGTCCCCCGCCGAACCGGCTGAGCAGCACCGGGCTGCGCTCGGCGCCGGGCTCGGCGATCGCCAGGTCGCGCAGGCTGCCGTAGGGCAGCAGCCGGGGGTGGCCGCCTTCGACGGGCACCACGTGCGCGAAGTCGTAGTAGCCGTGACCGTGGCCGGCCCAGCCGCGCACCGTGACCTCCTCGTCCGAGGTCCAGCCGATCGCCTCGGTCCGGCGGTGGCCCCAGTACGTCAGCCGGGTCACTTCGCCGCCGTCGACCGGCAGCGCGAACGCCTCGGCGACGCCCTCCCGGGTCGAGGTCCAGGCCAGCCGCGTGCCGTCCGGCGACAGCAGCGGCCGCTGCACCGGGGTCCGGTCCGAGGTGACCCGCCACGCCCGCGCCGTGGCGCCGATCCCGGGCAGGTCGACGAGCCAGACGTCGTCGTCCGCCACGAAGGCGAGGGAGTCGCCGGACAGATGCGGATAGCGGAGATAGCTCGTCGTCTGCGTCACCCGTCGAACGTAAGGCAAGAAGTTCCGGCTGTGCCACTGAGAAGGCATGATGGGCGCCGCGCGGACGGAGGCGGGACGCCGGATCCGGAGCACCGCGGCTCAATAAAGTGAAAACACCTACGGCCCCGGCGAGGGCCGGGGCCGTGGCGCCGCAGGGCTCTTAGCTCAGCATGCTGAGGTCCGTGGGGAACCTCCGAGCCTCGGCCCTCCGTCTTCGGGGCGCGCGCTACGCGACGCCGCAGTGGTGGTGGCGGTGGTGCCAGGAGGCGTCCCAGCCGCCGTCCCAGCCGCGCCACCCGCCGAGGCTGATCAGCACGTCTCCGTCCCCGGTGTTCAGCACGTCGCCGTCGCCCACGACATTGCCCACGCCCTGCGTCACGTTGCCGGAGGTGCCCTGCACCACGTTGCCGGTCCCGATGCCGCTGTTGCCCTGGGTGCTGCCCGCGGTGACGCCCACGGTGGTGCCGCTGGCGGTGTCGGCGCTGGCGGCCGCCGCACCGCCGAGGATCAAGGCGGCGGCCGTCGCGGCGGTCGCCAGGGTCTTGATCACGAGAGACATGTCAGTCCTCCCCTTGGAGTTCGCGGCTCCCGTTTGGGCCCGCACTGCGATTCTCTCGCCGGAGATGGGTGGATATGCCCCTGACATGACGAAACCACCGCTTCAGGTAGATCCGGGATCTACCGGATGCACATCCTCGGCCAGGACCAGCAGGCAGTCCGTGCCGGTCGCCTCGTCGGCGAGCTTCACCACCGGACAGCAGAACTGATCCGCGGCCGGGTACGGCAGGACGACATACGCGATGTCCCCGTCCCGCAATGTGACGACTTCTTGGTGCATGGCTTCGACGCTACGAGCGGAGTGAGCTGCGGCTCAACGAACTTGCCGGAACTTGCCGGACTTTTTTGCGGAACTTCCTCAGAGTGCTCACAGGGCGTCGATGGCGGCCGTGATCAGGGCCCGGGCCGGCCGCCCGACCACCGCCATGTCCGCCAGTTCCCCGAACGCCCGCGCGTAGACCGCGATCTCGCTCGGCGCGGTCACCTTCACCTCGGCGGTCAGCAGTTCCACTTGCACCTCGGCCTCGTCGAAGAGCATGAAGGTCTCCAGGGTCCACATCCTCCGCGACGCGCTGAACGGGATGACGCCCAGGCTGACCCGGGGCAGGGCCATGACTTCGAGCAGCGACCCGAGCTGGCCGGCCATCGTCTCCGCGCTCCCTATCCGATGCCGCAGCACCGACTCCTCGACCAGGAGCGAGAACCGGTGGTCGCCCTCGCGGATGACCCGGGACCGGGCCAGCCGCGCGTCCACCGCCTCGGCCACGTCGTCCGGCGTGCCCTGGAAACTCGTGATCGCGGAGAGCAGGGCGGTGGCGTACTCCCGGGTCTGGAGCAGGCCGGGGACGACGTTCGAGCAGTAGACGCGGAAGTTCCGGGTGCGGGCGTAGAGCGGGACCGTGGTCTCGTGGATGCGTCGCAGACCACTGCGATGGAGCCGTTTCCATTGCACGTACATCGAGTCGACGGCGCGGTTCGCGGCGATCAGGTCCTCGGCCTGGTCCTCGACGCCGCACGCGGAGCACCACGCGCGGATGTCCGCCTCGGACGCGGGCCGCCGGGCGTTCAGGATGCGCGAGGTCTTCGATTCGGCCCAGCCGCAGCGCAGCGCCAGCTCGCGCGCCGTGATCCGGGCGTCCAGCATCAGGTCGCGCAGCCGCACCGCCAGCGCCTCACGGGCGGACTGCGCGCTGGAAGAAGGGGAGGCAGGCATCGGCTACGGCTGTGGAATCCGCTAGCTCAGCTTGTAGTCCTCGTGCGGGATCGCGCGTTCCCAGACGGCCTCGAACGCCGCCCCGCACTGCTCGGCGATCTCCGGATCGTCGCTCATCTCCGGTTCGGTGTCCCTCCCGTCGCCGTCGAAGTGGTTCCACCGTACGCGCCGCCCGTCGATCAGCCAGAAGTCGTTGGCCGGCAGGCACAGCCCGGCCGCGTCCCGCCGCGGCAGCCAGCGCACCTGCTCCCCCGCGGCCACGTTCGTGAACGTGCCGCTGTGCTCGTAGCGGATGTACTCGCTGACCGGCTCGGAGACGACGCGCGCCCGCCGGACGGTCACGCCGCGGTCCACCGCCCGGGCGATGAGGTCGAGCCACGGACGCCACCAGGACTCCCGGTCGGCCGGGTCGAGGCGGACCCCGGCGCGCCACGCCTCGAGCTTGCTCCGCTCCTCCTCGACCGCATAGACGTCGCGCATCTCGAGGTGGACGGCGGACCGCTCGGCGGAGTCGATCAGCTCCATGAAGCTAGGCACGCTCGGCACGGTCACACGCCTCCCTGATCAGCGGCACCATGCGCGCCGGGATTCGGATCACGTCTTCAGTGTCGGGGATCGCTCCGATGGTCAGGCACTCGGCCCGTGTCGCATCATCGGCCCGCCAGCCCTGGAGCACAAGATCGTTGTTCAGCTCGTCCACCCAGACCGCCGGGCAGTTCCCGTCACCGGTGTTGGGGTCGATCCCGATGTAGCGCAGTGCCATGGTGCCCTCCGGGGACGGGGATGACGGGCCTACACAGTGAGCTTGCAGGCGGTCAGGGACCGATCACCAGAGCCTTGCCAGAACTTGCCAATCCGATTCTTCCCGGCGGCGGACAGCAGAGGACCCCGGCGCATAGCCGGGGTCCTCTCCGTACTTATTCACCCGTCAGGGGCATGGCGCCGGAGTCACAGCGTCACGCGTTCGTCGGGAACCCGAGGTTCACGCCGCCGTGGCTCGGGTCCAGCCAGCGCTGCGTCACGGCCTTGGTCCGGGTGAAGAAGTGGACGCCGTGCGGGCCGTAAGCGTGGCTGTCGCCGAACAGCGACGCCTTCCACCCGCCGAACGAGTGGTACGCCACCGGCACCGGGATCGGCACGTTCACGCCGACCATGCCCACCTCGACCTGGTCGCGGAACTTCGCCGCGGCACCGCCGTCGTTGGTGAAGACCGCGACGCCGTTGCCGTAGGGGTTGCTGTTCACCAGGGCCAGGGCGTCGGTGTAGGAGGCGGCCCGGACGACGGACAGGACCGGGCCGAAGATCTCGTCGGTGTAGATGCTCATCGACGATGTCACCTTGTCGAACAGGGTGGGGCCGAGCCAGAAGCCGTTCGCGGTGTCGATGCCGGCCTCGGCGCCGCCGATCGCGTGCTTGCGGCCGTCCACGACCAGCTCGGCGCCGGCGGTCACGCCCGCGTCCAGGTAGGAGGTGACCTTGTCCCGGTGCGCGCCGGTGACCAGCGGGCCCATCTCCGAGTCCGGCAGACAGCCCGGGCCCACCTTCAGGGTGGCCATGCGCTCGGTGATCTTGGCGATCAGCTCGTCGCCGATCGGGTCCACGGCGACCAGCACCGAGACCGCCATGCAGCGCTCGCCGGCCGCGCCGAAGCCGGCCGACACCGCGGCGTCGGCGGCCAGGTCCAGATCGGCGTCCGGGAGCACCACCATGTGGTTCTTCGCGCCGCCCAGGGCCTGCACGCGCTTGCCGTAGCGGGTGCCGTTCTCATAGACGTAGCGGGCGATCGGCGTGGAGCCGACAAACGACACGGCCTGGATGTCCGGGTGCTCCAGCAGCCGGTCCACCGCGACCTTGTCGCCGTGCACGACGTTGAACACACCGTCCGGCAGGCCGGCGCGCTGCCACAGGTCGGCCAGGAACAGCGACGCGGACGGGTCCTTCTCCGAGGGCTTGAGGACCACGGTGTTGCCGGCCGCGATCGCCACCGGGAAGAACCACATCGGCACCATCGCCGGGAAGTTGAACGGCGAGATGATCGCCACCGGGCCCAGCGGCTGGTGCATCGAGTACACCTCGACACCGGTGGACGCGGACTCGCTGAAGCCGCCCTTGAGGATGGTGCCGATCCCGCAGGCGTACTCCACGACCTCCAGCCCGCGCGCCACCTCGCCCAGCGCGTCCGAGTGCACCTTGCCGTGCTCGGACACGATCAGCGCGGCCAGCTCGTCCTTGTGCTGGTTCAGCAGCTCGCGGAACGCGAACAGCACCGTGGTCCGCTTGGCCACGGACGCCGCCCGCCAGCCCGCGAACGCCGCCGCGGCCGCGGCCACCGCGTCGTCGACCTCCTTGACGGAGGCGAAATCCACCTTGCCGGTCACGGCCCCGGTCGCCGGGTCGTGGATGTCCCCGTGGCGTTCGGCGGCGCCCTCCCACGCGCGGCCGTCGATCCAGTGCGTGACGTGCTTGGTCATGGCGTTCCTTAACGGATGGCGGGATGGAGTCTGACGTTACTGACGAGTCTGCGCCGGACGGCGGGGAGCGACAACGCTCAGGCTGTCAGGCGTTCCGCGGATTCCCCTGACAGCCTGAAGGCCGGCTAGGAGTCGAAGCCCATCCCGAACCGGTCCAGCGTCCGCAGCCACAGGTTCCGCTTGCCGCCGTCCCGGTCGGCCCGGGCCAGCGCGCGGTCGGTGACGGTGATGCCGAACCATTTGAAGGGCTCCGGCGGGAACGGCAGCGGCTTGGTGCGCACCATCTCCAGCTCGGTGCGCTCGGTCGGTTCGCCAGCCAGCAGATCCAGCATCACGTCGGCGCCGAAGCGGGTGGCGCCGACGCCGAGGCCGGTGTAGCCGGCGGCGTAGGCGACCGCGCCGTCGTGGGCCGTGCCGAAGAAGGCGCAGAAGCGGGAGCAGGTGTCGATGACGCCGCCCCACTTGTGGGAGAACTTCAGGCCGTCCAGCTGGGGGAAAGTCTCGAAGAAGTGCCCGGCCAGCTTGTCGAAGGTCTCCGGGCGCTGGTCCAGCTTGGAGGAGATCTTCGAGCCGAAGTGGTACACCGCGTCGTAGCCGCCCCACAGGATCCGGTTGTCGGCCGACAGGCGGTAGTAGTGGAAGTGGTTCGCCGAGTCGCCGATGCCCTGGCGGTTGGCCCAGCCGATCGACGCCAGCTGGGCGTCGGACAGCGGCTCGGTCATCAGCGCGTAGTCGTAGACCGGGACGATGAACGGCCGGACGCGCTTGAGCAGGTTCGGGAACACGTTCGTAGCCAGGGCGACCTTCGGCGCCACCACGACGCCGTGGTCGGTGCCGACCCGCATCACCGTGTCGGCGCGTTCCAGCAGCGACACCGGTGACTTCTCGTGGATCCGCACCCCCAGGCGCAGGCACGCGTCGCGCAGCCCGAAGGCCAGGCGGGCCGGGTCGACGATGGCGCAGCCCTTCTTGTCCCACAGGCCGCCGTGGTACGTCGGCGACGCGACCTCGGCCTGCATCGCCTCGCGGTCCAGGAACACGACGTCCTCCGACGTCGGCGCGGACGCCAGCTCCTCGGCCTGCCACTCCGCGGTGGCCGCGGCCAGTTCGCCGGTGCGGCGCCAGTCGCACTCGATGCCGTAGCGCTCCAGAGTCGCCTCGATCTCCTCGAGGTTCTCCCGCCCGAGCCGCTCCAGCGTGTCCATCTCGCCGGGCCAGCGCGACAGGCCGTTGTCGTAGCCGTGGGTCAGCGAGGAGGAGCAGAACCCGCCGTTGCGCCCGGAGGCCGCCCAGCCGATCCGGTTCGCCTCCAGCAGCACCACGTCGCGTCCGGGATCGCGCTCCTTCGCCATCAGCGCGGTCCACAACCCCGAGTAGCCGCCGCCGACCACGACCAGGTCGGCGGTGACGCGGCCGGCCAACGCCTCCAGAGCCCCGGGGCGGTCCTTGGTGTCGAGCCAGAAGGGGGTCGTGGAAGCGTCGGCCAGCAGATGGTCGTATTTCATGGTGCAGCGGCACCCTCTCGATAAACGAGTGGGGGCGCTGAGCGCCCCCACAACTGGTTTGTACCGATTCTAGCTATTGAAGAACGCTTAGCGAGTCTTGGAAGCCTTCAGCCACTTCGGCACCTCGGCCACCGCGATGCCGGCCAGCGTGATGATCAACATCATCGAGCCGATCACGTTGACCTGCGGCGGGATCCCCTTCTGCACCGCGTTCCAGATCCAGTACGGGAACGTGACCGAGGACCCGGCGGTCATCTGGGTGATGATGAAGTCGTCGAAGGACAGTGCGAACGAGAGCAGTGCCGCGGCGCCGATGCCCGGCGCAACCAGCGGGAACGTCACGCGCCAGAAGGTCTGCCAGGGCGTGGCGTACAGGTCCTGCGCGGCCTTCTCCAGCATCGGGTCCAGGCCGTTGAGCCGGGACTTCACCGTGATCACCACGTAGCTGATGCAGAACATGATGTGCGCGATGAGGATCGACTTGAAGCCGAGGAAGTCCACGCCGAACGTGTTCAGGAACAGCGCCAGCAGCGTGGTGCCCATGACGATCTCGGGCGCCGCCATCGGCAGGAACAGCATGCTGTTGACGAACCCGCGGCCCTTGAACTTGTGGCGCACGATCGCGAACGCGATCATCGTTCCCAGGATCGTGGCCACCAGCGTGGCCAGCAGCGCGATCTCCAGCGACAGCATCAGCGGGTCGTGCAGGACGCCGTCGTTCAGCGGGTTCTTCCACGCGTCGAGGGAGAACTTCTCCCACTTCACGTTGTACTTGCCCGACGGCTTGTTGAACGACATCCACACCACGACGGCGTTGGGCACGAGCAGGAAGACGAAGATCAGCGTTGCGACGATCGCGATGACGTGCTTCCGGAACCAGTTGAACACAGTGGCGCCTCGCGCCTCGATCGAAGGGCGGTGGTGGGCTGGCGGGTGGGCAGGCATCAGACGATCTCCTCCGTCCCGGCCTTTTTGATGTAGACGAGGGTGATCACCAGCGTGCCGAGCATGAGCATCACCGAGAGCGCCGCGCCGTACGGCAGGTTGCCGCCGGTGCCGACCATCTGCTGCTCGATCACGGTGCCGATGACCTTCGTCTTCGGGCCGCCGAGCATCACCGCGTTGGTGTAGTCGCCGACCGCCGGGATGAACGTCAGCAGCGTGCCGCCGACGATGCCGGGCAGCGCCAGCGGGAACGTCACCTTGCGGAACGTGGCCCAGGCCGAGGCGTACAGGTCCTGCCCGGCCTCGTGCAGCCGCGGGTCGATCTTCTCCATCGCGGTGTAGATCGGCAGCACCGTGAACGGCAGGAAGTTGTAGACCATGCCGCAGACCACGGAGAACGGCGTCTGCAGCACGCTGTTGTCGGAGTAGGTCCAGCCCATGCCGCTCAGCAGCGGCGTGATGTGCAGCGTGGTGAGCACGTGCATCACCCAGCCGTCGTCGGCCAGGATGGTCTTCCAGGCCAGCGTGCGGATCAGGTAGCTGGTGAAGAACGGAGCGACGACCAGCGCCATCAGCAGGTTCTTCCACCGCCCGGCCTTGAAGGCGATGAAGTACGCCAGCGGCAGGGCCAGCAGCAGGCAGAACAGCGTGCACATGAGGGAGTACTCGAGCGAGCGGACGATCTCGTCGCTCCACTTGTCCCACACGTCGCCGAAGTTGGCCCACCGCCAGGTGAGCACGAACCCGGTGTCCATGTCGCCCTCTTCGACCGAGGTCGAGATGATCGACCACATCGGCACGATGAAGAAGACGACCAGCCAGACGATGCCCGGGGCCAGCAGCAGGTACGGCAGCGAGGCGCGCCGCCGGCGCACCCGCCGGTCGGCGCGCAGCTCGGCCGCCGTGCTCTCGGCGGAGACCGCCTCGGCGGCCGCGAGCGGGGCCGGGGCGGTCACGAGGCGGCCTCCAGGTCCGCCTCCGCGCCGGCGTCGATGTCCTGGCGGCCGTCCAGGCCGAAGCCCTGCGACGGGTCCCAGGACACGACGACGTCCGAGCCGGGCCGGAAGATCCGGGCGCCGTCGTTCTGCACGAACACGCCGATATCCTCACTGGCCCCGGTCTTGACGATGTACTGCGTGGACACGCCGACGAAGCTGGTGTCGGTGACGACGCCCCCGGTGAGGACGTTGCGGCCCTCCGGCACCTCGTCGAGGGAGGCGTGGATGGACATCTTCTCCGGGCGCACACCGACGATGACCTCCTCGCCGGCCGCGCAGTTGCGCTCGGAGGGGACCAGCACCCGGGTGCCGTCCTGGAGGACGACCTGCACGTGCTCACGCGCCTTGTCGGCGACGGTCCCGCCCGCCTTGCCGGGCAGCAGGTTGGACTGGCCCAGGAAGTTCGCGACGAACGTGGTCTTCGGGTTCTCGTACAGGTCGGTGGGCGAGCCGAGCTGCTCGATCCGGCCGTGGTTCATCACCGCGATGGTGTCGGCCATGGTCATGGCCTCCTCCTGGTCGTGCGTGACGTGCACGAAGGTCAGGCCCACCTCGGTCTGGATGCGCTTGAGCTCGATCTGCATCTGCCGCCGCAGCTTCAGGTCCAGCGCGCCGAGCGGCTCGTCCAGCAGGAGCACCTGCGGACGGTTGATCAGGGCCCGGCCGAGGGCCACGCGCTGCTGCTGGCCGCCGGAGAGCTGGCTGGGCTTGCGGTTCCCGATGTGCGAGAGCTCGATCAGGTCCAGCATGTCCTGGACCGGCTTGCGCACGTCCTTGACGCCGCGCCGCTTGAGCCCGAAGGCGATGTTGTCGGCGATGGTCAGGTGCGGGAACAGGGCGTAGTTCTGGAAGACGGTGTTCACCGGGCGCTTGTAGGGGCGCAGCCGGGTGATGTCGTCGTCGCCGATCAGCACGCGGCCGGCGGTGGGCTCCTCCAGGCCCGACACCATGCGCAGGGTGGTGGTCTTGCCGCAGCCGGACGCGCCGAGCAGCGCGAAGAACGAGCCCTGCGGGATCGTCAGGGTCAGGTCGTTCACGGCGGTGAAGTCGCCGAAGCTCTTGGTGACGTTCACCAGCCTGAGGTCGCCGGCCACCGCTCCTGTGGCGGAGGTGTCAGTGTTCTTGCTCATGTACCGCTGCCTGCCTGTCTTGCGGTCGAAAGTGGGGACGGGGGCCGGGCCGCTCGCGTGAGGGGTCGGGGCAAGGCGGGCGGTCCGGTCGGGGCGGGCGGCGGCCGAGGGGGCGTCGGCCGCCGGCCCGCGGGGGTCGGCCCGAGGGGAGCCGGGCCGGCCGGATCAGCCGGTGACGTCCTTGAACGCGGACACGTACTTGTCCAGTGTCTTCAGGTCCAGCTGCATGAACTCGTGCGCCTTGGCCTTGGTGGCGGCGTCCGGGAAGATCAGCTGGTTCTTCAGCGCGTTCGCGTCGACGTCCTTCATCGCGGCGTCGGCACCGGCCATCGACGGCACGTAGCTGATGAAGTCGTCCAGCGTCGCGCCGACCTTGGGGTCGAGCATGTAGTTCATGAACTTCTCGGCGTTGGTCTTGTGGGCCGCCAGCGACGGGATGCACATGTTGTCGGCGAACCAGAGCATGCCCTCCTGCGGCACCACCCAGACGATGTTGTCGTCGTCGAGCTGGGCGACGTCGCCGGAGTACGCCATGCACATGGCGTAGTTCCCGTTGGTCAGGTCATTGATGTAGTCGTTGCCGGTGAACTGCCGGATCTGGTTGTTGTCGCGGGCCTTCTGGATGAAGTCCAGGGCCTTGGAGAACTCGTCGTCGGTGAACTTCTCCGGGTTGATGCCGTTGGCCAGCATCGAGAAGCCGACGCCGTCCTCCATCTCGGCGAAGTAGCCGACCTTGCCCTTGTACTTGGCGTCGGTCAGCATGTCCTTGATCGACAGCTGCTGCGCCTGGTCCTTGGTCAGGCCCGCGGACTTCAGGTTGACGCCGATCAGGGTGAAGCCCATCGCCCACGGGACGGTGTGCTTGCGGTTCGGGTCGTAGGCCGGGTTCTGCGCCTCGGGCAGCAGGTTCTTGAAGTTCGGGATGTTGTCCAGGTTCAGCGGCTGCAGGTAGCCCATCTGGCGCACCTTGCCGATCATCCAGTCGGACAGCACCATCAGGTCCCGCCCGGTGTCCTGACCGGCGGCCAGCTGCTGGTGGATCTTGGCGAAGAAGTCGTCGTTGGAGTTGACGTCCTCGGTGTACTTGACCTCGATCCCGGTGGCGGCCTTGAAGTTGTCCAGGGTCGGGTGCTTGTTCTTGTCGTTGGCGTCGGCGTCGATGTAGGAGACCCAGTTCGAGAAGTTGACGATCTTCTCGGAGTCCGACTTGTCGGTGCCGGCCCTGCCCTCGGACGGCGCCGCGGAGGTCGCCGAGCCGGCCGCCGAGCCGGAGCTGCCCGAGCTCCCCGCGCTGCCGGTGTCCGGGCTCCCCGACGAGCTCTTCTTGGTCTTGGTGGAGCAGGCGCCGAGCAGGCCGGCCGCTCCCACGCCGACACCGGCGGCCAGGAACCCGCGACGCGAGGCGCCGCCCAGCTGGCGGCGGAACGCCTCGGGGTAGCGGTCGGCGGATTCGAGGAACTCGTCGCGAGCGCGGGATATGTCGTTCATGCGATGGTCCGTCCTATCACCTGTGGGGTTGGGAGGGGTTGCGGTGGTGGCAGGTTGTCAGAGTTCGAAGATGGTCCGGTGCCAGGGCTTGCGCGCCACTCCGGTGATGTCGTGCATGGTGTGCTTCACCTGCGTGTACTCCTCGAAGGAGTACGACGACATGTCCTTGCCGAAGCCGGAGGCCTTGTAGCCGCCGTGCGGCATCTCGCTGATGATCGGGATGTGGTCGTTGACCCACACGCAGCCGGCGGCGATCTCGCGCACCGCGCGCAGCGCGCGGTAGTGGTCGCGGGTCCACGCCGAGGCGGCGAGGCCGTAGGGGGTGTCGTTGGCGAGCGCGAGCGCCTCGTCGTCGGTGTCGAACGGCAGCACGGTCAGCACCGGGCCGAAGACCTCGTCCTGCACGATCTCCGAGTCCTGAGCCACGCCGGTGATCAGCGTCGGCCGGTAGTAGGCGCCGGCCGCGAGGTCGCCCCCGGGGGCCTCGCCGCCGACCACGACCTCGGCGCCGTAGCCGCGCGCCCGGTCGACGAACCCGGCGACGCTGTCGCGCTGCCGGAAGGAGACCAGCGGACCGAGGTCGGTCGCGGGGTCCATGGGGTCGCCGAGCTTGACCGTCGCGTACAGGTCGGCGACGCCGGCCACGAACTCGGCGAAGCGGGAGCGGTGCACGTAGGCGCGGGTCGCGGCGGTGCAGTCCTGGCCGGTGTTGATCAGCGAGCCGGCCACCGCGCCGTGGATCGCGGCCTCCAGGTCGGCGTCGTCGAAGACGACGAAGGGGGCCTTGCCGCCGAGCTCCAGGTGCACCCGCTTGACCGTCCGGGAGGCGACCTCCATGACGCGCTTGCCGACCGGGGTGGAGCCGGTGAAGGACACCATCCGGACGTCCGGGTGCGCCATCAGCGCCTCGCCGGCCACCTGGCCGCGGCCGGTGACGACGTTCACGACGCCGTCCGGGATCCCGGCGTCGGTGCAGGCCCGCGCGAACATCAGGGCGGTCAGCGGCGTGATCTCGGCCGGCTTGAGGACGATCGTGTTGCCGGCGGCGACGGCCGGGAGGATCTTCCAGGCGGCCATCTGCAGCGGGTAGTTCCACGGCGCGATCGAGGCCACGACGCCGAGCGGCTCGCGCCGGACCGCACTGGTGTGGTCCGCGGAGTACTCGGCCGACGCCTTGCCCTCCAGGTGCCGCGCGGCACCGGCGAAGAAGGCGGTGTTGTCCACGGTGCCGGGGACGTCGAAGCCGGTGGTCAGGCGGATCGGCTTGCCCGCCTGCCGGGACTCGGTCTCGGCGAAGTCCGCGGCGCGCTCGTCGAGGATCCCCGCCAGCCGGTGGAGTGCGGCGGACCGCTCGACCGGCGCCGCCTTACTCCATTCGGGGTACGCGGCCCGGGCCGCGGCCACCGCGAGGCCGGCGTCCCGTTCGTCACCGAGTACGAGATCGGTGACGGTGGTGCCGTCCGCCGGGTTCGTGACCTGATGCACGACTCCTGACGACCCGGTCCTCAGTCCTCCGCCGATGTACTGGTGCACAACGCTCTCCCTTGACGGCTTGCAAACCTTGACACGCTGCCAGGTACACCGGCGCACCGGCCGGCCACTTCCTGTTCGGTACACCGAAACCCGCGTCCGAGTGAGGATCGTTACAGACATCTGGCCGAGAAACAAGGGATTCCGTCGAGAAGATTGAACCTCGCAACGAAATCGCGACCTCGTTCCGACCTGCACAGACCGATCCCGCGTACCCTCGATGTCAGATCGATATCACCGAATCCCTTGCGCGGGCCGGGACACAGCTGGCAATGTGCGTCGGCAGTGCGATCCTTCTGAACACATTGCAAAGAACAAGCGGTGAAGAAGCCCGCACACCGCGCCTCCCGCGCCCCGGTCCGGCCGGCCCGACCGGGCCCGCGCCCCGCACGCCCCCAGGAGCCCCCGTGAGCAGCACTGACCGGCCCGACGACGCCCCCCGGCCGGTTTCCCTCCGGTTTCGGGCTCCGCCTCCGGCCCCGTCCCGTCGGTGTACGCCACCCAGTACCCGACGGTGGGCGACGTCCTCCAGCTCGGCCCGGTCAAGCAGGGCGGTCCGCGGGTGGTGGCCGGCGCCGCGGGCCTGGACCGGGTGGTCCGCTGGGTGCACGTCACCGAGCTGGTGGACGTCGCGACCATCCTGCGCGGCGGTGAGCTGGTGCTGTCCACCGGCATCGCCTGGCCCGAGGACCGCGACCGGCTCGCCGACTTCGTCGCCGACCTGGCCAAACTCGGCGCCGCGGGCCTGGTGCTGGAGCTGGGCCGCCGCTACACCGACAGCAGCCTGCCCAAGGCGCTGCTGGCCGCCGCCGAGAAGCACAGCCTGCCGGTGATCACGCTGGCCCTGGACACCCGGTTCGTCACCATCACCGAGGCGGTGCACGGCCTGATCATCGACGCCCAGCTCGCCGAGCTGCGGGCCTCGGACGAGGTGCACCAGACCTTCACCGAGCTGGCCGTGGAGGGCGCCTCCCCGGACGAGGTGGTCCAGCAGATCGGCCGCATGTCCGGATTCCCGGTGGTGCTGGAGAACATGGCGCACCAGGTCCTCACCTACTCCCAGGCCGGCGCCGACCCCACGGTCCTGCTCGACGGGTGGGAGGGCCGCTCCCGCTCGGTCCGCACCCTGGGCCGCACCTCTTATGACGAGCGCTCCGGCTGGCTGACCACCGTGGTCGGCGCCCGCGGCCACGACTGGGGCCGCCTGGTCCTGATCTGCAACGACCCGGCCCCGGTCACGCGGCTGTCGATGCTCCTGGAGCGCGCCGCGTCCACCCTGGCGCTGAACCGCCTGGTCGAGCGGGACCGCGACTCCCTGGAGCGGCAGACCCACCGCACCCTGCTGACCGCGATCCTGTCCCACGGCCAGCCGGCCTCGGAGGTCGCGCTCCGGGCCCGCGCCCTCGGCGTGACCCTGGACGGCCGGCGCCTGGTCGGCCTGGTGCTGCGCCTGCGCACCGCCGCCCACCCGACGGCCCTCGAGACCCAGGCCCGGCTGCGCGAACTGACCGACCAGGCCGCCGCCGCCATCCGCGACCGCCGCCTGTCCGCCCTGATCGGCACCCTGGACGAACACAGCGTCGGACTGCTGCTGGCCCTCGGACCGCAGGACCGGGAGGACGCCGCGCTGGACGGCTTCGCCGAGCGGGTGCGCCGCCTGGTGGAACGCCCGACGTCGCCGTCGGCCGCCGACGGGTACGTGATAGCGGTCGGCACGTCGGTGGGCGCGGTGCGCGACGCGCGGCGCTCGCTGCTGGAAGCGGTGCAGGTCGCCGACGCGGCGGTGCGGCAACCGCCGGGGCCGGCGCCGTACCACCGGCTCGTGGACGTCCGCCTGCGCGGGCTGCTGCACCTGCTGCGCGACGACGCCCGGCTCCAGACGTTCGTGGAGCGGGAGCTCGGGCCGCTGCTGGCGTACGACGCGGAGCGCGGCACCGACCTGGTCCGGATGCTGACGGTGTACGTGGAGTCGGGCCGGAACAAGTCGGCGGCGGCCGACGCGGCGCACCTGTCACGGCCGTCGTTCTATGAGCGGCTCCACCGGATCGAGCGGATCCTGTCAGTGGACCTGGACTCGGTGGAATCGTGTCTGGCGTTGCATGTGGCGCTGTTGGCACTCGAAGCTATAAGGCCATGAGCGTTCAAGAGTCGTATGACGAAGCCGCCGAACGGTACGCCGCCAGGTTCGGCGACAGCCTGTCCAAGTACCCGATGGAACGCGGGCTGCTGCGCGCCTTCGCCGAGCTGGCGCAGGAGGTCGGCGGCCCGGTAGCGGACGTGGGGTGCGGGCCCGGGCACATCACGGGGTTCCTGAGCTCGTTGGGACTGGAGACGTTCGGGGTCGATCTGTCGCCGGGGATGATCGAGCAGGCGCGGAAGGCGAATCCCGCGCTGCGGTTCGAGGTCGGGTCGGCGGACGCGCTGGACGTCGCCGACGGGGCTCTGAGCGGCGTGTTGTCCCGCTATGCGATCATCCACACGGCGCCGGAGGACGTGCCGGCCGTGCTGGCCGAGTTCCACCGGGTCCTGGCGCCCGGCGGGCACCTGTTGATCAGCTTCCCGGGCAGCGACGGCGCGTCGCCGCCCACACAGTCCTACGACCACTCGGTGGTGGTGGCGTACCGCTGGTGGCCGGACCACTTCAGCTCCCTGCTCCAGGAGGCCGGCCTGGAGGAGGTCGGGCGGATGATCCAGCGGGCGTCGCCGGACGCGCCGCGGCCGTTCCCGGTCGTCGACATCCTCGCCCGCCGGTCGAACTGATCCCGAGCGCCATACGTCATGCTGTCTACCGACAGGTAACTTCGCCCACCCACGAAGGGCACGACCTATGGCCTCCACCCCCGACCTCGGCGCGCCGGCCCCCGACTTCACGCTTCCGGCGGTCGTCCTGTCCGACGGCGCCGTCACGCAACGGCAGTTCACGTTGTCCGAGCACCGTGGCAAGCCGATAGTGCTGGCCTTCTACCCCGGCGACGACACGCCGGTGTGCACCAAGCAGATGTGCGCGTACTCGAACGAACTGGAGAAGTTCACCGGCGTCGGCGCCGAGGTGTGGGGCATCAGCCCGCAGGGGCTGGACAGCCATGAGAAGTTCGCGCGGCGCCACGGCCTGCAGATGCCGCTGCTCGCCGATCCGGACAAGACCGTCATCCGCGACTACGGCATCGCGCTGCCGGGCCTGGGGTTGAAGCGCTCGGTCTTCCTCGTCGACGCCGAGGGCGTGTTGCGGTGGAAGCATGTGGCGCGTCTCGGGTTGACGTACCAGCCGGTGGCGACGCTGACCGAGCAGATCGCGGCGCTGGGCTGACCCCGGGCGCCCTGATCCGGCCCGGCGCGCGGGCCCATGGCTACCCTGAGGTCATGCTGCCCGAAGGCCCTTACGCCCGCCACACCGCCCGCGTTCTGCTGATGAACAAGGAAGACCGCTTGCTGCTGTTCAAGTTCCACAGCAGCAGGCGGCGCTTCGTCTGGCTGACCCCGGGCGGCGGCGTCGACGAGGGCGAGGCGCTGAACGCCGCGGCGGCGCGGGAGCTGCTGGAGGAAACCGGTCTGGTGGTGGCTCCGGAGGAGCTGGGCGGGCTGGTCGCGGCCACCGGCGGCTACGCCGACCTCGGCTGGAAGAAGGGCGTCTTCCGCGAGGACTACTTCTTCCACCGGGTGGACTCGCTGGACATCGACATGAGCGGGTTCACCGCCATCGAGCGCAAGGCGATCTCGGACCACCGCTGGTGGTCGGTCGAGGAGCTGGCGTCGACGGACGAGGCCGTGGTGCCGTGGGGGCTGGCGCCGCTGCTGACGGCGATCCTGCGGGACGGCGTGCCGGAAAACGCCGTCGCCCTGCCGTGGCACCACTGACTACGCTCGGTTCATGAGCACCGACTGGCGCAGCCGCACCGGCCCGATCGGCGTCCTCACCGGCGCGGGGATCAGCACCGACTCCGGTATCCCGGACTTCCGCGGGCCGAAGGGCGTATGGACCAACGACCCGATCGCCGAGCTGCTGTTCACGTACCCGAACTACCTGGCCGACCCGGAGCTGCGGCAGAAGTCGTGGCTGGCACGGCGGGACAACCCGGCGTGGCAGGCCGAGCCGAACGCGGCGCACAAGGCGCTGGCCGAGCTGGAGCACGGCGGGCGCGCGGTGCGGATCATCACGCAGAACATCGACCGGCTGCACCAGCGGGCCGGGTCGTCGCCCCGCAAGGTGATCGAGATCCACGGGAACATGTTCGAGGTGGTGTGCGTGGAGTGCACGTACCACACCACGATGGAGCAGACGCTGGAGCGCGTCGCGAACGGCGAGCCCGACCCGGCGTGCCCGGTCTGCGGCGGCATCCTGAAGTCGGCGACCATCATGTTCGGCCAGCAGATGGACCAGCGGACCGTGTGGCAGGCGGTGCAGGTGGCGGAGAACTCCGCGGTGTTCCTGGCGATCGGCACCTCACTCCGCGTCGAACCGGCGGCCTCGATGTGCTCCCTGGCCGTGGAGCACGGCGCGGACCTGGTGATCGTCAACAACGAGGAGACCCCGTACGACCACCTGGCCACCGAAGTGATCCGCACCCCGATCGGCACGGCGGTCCCCCGCATCGTCGCGGACCTGCTCAAGACCGCGACGCCCGAGGAATCCGCTGGTTAACCGCGGATTGACGCGGGGTTGCGCACACCGGAGCATATGACGGGTGAGCGCACCCCGGGACGACGAGGCGGCGGCCGCCTGGGAGGAGCCGTGGCAGCCGCCCCGCTCCGAGTACGCGGTCTACATGACCCCGTCCGAGGAACACCGCCGCCTCGGCCTGGCCATCTACGGCGCCGGCTGGCACACCATCGCCGAACACGGCATCCGCTGGGAAGCCCGCGTCCTGAACTGCTACGCCCTCCACCTCGTCACCCGCGGCTCCGGCTGGATCGAATGGGGCGACCGCCCCCGCACCCGCCTCCCCATCAAAGCCCCCGCGGCCTTCTGGCTCTTCCCCGGCCTGGTCCACTCCTACCAACCGGACGCCGGCGGCTGGACCATCACCTGGGCCCTGTTCGACGGCCCCGCCGCAGCCGGCTACGAAAGCCTGGACTTCCTGTCCCGCGCCTCCCCGGTGGTCCCCCTCGGCGACGCCCGCCCCGTCCGCGAACTCTTCCGCGAACTCCTCACCGTCATCCGCACCGGCGGCCCCCACCACGAAGTGACAGCCGCCATCCAGGTCCACCGCCTCATCACCGCGGTCCGCGACAACGGCCCCGGGCTCCGCGAGTCACGAGCGGTCCGCGCCCTCACCGAACACGCCACGGACCCGGTGGCACTCCAGGACCACGCCACCCGACTGGGACTGACGGTCACGCAGCTCCGCGAAGAAGTCCGCCTGGCCACCGGCTCCACGCCGAAGGAGTACATCCTGCGCGTCCGCCTGTCGAAGGCGAAGGACCTGCTGGCCGCGACGGACCAGAGCGTGGTGCAGATCGCCCGCGCGGTGGGGTACGACGACCCGGCGTATTTCACGCGGCTGTTCACGCAGCGGGTGGGGTTGTCGCCGACGATGTTCCGGCGGAGTTCTTTGTCGGCGTAGCGCCGCAATACCGCCAAAAGACGCAGGCCACAGCGGTATCACCGGGGACGCGCCACGGTCCGGCTTGAGGACGTTGACGCCCCCGGACGAGCCGACCTACGGTGAATGCGAGTTCTGATAAAACCGCTCTAGCTCGTCTCGGGGGGATCCGTGACCAGCCAGATCCCGGGAACGCGTGTGCCCGCCGCGCTTCCGCCTCCACCCTGGCGAGGCTTCACCGCAGTATGGGAACTGGGATTCAGAGAGGTCTACACGGTATGGCTGCCCCGAGGCCGCTCGCCGGTCCACGAAGTGGCGATCCGGCACTGGCAGACCTGGGCGCGCTGGCTGGGCCCCGCCTACGGCCCGGCGGTCGTGTCGATCCTGCTCCTGGCCTCCGGCCGCGACTCCTACCATTCCGACCAGGCCTGGCTGCTCCTCCTGATCGGCACGATCAACGGCGGCATGTTCGCGGCCGCGGTGCTTTCCTGGAAGTTCGCCCTCCTGAAGGCCGACCACATCGACGAGCTGCTCGAACCCTGCGGCAACCGGGACAGCCTGGTCGGCGTGATCGCCGCCGCGCTCCGGCACCGGTGGCAGGCGCCGCCCTCGATCCTGGCGGCTCTCGTGCCCTGGATCGGCTTCGCCGGCTCCGGCTCCCGCTGGCTCGACACGACCGGCGGGATCGTGGTCCTGCTGAACTGCACCTGGGCCCTGATGCTGCTGGCGAATGTGTCCTACTGGCTCGCGGTGCCGCCGCTGTTGGTCCTCCGCCTGCGGTCTTCGCGGGAGATCCGGCTGCGCTGGAACGATCCGGCGCACACCACGGGCATCCGCACCCTGTCGGAAGGCTACGCGTTCCCGGCCGTGTTCCTGGCGCTGGCCGCCTTCGCGGTCACCGTTCCGGGAACGTTGAGCCATCCGTTGTTCGGACCGTTCCTGCCCTATCTCTACCTCTGGCTGTTGATATTAAGCCTGTGGGTGGGAATCGCCACTCAGCTGTCCCTGTATGCCATCGTGCGCCGCTTCCGCATAAGCATCCTGGACGCTCTCGCCGCCAACCGCGGACTGTTGCTCGCCGAGAATCAGTCCGCCGCCCTTCCGAGTTTGATCGAATGCGACGATCAATTGTCCGCGACGCTCTCGATCTACGGTTCGGTGGCCGCCTCACCCGGTCTCCCCTATGGCACGGCGCTCGTCGTCCAATACGTCGCGGCAGTCGTCGGATCCGTCGTCGGGTTCTTGTTACAGTGAAACTCGGAACCGGAATGGAGTGGGCCGTTGTCCCAGGCATTTGATGACGCCAATCTGCATAAGATCTGGAGCTACTACGACCGCGGCGAATCAAGGATCGGCTATCGCTACATCCTCGGCGGCACCAAGCACTTCGGTTTCTACGGGCCCGGGCAGACGCGATGGGCCTTCACCGCGGCCATGCGGCGGATGGAGGACCGGCTCGGTGCCGAGTTGGCGCTGCCGGCCGGCTCGAAGGTGCTGGACGCGGGCTGCGGGATCGGCAACGTCGCCCGGGCCATGGCCGACCGGCATGGTCTGGACGTCACCGGCATCGACATCCTCGACTTCAACATCGCCGAGGCGAACCGGCGCTCCGCCAAGGCGGGGCTGACCAAGGCCACCCGTTTCCACATCGGCGACTACCATCACCTGCCGTTTCCCGACAGCTCCTTCGACGGCCTCTACACGATGGAGACATTCGTCCACTCCGCCGATCCGAAGGCGGCGCTCGCGGAGTTCAAACGGGTGCTCAAGCCCGGTGGAAAGCTGGTGATGTTCGAGTACTCGCGGACCCGCGACAGCGAGGTCTCGCCTGAGGCGAACCGGGCGATGCGGCGTGTCTGCGACGAAGCCGCCATGCCGGCCTGGTTGGAGCTCTACCACGGTGTGCTGGACGAGATGCTCGGCGCCGCCGGGTTCGCGGTCGAGAGTTCAGTCGACATCACCGCGAACATGATGCCGATGGCCTCGGCGTTCTACCTGATCGGCAAGTTCCCGTTCTGGGTCGGCCGGATCACCCGCCTCGAGTACAAGGTCGTCAACGCCATGAGCGCACGCATGATGTTCCGCTACAAGGAAGCCTGGCACTACGGCATCCACACCGCCGTGAACACCGACTGACCCGGCTCCGTGACCGTACGCTCACCGTGACCACAAATATCCAAGAACCCCTCACCAAGATCCATGGCTCCACCCCCTCCCCCGCCCCGATCATCGCAAGGTGGCACACCAGCGCGCACTGACCATCGACGGCGGCAAGTTCCTGCGGGGCGGACGGGAGCACCGGATCGTCTCCGCGGCGATCCACTACTTCCGGGTGCATCCGGAGTTGTGGCGGGATCGTCTGGAGCGGTTGCGGGCCATGGGGTGCAATACCGTCGAGGTCTACATCGCGTGGAACTTCCATCAGGCGGCGCCCGGGCCGGCGCGGTTCGACGGGTGGCGGGACGTCGCCGCGTTCGTCCGGCTCGCCGACGAGCTCGGGTTGGATGTCATCGCGCGGCCGGGTCCCTACATCTGCGCGGAGTGGGACTTCGGCGGGTTGCCCGCGTGGCTGCTGGCCGACGAGGACGTGCGGCTGCGCACCACCGATCCGGTGTATCTGGCGGCTGTGGACCGGTGGTTCGATCAGCTCGTGCCGGTCCTGGCCGCGTTGCAGGTGTCGCGTGGTGGGCCGATCGTCGCGGTGCAGATCGAGAACGAGTACGGCAGTTTCGGCGATGATCCCGAGTACCTCGACCATCTTCGCAAGGGTCTGGTCGAGCGGGGGATCGACGCGCTGCTGTTCACGTCCGACGGGCCGGAGGAGCTGATGCTGGCCGGGGGGACCGTGCCGGAGGTGCTGGCGACGGTGAACTTCGGGTCGCGGGCCGCCGAGGGGTTCGCCAGGCTGCGGCGTCGGCGGCCGGACGATCCCGCCATGTGCATGGAGTTCTGGAACGGCTGGTTCGACCACTTCGGCGAGCCGCACCACACCCGCGACGCGGAGGACGCCGCCCGCACCCTCGACGAGATCCTCGCCGACGGCGGCTCGGTCAACTTCTACATGGGCCACGGCGGCACCAACTTCGGCTTCTGGGCCGGGGCCAACCACTCCGGCGTCCTGGCCGCCGATCCCGGCTATCAGCCCACGATCACCAGCTACGACTACGACGCCCCGGTCGGCGAGGCCGGCGAGCTGACGCCCAAGTTCCACGCCTTCCGCGACGTCCTCGCCAAGTACGTCGAGCTCCCGGACGCCGATCCGCCGGCGCCGCTGCCCCGCGTGAGCCCGCAGACCGTCGCCGCGCCGCGGATCGGTGCCCTGCGCGACCACCTCGACGTGCTGGCCGCCCCCGGCGCCCCCGGCGCCCCCCTCCACCACCCCACGCCCCAGCCGATCGAGAAGCTCGGCCACTCGTTCGGGCTGGTCCACTACCGCCGCCGCGTCGCCGGTCCCGCCCGGACCCACACGCTGCGGATCGAAGGCGTCCGCGACCTCGCGCACGTCTTCGCCGAGGGCAGGCTGCTCGGCGTGTTGGAGCGCGACAAGCCGGAGCAGACCCTCGTCCTCCAGGTCCCTGATGAGGGTCTGGACCTGGAGATCCTGGTCGAGCCGCTCGGGCGGGTCAACTACGGCCCGCACCTGGCCGATCGCAAAGGTCTCATCGGGGGCGTGCGGCTCGACCACCAGTTCCAGTTCGGATGGGAGCACCGTGTGCTGCCGCTGACGGATGTGGCGGCGATCGTCGCCGCAGCGGATCAGGGGCCTGCGAAGACAGCCGAAGGCCCCGCCTTCCATCGTGCGACCGTCACCCTCCCGGAGCCCGCCGACGCCTTCGTCGCCGTCCCCTCCTCGGCGCGAAGTCTGGTCTGGCTCAACGGGTTCCTGCTCGGCCGGCTGTGGGATCGCGGCCCCCAGGTCACCCTCTACGCCCCGGCACCGCTCTGGCACGCCGGCCACAACGAGCTCGTCGTCCTCGCCTTGGAACCGAGCCGAGGCGACGCGTCACAGAGCCTGGACATAGAGGTGCGCGGCGAACCCGACCTGGGCCCGCTCGCGCAGCCTTACACTCACGCGGACTACTGACGGCGTCAGGCGTCCCGCTTCTTCACCAGCACCAACGCCGTGGCGATCGAGATCACGGCCCAGCCGGCATACACCAGCCACGCGTGCGTGTGGCTGGCCGGCCACTTGCCCATGGTCTGATACGGATCCCTCGCCCAGAAGGTGAGAGTGTCTTCGGCGTTGCCCGGGAACAGGTGCCCGACCTCCACCACCCAGCGGTACTTGTCACCGCCGAAGAACGCAGGCAGCAGGAACAGGAACGCGACCACGGCGACGATGGAGGCCGTCGCGTTCCGGATGAGCGCGCCGAAGAGCATGCCGACCAGCGCGCACACCGGCACCACCAGCGTGTACGCGGCGATCGCGATCTGGGCGTCGTGGTCACCGATCGACGTTCCCACGTGCCGCGAAGCGAGCATCGCCTGGCCGCCCAGGAACGAGACCAGCGCGACGGCCAGCGCCAGGACGGTCGTGATCGCGCACAGCACCGTGACCTTGGCCGCCACCACCCCGCCCCGCTTGGGGACGGCGGCGAACGTGGTGCGGATCTGCCCCGTGGAGAACTCGCCGAACATCGTCAGCGCGCCGATCGCCGCGCCGCCGAGCATCATCAGCTGCACGGCGATCCGGGACAGGGAACGGCGCAGCGGGTCATAGTAGAAGTGCCAAACGTGGCCGTCCGGCATCACCTGGGTGGGATGCGCCAGATCGCGGTCGATGTACTGCAGATCGGAGTGCACCCCGTTCAGGTTGATGAACACCGTCGCCACCGCCGCCGCGAGCAGCACGAACCAGGTGGAGCGCAGCGACGCCACCTTGATCCACTCCATCCGGCACAGATCGCGGAAGCGAGGCCGGGGCTCGGCGGGCAGCTGCGCGGCGACAGGGCTCTTGGAGGCAGCGGTCATGGTGCTCATCGGGTCTCTCCAGCGGCGTATTCGACGGCGTCGGCCGTCAGTTCCATGAACGCCTTCTCCAGCGAGGCGTTCTGCGTGGCCAGCTCGGCCAGCATGATGTTGTTGTGCCAGGCCAGCTCGCCGATCCGGGCCGCCGACAGCCCGGCCACGCTGAGCCCGCCGTCGCTCGCGGCCCCCACCGACGCGCCCTCCGCGGCCAGGATCGCGGCCAGCGCGCCCGCCTCCGGCGTGTGCACCAGGACGGTGGCCTGCGAGCCCCGCCGCGAGAACTCGACCAGCGTCTCGTCCGCGATGAGCCTGCCCCGGCCGATCACCACCAGGCGTTCGGCGGTGTGCTCCATCTCCGACATCAGATGGCTGGAGACGAACACCGTCCGCCCTTCCTTCGCCAGCCGCTGGAACATCTCCCGCACCCAGCGCACGCCCTCCGGGTCCAGCCCGTTCAGCGGCTCGTCGAACAGCAGCACCGGCGGATCGCCCAGCAGCGCTCCGGCGATGCCCAGCCGCTGCTTCATCCCCAGCGAGAACCCGCCGATCCGTTTGCGGCCGGCCTCGGCCAGCCCGACTTCCTCCAGCACCTCGCCGACGCGGCGCAGCGGGATCCGGTTGGACACAGCCAGCGACTTCAGGTGCGCCACCGCCGACCGGCCGCCGTGGATGTCCTGCGCGTCCAGCAGCGCGCCGACGTGCCGCAGGCCGCGCGGGCGGTCGGCGAACGGCCGGCCGTCGACGGTCACGGCACCGGCGGACGGCGCGTTCAGGCCCAGGATCATGCGCAGGGTGGTGGACTTCCCCGATCCGTTCGGACCCAGGAAGCCGGTGACCGTCCCGGAACGCACCGCGACGGTCAAGTGGTCCACGGCTGTCTTGTCGCCGTAGCGCTTGGTCAGTTCAGTCAGCTCGATCACGGGGACCACACTGCCGACGGCGCGCGTAAACCCGCATCGGCCCGCCGGTCCCATGACGAACGCACACGTTAGCCCCGGGATGTAAGCCCGCGAGCCGATGTATCGCCCCTGGACGGATGTCTACGATCATGCCGTGGAGACAACGCCTCGTGGCCGCTGGTTCGTGGACGGCTTCCTCGTGGCCATGTACGTGGTACTGGTCGCGGTCGCCGTGCCGGAGCTGCGGCCGCACACCGAGATGGAGTACTTCCGGAACGGCATCCCCAGCCCCGTCGTCGGATGGGAGATCCCGCCGGGGACGACCAGATACACCCGCGTCTACGGCGGCGACAACTGGACACGGTCGCTGCCCATGCTGCTGACGGTGCTGCTGCTACCGATGCTGCGCCGCCGCCCGCTGGTCGCCGCTTTCAGCCTGGCCCTGGCCGAACTGGCGGTGGGCACGGCCAACGCCGCCGGCGACGCTCGCTACGTGTTGTTCGTCGCCGCGGATCTCGTGGTGATGGACATCGCCCTCCACGCCCCCCGGCGCACGTCCCTGAAGGCCGCGGCCTTCGTCCTCTCCGGCGCCCTGGCCGGCACGATCGTCGCCCCGCCGGGCGCCTCGTCGCTGCTGGGCACCCACCTGATCGTCATCCTGCTGCTGACGACGGTGGCCTGGCTGATCGGCAACTCGGTCCGGGAACGCCGGGCCGGCGCCGCCCGACAGCGCGCCGACGCGGCCGCGCAGGCGGTGTCCAACGAGCGGCTGCGCATCGCCCGCGAACTGCACGACATGATCGCGCACAGCATCGGGATCATCGCCATCCAGGCCGGCATGGGCAACCGGGTCATCGCCACCCAGCCCGGCGAGGCCCGCAAGGCTCTGCAGGCCATCGAGGAGACCAGCCGGGACACGCTGTCCCAGCTGCGCCGGACGCTGACCGCGCTGCGCCAGGGCGACGTCGCCGGAACGCCCACCGACCCCGCGCCGGGCCTGGCCGATCTGGACAAGCTCGTGGCCTCCACCCAGCGCGCCGGCGTGCTCGCGATCGTCGAGACCGGCGGCCTGCCGCGGCCGCTGCCCGGCGAGGTGGACCTCGCGGCCTACCGCATCATCCAGGAGTCCGTGACCAACGTGGTGCGGCACTCCGGCGCCCGCACCTGCCACGTCACCGTGGAGTACGGTGAGGGAGCGGTCACGATCACGGTCGCCGACGACGGGCACGGCGTGCTCGGGTCCGGCGGCACCGGCTTCGGCCTGGTCGGGATGCGCGAACGCGTCAGCCTGGTGCACGGGGAGTTCAGCGCCGGACCGCGGCCCGGGGGCGGGTTCCTGGTCCGCGCCAAGCTTCCGGTGCCGGGGTTCGGGACCGTCTTCGGCGGTCCGGGTGCGGACCCGGGTCCGAATCCGGACCCGGAGAACCCCGAGTCGGCCGACGCCCCGCAGGACCCTGACAGCGATCCGTCCGTGCGCGACGCCTCCGCGGCGCCGTCGGCACCCGACCAGAACCCGGCGGTGACTTCGTGACCAGCGAGACGAGCAGCGACCCGAGCGACGACCTGACGGCGCGACCGGCCCCGATCCGGGTCGTCCTGGCCGACGACCAGCCGCTGATCCGGACCGGTCTCCGGGTCCTGATCAACGACGCGCCGGACATCGTGGTGGTCGGCGAGGCCGGCACCGGTGCCGAGGCCGTGAAGCTGGTGGCGGAGCATCGCCCCGACATCGCGGTGATGGACATCCGGATGCCGGAGATGGACGGCATCGAGGCCACCCGCCGGATCACCGACGCGACCGACGCCACCCGCGTCGTCATGCTCACCACGTTCGACGACGACGAGTACGTCTACTCGGCCCTGCGCGCCGGCGCCAGCGGCTTCCTGGTGAAGGACATGGCGCTGGACTCGATCCTGGACGCGGTCCGGGTGGTGGCCTCCGGCGACGCGCTGATCGCGCCGAGCGTCACCCGCAGGCTGATCGCCGAGTTCGCGGTGCGGCCGGAGCCGGCGCGGGCCCGCGGCGTGGACGACTCGCTGCTGGGCGGCGTGACCGAGCGCGAGCGCGAGGTGCTGACACTGGTCGGGCGGGGGATGTCGAACAGCGAGATCGCCGAGGAGCTGTTCATCAGCGCCGCCACCGCGAAGGCGCACGTGGCGCGGCTGTTCACCAAGCTCGGCGCGCGCGACCGGGTGCAGCTGGTCATCACGGCGTTCGAGGCCGGGCTGGTGACGACCACGCGGTGACGCCGCGCGGCGGGTGCTCAGTCCAGCGCCGCGTCGACCACCTTCGGCACCTCCTTCTCAGCGATCTGCCGACAGGCGGCCTTCCATTCCTCGAGGGAGTGCGTCGGCGGATTGGGCACCGTCACTCTCACCGTCGCGTTGCGCTTCAGCGTCATCACCGTGCAGGTCGAGTCGCTGTAGGTGATCGACCCGTAGCGCACGCCGGGCTTCAGCTCGTCCCACTGCTTGGTCTGCCGATTGTAGAAGTCGTCGGCTCGCGACCTGCCGTCGTGGACGGCCTTGTCAGGGTACGGCCCCGAGGTGATGATGTTCAGATCGCCCGCCCTGAACAGCTCGACGTCCACGTCGATCGGAAGGGCTTTGCATTCGATGTCCGTGACCGCGAGGGGCCTCCCGCGGAAGTCCTTCGCGGTCACATCGGTCACGTTCTGGCCCACGGTCAGCGCCGGCTTGCCCGGCAGCGCCGACGCGATCTTCTGGCACGTCGGCAGGGCCTTGTAGTCGCCGTCACCGTCTCCGAACGCCAGCACCGCCGTCGTCGTCCCGGCCGCGGCCAGGACGACGACGACTGCTGCTGTCCCCCATGTCCTTCGCTTCATTGGGGGATTATGGCAGCGGCAGCGGCAGCGTCCATTTCTGGTTCGTGCCGCCGTTGCAGTCCCAGATCTCCAGCTGGGTGCCGTTGGCGGTGTTGAACGCGGGGTCGTCCAGGCAGCGTCCGGACTGCACGCCCTTCAGCGAGCCGTCGGCCTGCGCCACCCACTGCTGGTTCGTGCCGCCGTTGCACTCCCACAGCTCGACCAGCGTGCCGTTGCCCGTGCCGTTGCCGGTCACGTCCAGGCACTTGCCGGCCGGACCGCCGAGCTGCAGCTGGCCGTTGGCCCAGTACCAGGTCTGGGCCGCGCTGTTGTTGCAGTCCCACATCTGGACGTGGGTGCCGTCGACGGTCGAGCCGCCGTTGTCGTCCATGCACTTGCCCGCCATCCCGGAGGCGACCGGACCGAGGTGCGTACCGGAGCCGTTGCCCGGGGTCAGCGCGAAGTTGTCGAACTCCTCGGTCTGATACCCGGTCACCGCGAGGCCTGCCTGGCCGTTGGTGAAGGTGGCGTCGGTGGCGGTGCCGACGGTCCTGCCGTCGATCGACGCGGTCAACGTCGACCCCTGCATCTGGAACGCGAGGTGGTGCCAGCTGTTCAGGCCGAGGCCGGAGACGGTGCCGCTGGCGAGCGTCGTGAAGGTCCACGACGTGTCGCTGCGCTGGATGGACCACGCCCCGCTGTCGGAGACGCGGAAGTGGTACGCGTTCAGGCCGTTGTTGTTGCGGCCCTGCTGGTTGATCCGGCCCAGCAGCTCCACACTCCCGGACTGCTCCAACAGCGTGTCGGCGGCCACGGTGTAGTTGCCCCAGCTCAGATCACCCATCATGGTGTAGGGCATCGGGTCGGCCTCGTCCGTCCAGCGGATCGGCGTGGTCGCCGCCATCTGGCGCAGGCAGGTGCCGGAGCGGCCGCCGCCGCAGGCGACGGTCTCGTAGGCGCCGTTCATGTCGGCGAAGTACTTGGGCGAGGTGCTGGCGGCCGCGGTCTCGAAGTTGTCGGAGTACGGCAGCGCCAGGGCGGCCGGCGCGGGCGACGTCGCAGTGCCCTTACCCTGACCGGTCGTCGTGGTGAGGGTGTAGACGTAACCGGGCTGGAGAGTCAACGTGTACGAGCCGCCGGACGGGGTGACGTCGGTGGCGTGCACGAAGTAGTCCGAGGAGCTGGCCGACTTCAGGTTCGTCTGCCAGACGTGGACGGTGCCCGTGGACAGGCCGCCGGCGACGTGCACCGACAGGGTCTGCGCGGCGGTGGCGTCGACGGTCTCGACGACGGTGCTGTAGTCCGTGTTGTTCGTGGACTTCAGCGTGACGTAGCTGCCGTTCGACCGGTTGCCGCCGAGGTAGCCGCTCGCGCTGTCGATGTAGTGCCAGCCGGGCTGCGTGAACTGGGTCGTGTGCGCGGTGACCCAGGTGGTCTTGCCGATCGTGTACGCGCCGGACCACGGCTGCGCGGCGATCGACATGCCGTCGGTGCCGAAGTACAGGTTCGGGTAGAGCGCGGCGATGACCGGCCAGTTGATGTACGCGGTCATCTTGCCGTCGAGGTAGTCGCGGTTGATGGCGCGGGCGACCGGGATCGCGCCGTCGTCGGCGTCCTCGGAGCCGTTCTCACTGGCCCACAGCGGCTTGCCCAGGCTCTGGGCGTTGGCGGTGCTGGGGCACGAGGTGAAGCTGCCGAGGTAGCCGCAGGGGTAGTGGACGCCGACGATGTCCACGGAGTTGTTGAAGGTGGAGTCGGAGACCATGGCGTCGGCGACGTCCCAGCCGCTGTCGGCGGAGACGACCTTGGTGGCGTAGCCGTGGGAGGTCAGGGCGCTCTTGAGGCTCTCGTACCAGCCCTTGTTGTAGCCGCGCTCGTTCCAGCCGCCAAGGTAGTCGATGGTCAGGTTGTGCTGCTTGGCGCAGCCGAACCAGTCCATGAGGTAGGTGATCGTGTCGGTCGACCAGAAGCCGCCGCTGATCCAGCCGGGGGCTCCCCAGGCGAGGCCGTAGAGCTTGATATCGGGGTTGCGGGCCTTGGCCTGCGCGGCGAGCCACCATTCGTAGCCCTGGTTGCAGTCGACGGCGCCGCGGGTGTGCTCGACGGTCGCCTCGGCGCCGTCGGTGGAGTTGGTGTCGCCGCCGATCTCCATCTTGAGGATCTGGAGGGAGGCGCCGTAGCCGGGCTTGAAGAGGTAGTCGAGGAGCTGGGTGCGCTGGGGTTCGGGGTAGTCGATCAGGAGGCGGGAGTTGCCCCCGCCGCCGCTGATGGCACCCACGCCGTCGAAGGTGAGGCCGGGCTTGGTGCCGTCGACGGTGATCGAGGTGGTGGTGGCCGCGTGCGCCGTGGGAGAAGCGACGGTCAGGACGCTGAAGAGCAGGGCGAGGACGGTCGCCAGGGCGGCGGCCGTCGCGGACGTGGTGCGGGTGCCTGTGGTGCGTCGTCTTGCGATGTAGGGCATGTCACGCTCCAACAAATCCCACTACGAATAAACGGGAACGATCGCAACCGAACACAGTAAGGGGGCTGTCACCCATCGTCAACGATCGCCGGCGCCCGGCTTCCGTTCCGCACTTCAGACGCCGCGTTGACAGAGTACTGATGTGACCATACGCTCCCCGGCAGCCGTACCGTGACCTGCGCGAAACCGCTTCGAAACAACAAATTCGCTCCCGGGACGGGGAGCGGAGCCGTCGAAGGGATCAGCCAGTGCGTACCAGAGCCCTGTTGAGTGCCGTGGCGCTGGTGGCGGGAAGCGTCGCCACCGCTCTTGTCCCGTCCGGCGCCGGTCCGGCCCATGCCGCGAGCTGTCCCTGGGTGGGGTCGACCGCGCCGGTGGAGACCCGGGTCGGACAGGTGATGGCGCAGATCACGCAGAGCGAGGAGATCGCTCTGGTGCACGGGGTTTCGGGGACCTACGTGGGGAACGTGCCGGCCGACGCGCGGCTGTGTATCCCCGCCCTGACGTTGCAGGACGGTCCGGCAGGCGTCGGCGACGGCCTGAACGGCGTCACACAGCTGCCCGCGCCGGTGGCGGGGGCGGCCACGTGGGACACGGCCGCGGTGCGGCAGTACGGGACGGTGCTCGGGGCGGAGCAGGCCGGGAAGGGTGTCAACGTCGAGCTCGGTCCGACGATCAACATCGTGCGGGATCCGAGGTGGGGGCGGGCTTTCGAGTCCAACGGCGAGGACCCCTATCTGGCCGGCAGCGTCGGCGCCGCCTCCATCCAGGGCATCCAGTCCCAGGGCGTGCTGGCCCAGGTGAAGCACCTCGCGGTGTACAACCAGGAGACCGATCGCAACACGAGTTCTGACGACGCCGTCGTCGCCGAGCGCACGATGCAGGAGATCTACCTGCCGCAGTTCCAGGCGGCGGTGAAGGCCGGCGTGGCATCGGCGATGTGCTCGTACTCGGTGGTCAACGGTGCCTACGCGTGTGACAACGGGTACCTGCAGGAGACGTCGTTCAAGTCGCAGTTCGGCTTCAACGGATTCATCACCTCCGACTGGGGCGCCACCCACTCCACCGCGTCCTCGGCGATGCACGGCTTGGACATGGAGATGCCGGGCGCCTCGTACTTCGGGTCGGCGCTGGACACCGCGGTGACGAATGGGCAGGTGCCCAAGTCGCGGCTGGACGACATGGTGAAGCGGATCCTGCGGGAGATGTTCGCGTTCGGGCTCTTCGACCGCGCGGCGACCGGCTCCCCCGGCGCGACCGTCACCACCCCGGCCCACGCGGCCACCGCGAAGTCGATCGCGGAGGAGGGAAGCGTGCTGTTGAAGAACAACGGCGCTCTGCTTCCGCTGTCGACCTCCTCGACGCACTCCATAGCCGTCATCGGCGACAGCGCGGGCACGGACGCCATGAGCGCCGGCGGTGGCAGCGCGGCGGTGAACGCGCCGTATGTCGTGACGCCGGTGCAGGGCATCACGTCGCGAGCCGGGTCGGGGGTCGACGTCACGTACACGCAGGGTCCCGCGCCGAACGGCGCGCTACCGACCGTTCCGAGCAGCGCCTTGTCGGTGACGGGTTCGTACTACCCGAACATGACGCTCTCGGGTTCCCCCACCTTCACGCGCTCCGACTCCACGATCGACTTCAACTGGCACGGTTCGTCCCCCGGCTCCGGCCTCGGAGGAACGGGTTGGTCGGCCAAGTGGGTCGGGACGATCAAGGCGCCCACGACGGGGACCTACACCTTCTCCTTGACCAGCGACGACGGCAGCCGGATGTCAGTCAACGGGACGCAGATCATCGACAACTGGAGCGATCACGCCTCGTCGACGGCCACCGGGACTGTGAGCCTGACAGCAGGCCAGGCGACGCCGATCGAGGTCGACTACTACCAGAACGGCGGACTGTCGAACGTGACGCTCGGATGGCAGCCGCCGGGCGACGACCCGATCGCGGACGCCGCCGACGCGGCACGCGCCGCGGATGTCGCCGTCGTCTTCGCCTCCGACTTCGAGAGCGAGGGCTCCGACCTCTCCTCGATCACCCTGCCGGGGCAGCAGGACCAGCTGATCTCCGCGGTGGCGGCCGCGAATCCGCACACCGTGGTGGTGCTGAACACCGGGTCAGCGGTGGCGATGCCGTGGTTGAACCAGGTGGCGGGCGTCGTCGAGGCCTGGTATCCCGGGCAGGAGGACGGGAACGCGATCGCCGCCCTGCTGTTCGGCGACGTGAACCCGTCGGGCAAGCTGCCGGTGACGTTCCCCGCGAGCTTGGCGGACGTGCCGGCGTCGACCGCTGCGCAGTGGCCCGGGACCGGCGGGACCGTGCAGTACTCGGAGGGCGTGAAGGTCGGCTACCGGTGGTACGACGCGCAGAACATCACGCCGTTGTTCCCCTTCGGGTTCGGGTTGTCTTACACGACCTTCGGCTTCAGCGGTCTGACGGTCTCGGCGCCCGACTCGTCGGGCGACGTCGCGGTCTCGGCGACGGTCACCAACACGGGCAGCGTCGCGGGCTCGGATGTGGCGCAGCTGTATGTCGCCGATCCCGCGTCGACCGGCGAACCGCCGAAGCAGCTCAAGGGCTTCCAGCGCGTGACCCTCGACCCGGGTGCCAGCACGACGGTGCACTTCACGGTGGGGACCCACGACCTCGCGTACTGGAACGAGACCGCCCACGGCTGGACGACCCCGGCGGGAACGTACGGCGTGCTGGTCGGCGACTCGTCGCGCGACCTGCCGCTGAGCGGATCGGTGGCGGTGAACACCACGACCGCGCCTCATACCGGACCGGTCGTGGGCATCGCGGGTCTGTGTCTGGACGACAAGTCGGCCTCGACGGCGAACGGCAACCCGATCACGATCTACACCTGCAACGGGACGAACGCCCAGCAGGTGACGGTGACGAGCGACCACCGTCTGACGGTGCTCGGCAAGTGCGTGGACATCACCAGCGCCGGCACCGCGAACGGGACGAAGGTGCAGCTGTACGACTGCAACGGGACCGGCGCGCAGATCTGGGAGCCGCAGAGCGACGGGGCCCTGCTGAACCCGTTGTCGGGACGATGCTTGGACGATCCGGCGGGGTCGACGACGCCGGGGACGCAGCTGCAGATATATGACTGCAATGGGACGGCGGCTCAGAGTTGGAGGTTGCCGTAGGGCGGGGACGAAGGGGCTGAGAACTGTTGCGGTTCGGGGCGTCGGCGTGGACCGACTCCCCGTCAGCCCGCCTCCCCCAGCTCCCGCTCCAGCGGTGTCCGGAACCGCGGCGTCACGCGCGTCTCCCCCAAGATGCCCTGCCAGCGCTCCGCCTCGGACTCGACCGCCTTCGCCGCCTCGTGACCGACGTCGCGAAGGAGACGCGTGGCAATCGTTCCGTCCGACCGCTGCGCCCACCCACCGACCACCTCACCGTTCCACCACACCGTGGGGCCGACGTTGCCCGCGCGGTCGAAGAGCTGCGGGCGAAGCTCGTCCGGCAAGTACCAGTCGCGGAGCTGCCATCCCATCGCCGTCGGGTCCAATCCCGGCAGAAGCGCGGCCCACGGCTCCACGTCTTCCTGCGGTTCGAGGTCGTCGGGGAGGAGCCAGCCGATGCCCACCTCCAGGACCACCTCCACCGCCCCGACCGCCTTCAGCGCTCGGCGGGCGTCGGTGACCTTCCAGCCCGTCCACCACTTCAGATCAGCCTCGGTCGCCGGCCCGAAGGCCCGCAGCCACTCCCGGGCCAAAGCCGCCTGCGCCTCGGGGACCGGCATGTCCGCGTGCCCGACCCCCGGCTCCCACCGGTGCTGGCTCGACAGCCACGAGCCGACCGGGCGGCCCCGCGTGATCGCGCCGTCGAAGCCCAGCACCCGCAGGACCCGGCCGGACGCGGGCTGCCACGTCTCCCACTTGGTCCCCTTGCCGTACAGCACCTGGTCGCGCAGCGCCGGCACGGCCTTGCCCAGCTCCGCACCGGTGACCGAGCCGCGCCGGCGCACCTCGGCGACGGTCGCCGCCTCGACCGCCTCGACCCACGCGTCGTCCAGGCCGCCGTCGCGGGCGTTCTTGACCAGGAGCGCCCGCTCCTTGCCCCACAGCTCACGGGTGGTCGACGCCTGGACGACGGCAGCCAGCTCGCGGGGGAACACGAACAGGGTCTGGCGCATACCGTGCATGCGGACCAGCGTCCGGTCGTCGTACAGGGCGCGCTCCACATCGCCGGTGTCCGGCTTCGCCATGCGGGCCAAGGCAGAGAGGTACACCGTGGCAGCGTCTGTGGAGTGCAGCGCCACCAGTGCGTCGGCGACGGCCTCGGGCGTGGTCGCGCGGGTGGTGGGCGCGAGGAGGTGGCGGCTCGCCAAGCGTGCTCGGCGTTCCCCGGTGCTGACTGAGCGTGCGGTCACGCGTTCATCTTGCGCAGCGAGCGCAGGGAACGCCACCCGATTGCGCCGATGGCAAGTCCGGCGGTGATGGAGACGACGACCAGGACGAGGTGGACCAGGAAGAAGGAGGTCGGCCCGTTATCCCAGGAGCGGTGGTCCTGCCAGATGGCCTTCAGGAAGCGGGGCCAGATGAGGAGGGACCAGGCCCCGAAAGCCAGGAGGAACCATGATGCGACACGCCCGAGTTTCACTTGCTCTCCTCGCCTACCTGGGATCCAGGAAACCCTACCCGGCCGAGCCGCCCGGGCCTCTCCCGACCTGTTTTAGACTTCACGTGCCCCGCCAGCCTCACCCCCGCAGGAGGATTTCCCGTGTCCGATTCCTTCGTCCACCTGCACGTTCACACCGAGTACTCGATGCTGGACGGTGCGGCACGACTGAAGGACATGTTCAAGCACGCAGTCGAGTTGGGCATGCCCGCGGTGGCCATGACCGACCACGGGAACATGCACGGCGCGGCGGACTTCACGAAGCAGGCGCAGGGCGCCGGGGTGAAGCCGATCATCGGCATCGAGGCGTATGTGGCGCCCGAGTCGCGCTACAACCAGAAGCCGATCCGGTGGGGCCAGCCGCACCAGAAGTCCGACGACGTGTCCGGTGGTGGTCTGTACGGACACGCCACGATCTGGGCGAAGAACGTCACCGGGCTCCAGAACCTCACGAAGCTCTCATCCCGGGCCTTCACCGAAGGGTTCGCGCGGAAGTACCCGCGCATGGACGCGGAGTTGATGGCGCAGCACTCCGAGGGGCTGATGGCCACCACCGGCTGCCCCTCGGGCTTCGTGCAGACCCGGCTGCGGCTGGGCCAGGAGAAGGAAGCACTGGAAGCCGCGGCGCAGTACCAGGACATCTTCGGCAAGGAGAACTTCTACCTGGAGCTGATGGACCACGGCCTCGACATCGAGACCCGGGTCCGCGAGGGGCTGCTGGACATCGGGCGCAAGCTCAACATCCCGCCGGTGGTGACCAACGACTCGCACTACACGTACCAGCACGAGTCCACCGCGCACGACGCCCTGCTGTGCATCCAGACCGCCTCGAACATCGCCGACCCCGACCGGTTCAAGTTCGGCGGTGACGGCTACTACCTGAAGTCCGCCGACGAGATGCGGGCCATCAACAGCGACGACATCTGGCAGGAGGGCTGCCGGAACACGTTGCTGATCGCGGAGAAGGTGAATCCGGAGGGGATGTTCGCCTACCGGAACCTGATGCCGAGGCTGGACCCGCCGGACGGGCTCACCGAGGACGAGTGGTTCCGGAAGCTGGCGTTCGACGGGCTGGCCAAGCGGTTCCCGGCGGGGCCGCCGGATGAGAAGACCTACGTCGACCGGCTGGAGTTCGAGCTCGGCGTCATCCTGCAGATGGGGTTCCCGTCCTACTTCATCGTGGTCGCGGACTTCATCAACTGGGCCAAGGACAACGGCATCGCCGTGGGGCCGGGCCGCGGGTCCGCGGCCGGATCGCTGGTGGCCTACTCGCTGGGCATCACCGACGTCGACCCGATCCCGTTCGACCTGCTCTTCGAGCGGTTCCTGAACCCGGACCGGGTCACGCCCCCCGACATCGACATCGACTTCGACGACCGCCGCCGCTCGGACGTGATCCGCTACGTCACCGAGAAGTACGGCGAGGACAAGGTGGCGATGATCGCCACGTTCGGGCGGATCAAGGCGAAGGCGGCGATCAAGGACGCCTCGCGCATCCTGGGCTACCCGTTCGCGATGGGCGACCGCATCACCAAGGCGATGCCGCCGGACGTGATGGGCAAGTCGATGCCGCTGACCGGGGTGTTCGACAGCAAGCACCCGCGGTTCGGCGAGGCCGGCGAGATCCGGGGGATGTACGAGCAGGACCCGGACGTCAAGAAGGTCATCGACACCGGCATGGGCGTCGAGGGCCTGATCCGGCAGCCCGGCGTGCACGCGGCCGGCGTCATCATCTCGCCGGAGACCATCACCGACCACGTCCCGGTCATGATGCGGCCCGCCGACGGCGTCATCATCACGCAGTTCGACTACCCGACCTGCGAGGAAATCGGCCTGATCAAGATGGACTTCCTGGGTCTCAGGAACCTGACGATCATCACCGACGCCCTGAACAACGTGGAGACCACCACCGGCAAGCGGCTGAACACCCTGGAGTTCCCGCTCGACGACCCGCTGACCTACGAACTGCTGTGCCGCGGCGACACGCTGGGCGTGTTCCAGCTGGACGGCGGCCCGCTGCGCTCGCTGCTGCGGCAGATGCGCCCGGACAACTTCGAGGACGTCTCCGCCATCATCGCCCTGTACCGGCCGGGGCCGATGGGCGCGAACTCGCACATCAACTACGCCGAGCGCAAGAACAACCGGCAGCCGATCACCCCGATCCACCCGGAGCTGGAGAAGCCGCTGGAGGAGGTGCTCGGCGTCAGCTACGGCCTGATCATCTACCAGGAGCAGGTGATGGCGGCCGCGCGGGTGCTCGCCGGCTACTCCCTGGCCCAGGCCGACCTGCTGCGCCGGGCGATGGGCAAGAAGAAGAAGGAAGTCCTCGACAAGGAGTACGTGGGCTTCGAGAAGGGCATGGCCGACAACGGCTTCTCGGCCCAGGCCACCAAGGCGGTGTGGGACGTCCTGGTCCCGTTCGCCGACTACGCGTTCAACAAGTCGCACTCGGTGGCCTACGGTTTCATCGCGTATCAGACCGCGTATCTCAAGGCCCACTACCCCGCCGAGTACATGGCCGCGCTGCTCACCTCGACGGCCACCGACAAGGACCGCTCGGCGATCTACCTGGCCGAGTGCCGCCGGATGGGCATCAAGGTGCTGCCGCCGGACGTCAACGACTCCCTGCACCAGTTCACCCCGGTGGGCTCGGACATCCGCTTCGGTCTCGGCGCGATCCGCAACGTCGGCGAGAACGTGGTCTCCTCGATCATCGCCACCCGCAAGGCCAAGGGCCGGTTCACGTCGTTCAACGACTTCCTGGCCAAGGTGGACCTGCCGGTCTGCAACAAGCGGACCATCGAGTCGCTGATCAAGGCCGGCGCCTTCGACTCCCTCGGACACTCCCGCCGCGGCCTGGTCGAGCAGCACGAGCGGGCCATCGACTCGGTGGTGGAGGTCAAGAAGCAGGAGGCGCTGGGCCAGGACTCGCTGTTCGGCTCGCTGCTGGACGGCGGCCAGGAGGCGATCACCGGCGGCGTCGAGATGACCTTCTCGGACATCGAGTGGGACAAGAAGGTGCTGCTCGGCTTCGAGCGGGAGATGCTGGGCCTGTACGTGTCCGACCACCCGCTGTCCGGCGTGGAGCACGTGCTGGCCTCCAAGGCCGACTGCTCGATCGCGGCGCTGACCGCGGACACCGAGCGCGCCGACGGTTCGATCGTGACCATCGCGGGCATCGTCTCGGGCCTGGCCCGCAAGGTCACCAAACAGGGCAACACCTGGGCCGCGGCCGCCATCGAGGACCTCGAGGGCGGCATCGAGACCATGTTCTTCCCGCAGACCTACCAGCTCTACGCCACCCAGCTGGCCGAGGACGCGGTGGTCGTGGTGAAGGGCCGGCTGGACCGGCGCGACGAGGTGCCGAAGCTGATCGCGATGGAGGTCGCGATGCTCGACATCTCCTCGGCCGGCAGCAGCGCCCCGGTGGTGCTGCACGTCTCCGAGGCCCGGGTGATCCCGGCCACCGTGGAGCGGCTCAAGCGGATCCTGACCAGCCACCCGGGGACCACGCCGGTGCGCGTGCACCTGCGCAGCCGGGACGAGAAGGTGGTCCGCTACCAGCTCGGCGACAACCTGAGGGTGTCCAACTCGCCGGCCCTGAGCTCCGATCTCAAGGTCCTGCTGGGCGCCGGCTGCTTCGGCGCCGAGCCCTCCCAGGCCGGGGAGTGAGGCCGTGGAGTTCCAGGATGTGATCCGCAAGCGGCGGATGGTCCGCGCGTTCACCACCGAGCCGGTCTCCCCGGAGGTGACCGAGCGGCTGCTGCGCGCGGCCAACCGGGCGCCGTCTGCGGGGTTCTCGCAGGGGTACGCGATGCTCGTGCTGGAGTCGCCGGAGGACCGCGCCGTCTTCTGGGCCGCGATGGACCCCGAGGACGAGTACGCGGGCACACCGCTGCGCAACGCGCCCTTGATCGTGATCCCGTGCTCCAACAAAGAGGTCTACCTCGACCGCTACGCCCGCCCCGACAAGGGCTGGACCGACCGGGACGAGGCACGGTGGCCGGTTCCGTTCTGGCACATCGACACCGGCATGCTGACCATGCTCCTGCTGCTCGCCACGGTCGAGGAGGGCCTCGGGGCGCTGTACTTCGGGATCCCGCCGTCGGCGATCGACAACGTGCGCGCCGAGTTCGCCATCCCGGACGACTTCACCCCGATCGGCGCCGTGGCGATCGGGCATCCGGACGCGGACCGGGACGCGCGCCAGAAGACCTCGCGCAAGACCATCGCGCGCCGGACCGTCGAGGACATCACCCACCGCGGCCGGTGGCGGACCGACCCGCCCGGGAGCCTGTGACCGGCCTACAGTGAGACGGTGATCTCCCTCGCCGATCTGGCCGAAGTCGAAGGCATCATCCGTTCCGTCAACGAGGAGGCGGTCCTGCCGCGATTCCGGAGTCTGAGCGACTCCGACGTCGCCATGAAGGGCCCGATGGATCCGGTCACCGTCGCCGACCGGGAGGCCGAGGAATTCCTGCGCGAACGCCTGACGGCGTTCCTGCCCGGTTCGGTCGTGGTCGGCGAGGAGGCGGTCTCCGAGGACCCGCTGGTGCTGCGCGCCCTGACCGGTGACGCGCCGGTGTGGGTCGTCGACCCGATCGACGGGACCCGCAACTTCGTCGCCGGCTCCGGCCGCTTCTCGACCCTGGTCGCGCTGTCCGTGGGCGGCGTGCTGCAGGCGTCCTGGTCCTACGCGCCGGTGCTGAACCGCATCGGCACCGCGCTGGCCGGGCAGGGCGCGTGGGTGGACGGGGCACCGGCCCGTGTGGCGCCGCCGACCGACCCGCCCGCACTGCCGTTGACCACCTCGCACCCGGTCTGGTGGCCGAGCGGCTACGGCCGGGGCTTCGACGCCCTGAACGCGGCGGGCCTGGACGTGCGCTACTTCGACGCCTGCGGCATCGAGTACCTGGACCTGGCCGTCGGCAAGCGGTCCGCCATGGTGCTCACCTGGGAGCACTGCTGGGACCACGCGGCGGGGCTGTTGCTGGTCGCCGAGGCCGGCGGCCACGTCGCGGCCCTGGACGGCGCCCCGGTCCGGCTGCACGGCGGCAACGCGCTGCCGTTCGTCGCCGCCAGCGATCCGGCGACCGCCACGCTGGTGCGGCAGGTCATCACGGGGTCGATCGCCGGATAGGGCGGATAGGGGGCTGAGCGGCTACGCCATCCCCGCCGGCGGGCCCTCCTGCGCTCCCAGCGTCGGCGCGAACGCCGCGGTGTAGCGCTCGAACAGCCCGCGCCAGGCGTCGTCGGCCGGGGCCCGTCCGGCCAGCCGGTCGAGGCAGACCTCCCAGCCCGCGGCGTTGCGTGCGGCGATGCCGGGACGCAGCTCGTCGATCAGGACGAGGTGCGTGCCGCCGTCCCGCGGCGTCAGCTCGAAGCGCAGCGTCTCCTCGGCCCAGGTGAAGGCGAGCAGCTCCGGCTCACGGACCTCCAGCACCTCGCCGGTCAGCGTCAGGGCGTCCGGCTCGGGGCCGAACGGGAAGGAGATGGCCGCACCCGGCTCCCACACTCCCCCGGCCACGATCACGTCGCACGGGAACCACGCCTTGAGCTGCTCGCGCTCGGTCAGCGCCTGCCAGACCACGTCGGGCGGATCGGGCAGGACACGCTCCAGGCGCACCGCGGCGCCCTGCGGTCCGGGAGTCGTCAACGTCGCGTCGCTCATGTCTTCCTCCGCTCTTCCAGGTGGGCTTCCAGGCGGTCCAGGCTCCGGGACCACAGCCGGCGGTACTGCGCCAGCCAGTCGTCGACCTCGGCCAGGGGCTCCGGGCGTATGCGGTAGTAGCGGTGCTGCGCATCCGGCCGCACTTCGACCAGGCCCGCCTCCTTGAGGGCGCGCAGATGCTTGGAGACCGCGGGCTGGCTCGCGTCCAGCCGCTCGGCGAGTTCGCCCACTGACTTCTCGCCGTCGCGCAGCAGCTCCAGGATGGCCAGGCGGCGCGGCTCGGCCAGGGCTTGGAACGCGGCGGCGACGGTCATACGGCCCAGTTTGCCTCTGCGGTTATATGCCCGTCAAGGAATATACCCTTAGTGCTCGTCCACCTTCAGCACATAGAGCCCCAGCACCTTGCCCTCCGCGTCCAGCGTCACCCGGCCCTTCATCCGCGCCGTCTCGTAGATCAACGGAATCTCCACGACCGTGCGAAGCCCGGCGCGCCGGACCCGCGGCATCCCGGACATCTGCTGGAACGCCCCCATCTGCCGCTCCAGGTCCTCGCGAGCGCCGGTCAAGTGCTCAACGGTGGCGACCTCCGCCAGCGGTGCGCTGAACCACGACCAGAGCCGCTCGAAGTGCCCGGAGACGAACGCGGCCAGCGTGAGCGAAGCGCGTTCCACCGCCTCGTCGATCGCGTGCAGCGACTCCAGCGGCACCACCGGCGCGGCCCTGCGCAAGGCTCCGTTGCCGGCGGCGGTCCGCGTCCCGCCGTCCAGGATCCGCCGGTACAGCGCACGCAGTTCGGCGCCGGGCTCGGTGCCGAGTTCGGCCGCCAGGGTCTGCCGGGCCTGCTGGTACACCGTCAGCGCTTCGGCGCGGCGGCCGTTGCCCTCCAACGCGACCATCAGCTGGGCGTGGAAGCGCTCGTACGAAGGGTGGCGTTTCACGAGCTCGCGCAGGCGCGGGATCACGTCGCCGTGGCGGCCCAGCGCGAGGTCCGCCTCGCAGCGGTCGTCCAGCACCTGCAGCCGCAGCTGTTCCAGGCGGGGCACGCACGCGTCGTGCAGCCGCTGCGACGGCACGTCCAGCAGCGGCTGTCCGCGCCACATCCGCATGGCCCGCTCCGCCGCGCTCGCGGCGACCGCCCAGGAGCCCCCGGCCAGCGCCACGGCGGCGCGGCCGCAGGCGGTCTCGAAGGCGAGGGTGTCGAGTTCGCCGAGGTCCACGCGGCAGAGGTAGCCCGGCGGCCTCGTGACGATGCGGTCCGCGTCGGGGCCGAGCGCGCGCCGCAGGCGCAGCACGTAGACCCGTACGGTGCGGGCGGCGTCGGGGGGCGGCTCGCCGTCCCACAGGATGTCGCAGAGTTCGTCCACGGAGACCGGCTGGTTGGCCCGCAGCAGCAAGGCCGCGAGCAGTGTGCGTAGTCGGGAGCCAGGGATCCGGACCTCGCGTCCGGAGCCGTCGCTGACCAGGAACGGTCCGAGGATCGCCCAGTGCATCGTCTTCCCCTCGTCGGCGGCGTCGGTGGCCACGCGCCGTCAGTGTCCTGCTGTACCCGAACTGTAGTCGGATTGTCACGCACCGCGTAGAGCGGGGGTCAGGGTCTTGAGGTGACCGGAGGCCTTGAGGTGATCACGCCGCGTGGGGCATCCTGGAAGGCTGGCCTCCGGCTCCTGTTCACCAAAAAGTTCCACTCACAGCCCTTTGCGTGATTAGAGCCGGTCTGTACTTTCCGTTGTGGGCTCCCCCGGTACTCCTCACCCCCCCACCATCAGGAGAGACGGAATGCTGAGATCCGCCTTCCGGCGCGTCGGCCTCGGCGTGGTCGCCATCGCGACCGCCGCCGCGGCCGCGGTGCTGGCCCCGGCCGCCCACGCGGCGGGGACGTACAACCTGCTGATCCTGCCCGACCAGGGCGAGAGCGCGATCTACGACTTCGTCAACAGCGCCCAGAAGTCGATCGACGTCACCATGTACGAACTGCGTGACACCACGGTGACGACGGCACTGGTGAACAAGCACAAGGCCGGTCTCCCGGTCCGCGTGATCCTGGACGCGCAGCACACCAGCGTGAACGGCGCCGCCTACAGCGCGCTGCAAGCCGGCGGCGTGAGTGTCATCTACAGCTCCTCGGCGTTCACGTACACGCACCAGAAGACGATCACGGTCGACGGCGCCACGTCCTGGATCAGCACCGGGAACCTGGACACCACGTACTACTCGACCTCGCGCGACTACTCCGTGTTCGACACCGACCCGGCCGACGTGGCGGCGGTGGAGCAGGTGTTCAACGCCGACTTCACCTCGACCTCGATCACCCCGGCCGACGGCGACCACCTGGTGTGGTCACCGACCGACTCGCAATCCCACCTGCTGGCGCTGATCAACGGTGCCACCAAGTCGCTGGACGTGGAACAGGAGGAGTTCGGCGACGCCACGCTGGTCAATGCGATCGTCAGCGCCGCGCAGCGCGGGGTGGCGGTGCGGTGCGTGCTGGAGAACACCGGCGGCTCGTACAACACCCAGATCAGCCAGGTGCAAGCGGCCGGTGCGCAGGTGACGCAGTACACGTCGCAGACCGGCTACTACATCCACGCCAAGGCCATCGTCGCGGACTACGGCACCGCCGGCGCCAAGGTCTTCGCCGGCTCGGAGAACTTCTCCGACAACTCGCTGAACCACAACCGTGAGCTCGGCCTGATCCTCACCGACTCCGGGGTGCTCACCGGGATCGAGAACGCCTTCACGGCGGACTTCACCAAGACCGCCGGCACCGGCGTCACGGTCGCCAACCCGGGGAACCAGACCGGAACCGTGGGCACCGCGACCTCGCTCCAGATTCAGGCTACTGACACGGCCGGGGGAACCCTGTCCTACGCCGCCGCCGGCCTGCCCGCCGGGCTCTCGATCAACGCGAGCAGCGGCCTGATCTCCGGCACGCCCACCACCGCCACCACCGCCACCGTCACGGTCACCGCGACCGACTCCACCGGGCCTTCCGGCACGACGTCGTTCACATGGGCGATCACCAGCGGGTCCACGTCCTGCGCCAACGCGAACCTGCTCGGCGACCCCGGTTTCGAGAACGGGACCGACGCCGCGCCGTGGACCGCGTCCGCCGGTGTCATCAGCAACAGCTCCAGCGAGCCGGCACACACCGGCAGCTGGGACGCGTGGCTCGGCGGCACCGACTCCAGCACCGCCACGCTGTCCCAGACCGTGGGGCTGCCGAGCGGGTGCACGACGTACACGTTCAGCTTCTGGATGCACGTCGACACCGCGGAGACCAGCACGACAACCGCCTACGACACCCTGAAGGTGCAGGTTCTGAACAGCGCGGGCACCGTGCTGGGCACCCTGTACACGTACTCCAACAAGAACGCCAACACCGGCTACTCCCAGCACAACCTCTCGTTGGCTTCCTATGCCGGCCAGACCGTGACGCTGAAGCTCACCGCGACGAACGACTACGAGTACCCCACCTCGTTCGTGGTCGACGACACCGTGGTGAAGACCAGCTGACGGTCCGACCGATGCGTTCCCGGCCCGCCGCTTCCGGCGGGCCGGGAACGCTTCTTCCAGGTCTTCCAGCGCCGGATAGGGTCGGCGCATGAACGGTCAACGCGTGGCCCTGGCGTTCCTGGTGATCCTCTTCATCGTCTGCGTCGCCGGGATGGGCTCCATCGTGTACCGCCTCTGGCGCGGCGACGAGGCCTTGGCGCTGCGCTTGAGGTCGGTGTTCGTCCGCTCCTCCTTCGACACGCGCGACGCCCGGGTCCGCGGCATGGTCGCGCTGTATCTGTCGTTGTGCCTCATGCTGCTCGCGACGATCATTCTGGCGATCGGCACCATGCGCCGGCACTCCGGCACCACGTTCACGCCGTGGACGGTCACCGGTATCGCGCTGTTCGCGGTTGCGCTGGTGCTGTTCGCCGCCCAGTACACGATCGCCTGGTCCAATCGGCCGCGGTTCCTGATCCCGCCGCCGATGCGCGAGGACGAAAGCCTGTCGCAGCGGCGGCGGGCCCTGAAGGGCTAGAACGCCTCGGCGTGGTCCCGCACCCAGGTCCGGAAGTCCCGCGGCCGCTGCCCGGTCACCGCCTCGACCCCGTCGGTCACCGGACGCGGCGTCTCCACCGACTCGGCCCAGATCTTGATGATGCTGTCCAGGATCGGCGCCGGGACGTGGGCGCTCATCTGCTGGCGCACGGCCTCGACGGGTACCTCGATGTAGCGGATCGGGCGGCCCAGGACCTCGCCGAGGATGCGCGCCTGGTCCGCGTGGGTCAGGGACTCCGGACCCGACAGGTGGTGGATCGTTCCGGCGTAGCCGTCGGAGGTCAGGGCCGCGACGGCGACGTCCGCGATGTCGGCCTCGTGGATCGGGGAGGACGCCGCTTCGGCGTAGGCGCCCCGGATCTCGTCGCCGGACTTCGTCTGGTGCGCCCACGGCAGGACGTTGGCGGCGAACACCTCGGGACGCAGGAACGTCCACGCCAGCGAGGACGCCCGCAGCGCCTGCTCGATCTCCCAGTGGTACGCCGCGATCGGGCCGTCCTGCGCCTCGGCGGCGTCGTCGACCGCGCCCGAGGACAGCAGCACCACCCGGCGCACGCCCGCGGCCTCGGCCGCGGCGGTGAAACCCGGACCGGATCCGGGCGCGGCGAACAGGAAGACGGCTTCCACGCCGTTCAGCGCCGCGGCCAGCGATTCCGCGTCGGTCAGGTCGCCCGCGACCGCCTCGACCCCGGACGGCCACCGCACGTCCTCCGGGTTCCGGCTCAGAGCCCGCACCTTCCGCCCGTCGGCGGCCAGTCGCTCGAGGACCAGCCGGCCGACGTTCCCGGTGGCGCCAGTGATCAGGATCATGAGTTCTCCCCAGAGATTTCGGTGACGAGGTGCCCGGATCGGGCTCGCATCAGCGACACTAGAAGCCCTTGCGGACAGGTTCCGTCCTCGATCCGGACGTATTCTCAAGGAGTTCGCGCCCATGCTCCAGACCTCTGCCCGGCTGCTCCGGCTGCTGTCGCTGCTGCAATCACGCCCCGACTGGGGCGGCACCGAACTGGCCGAACGCCTCGACGTCACCCCCCGCACGGTCCGCCGGGATGTGGACCGCCTCCGGGAGCTCGGCTATCCGGTCGAGTCGACGCCCGGCACCGCGGGCGGCTACCGCCTCGGCGTCGGCGCCGCCCTGCCGCCGCTGTTGCTGGACGACGACGAGGCGGTCGCCGTGGCCGTCGGCCTGCGCGGCGCGGCGGCGGGCTGGCTGACCGGGATCGAGGAGACGTCGCTGCGCGCGCTGAGCAAGATCGAGCAGATCCTGCCCTCGCGCCTGCGCCACCGCGTCGACACCGTCCAGACCGCCATCATGCTGCTGCCGGGCGACTGCCCGGTCGTGGACGCCGCCCTGCTGACCGCCCTGGCCGGGGCCTGCCGGGCGCACGAGGGCGTCCGCTTCCGCTACCGCGACCGGACCCGCCGCGTCGAGCCCTACCGGGTGGCCCGCGCCGGCCGCAACTGGTATCTGCTCGCCTACGACCTGGACCGCGAAGACTGGCGCACGTTCCGCGTCGACCGTGTCGGCGGCCCGCTCCAGCCGGGGGCGCGGTTCACGCCTCGCCCGGAACCGGCCGGGGACGCCGTGACCTATCTGTCCGACGCCATCACCCGCGCACCGTACCGGTACCAGGCCACGATCCTGTTCCACGCACCGCTGGAGAAGGTCGCCGCCACCACCACACCGACAGCGGGACGCCTGGAGGCCCGCGACGAACACTCCTGCCTCTACTACACCGGCGCCGAAGCCCTGGACACGATCGCCGTCTACATAGCGCTCAAGGGCTTCGAGTTCGAGGTCGTGGACCCGCCCGAACTCAAGGACTACGTGTCCGCCCTGGCCGCCCGACTGTCCCGGGCAGTCCCGGAACCAGCCCCGGAACCAGCCCCGGAACATATCTGGGCCGCACCGCAGCCGGGGTGACAGCCGCGGTCAAGGTGATCCACGCCGATCTCGCGCATGACCCGGAGTTCCGGCGGCGCTTCCGGCGCGAGGTCGAGACGACCGCGTCCATCACCGGGCCGCGCCTGGCCGCGGTGCTGGACTCCGACGTCGAGGCCGAGCACCCGTGGTCGCTGGCCACGGCGGTCGCCGCCACCGGCCCGCTCACCCGGGGAGGCCGCGGTCGAGGTGGCGGCCGGGGTCGCCGGAGCGCTCGCCGCGATCCACGCCCAGGGGCTGGTGCACCGCGACGTGAAGCCCTCCAAGGTGCTGCTGGCCGCCGACGGCCCGCGCCTGATCGACTTCGCGTCGGGCCGCCGACGCGACCACCGACCTGACCAACCACAACTTCGCTATGGCCCCCGAAGACTGCGCCGGCAACCCGGACGGGTTGTCCGACAACGCCTTCTGGTGGGCGCTCAAATAGCGGAGCCCGGAAACAGAGCCCTCACTCAGCACCCGGCGGCTCGGTCATCGCGCGCGGGTCGACGATGCGGTCGAACTCCTCGCCGCTGAGGTGCCCGCTGCCGATCGCGGCCTCGCGCAGCGTGCTGCCGGTGCTGTCGGCGGCGTGCGCGATCTGCGCGGCCTTGTCGTAGCCGATCTCCGGCGTCAACGCGGTCACCAGCATGAGCGAGCGGCCCAGGTCGTGGTCGATCCGCTCGCGGTTCAGCTCGACGCCTTCCAGGCAGAACACCCGGAAGTTCCGGGCGGCGTCGGTGAGGATGCGCGCCGAGTGCAGGAACGAGGAGGCGATCAGCGGCCGCATCGTGTTGAGCTCGAAGCTGCCGCCGGCCGCGGCGGCGGCCAGCGCGCCGTCGTCGGCCATGACCCGGGTGCAGACCATCATCGTGGCCTCGCACTGCGTCGGGTTCACCTTGCCCGGCATGATCGAACTGCCCGGCTCGTTCTCCGGCAACCGCAGTTCGCCGAGGCCGGTGCGGGGCCCGGAGCCGAGCCAGCGGACGTCGTTGGCGACCTTGTACAGCGCGACCGCGACGCCGCGCAGCCCGGCCGAGGCCGCGACCATGGCGTCCGCCCCGGCCAGCGCCGCGAACTTGTTCGGCGCGGTGACGAACGGGTGGCCGGTCAGCTCGGCGAGTTCGGCGGCGAACCGCTCGGCGAATCCGGGCGGCGCGTTCAGGCCGGTCCCCACCGCCGTGCCGCCCGCGGCCAGCTCGTAGAGCCCCGGCAGTGCCGCCTCCAGCCGGCCCGTGGCGGCCGCGATCTGCGCGGCGTAGCCGGACCATTCCTGGCCCACGGTCAGAGGAACGGCGTCCTGCAAGTGGGTGCGGCCGGTCTTCGGAATGCCGGCCCACTTACGGGCGTTCTGCTCCAAGACCGCGTGCAGGCTCCGGAGCTCGGGGAGCACGTGGTCGTGCAGCGCCAGTACCGCCGCGACATGGGTCGCGGTGGGGAAGCTGTCGTTGGAGGACTGGCCGAGGTTGACATGGTCGTTGGGATGGACCGGGGACTTGCTCCCGAGAGTGCCGCCGGCCAGCTGGATGGCGCGGTTGCTGATCACCTCGTTGACGTTCATGTTGGTCTGCGTACCGGAGCCGGTCTGCCAGACGTAGAGCGGGAAGTGCTCGTCCAGGTCCCCGGAGATGACCTCGGCGGCGACCCGGGCGATCAGGTCGGCCATCCACTGCGGCAGCCGCCCGGCCGCGCCGTTGACCAGCGCGGCGGCCATCTTCACGTAGCCGTAGGCGTGGTGGATGCCCGGCGGCATGTGGTCGTCGCCGATCGAGAAGTGCTCCAGGGAGCGCTGGGTCTGCGCGCCCCAGTAGCGGTCGGCGGGGACCTCGACGGCGCCCATGGCGTCGGTCTCGCGGCGGGTGCCGGTGGCGTCGATGCCGATCGGCACGTCGAGGATGTCGGGGGCTGATCCATCCATGGGGCAAGGCTATCGAGCATCCTTGAAATGCGCAGATCCGCGTAGTGCACAAGAATTCGAACGACGATGAAATCCGCGCACGCGGGTAAGGAGTGGACGTGTACGAAACAACGACAGCGCGCCGGGGCGGCTACGGCATCTCGACGAACACCTTGTTCGCCCGGACCATGATGTACGTCGCGGCGACCGCCGGGCTGTTCGCCCTCGGCGCCTACTTCGGCCGCAACCTGAGCCACGGCGCCGGGTTCATCGCCTTCATCGCCGCGTTCGCGGCGCTGATCGGGATGCAGTTCGCGGCCCGCCGCTCGCGGGAGGTCACGGTCGTCCTCCTCGGCGCGTTCGGCCTGATGATGGGCATCGCGGTGTCGCCCACCCTGGTCTACTACGCGACCACCGACCCGCAGGCGCTGTGGCAGGCCGGCGGCGCGACCGCGCTGTTCATCCTGGCGCTGGGCTCGGCCGGCTACGCGACCAACCGCGACCTGTCCGGCGTGGCCCGGATGAGCTTCTGGGCGCTGGTGGCCCTGCTGGTCTTCGGGGTCGTCGCCATCTTCGTGAAGATCCCGCACGCCTCGGTCGTCTACAGCGTGGCCGGCCTGGTGATCTTCGCCGGGTTCACGCTCGTGGACTTCCAGCGGCTGCGGCGGAACCAGGACTTCAACTCGGCACCGCTGCTGGCCGCGTCGATCTTCCTGGACGTCCTCAACGTGTTCCTGTTCTTCCTGAACCTGTTCGGCGGAC
>NZ_BAAAQM010000054.1:69114-75520 GCF_039531675.1 Catenulispora subtropica
CCGAGCGTTCGCTCGGCGGACCTTTCACGTCGGTGGCTCAGGCGGCCAGGCCGGCGGCGTTGCCGCGCTTGACGGCCAGGGCGCCGGTGCGGCCGAGCAGCATCGCGATGGCCATCACGATCAGGGTGTCGGTCAGGGCGTCGACCGTGACCCGGTGGTCGTACATCCAGGTGCCGAGCTGGTGGGTGAACCAGTGGTTGGCACCGTAGGAGAACATCAGGCGGGCGCCGATCACCGCGGTCCACAGCGCGGCGTACCAAGCTCCGGCCTGGGTGCGCACCACCCCGGCCTCGTCCCGGCGCACCTTGAGCAGAGCGGCGGCGGCCAGGCCGAGCAGCAGCCCGACGGCGGCGCCGGCCAGTTCCAGGACCAGTCCCGTGCCGTCGGTGGCCGGGTGCTTGACGTAGAGCGGCACGATCACCGCCGCGGCGATCATCGGCCGCAGCAGCCGCGCCGCGCCGACCTTGCGCCGGCCCAGGTCGGTGCCCAGCACCGAGGCCAACACGATGATGTTCACGATCCAGATGCCGGCGTCCATGGTCCGTCTTCCCCTCTTGAGCTGCCGCGTTCTTGCTGACACTGAAAGATTCGCAGCTCAGGGGGTGCAACGGCTTCCACCCGCGGATGGAAGCCGGGTGGAAGCCGGGTGGAAGCCGGGTGGATGGAACGCGGCGCGGTCAGCGCTCCGGGACGCGCGCCAGGACCCCGTACGTCCGCAGGATCGACACCTCGGCGCTGTTCGGCTCCGGCTGCCACCGGTCGACCGTGACCAGCCCCGGAGGCTCGATCTCCAGGCCGTCCAGCCAGCCGGCGACCTGCTCGGGCTCCCGGTTGATGAACGGCACCCGGGTGGAGCGCCGGTAGTCGTCGAGCATCTCCTGCTGCTCGCCGGGGTGGGCCAGGTCCGGGGCGGCGTGCGAGAGCGCCAGGTAGCTGCCGGGCGCGGTCGCGCCGACGTAGGCGGCGACGATCCCGGCCGGGTCCTCCTCGTCCGGGATGAAGTGCAGCACGGCGTTCATCAGCACCGCCACCGGCCGGGACAGGTCGAGCGTCCGCCGCATCAGCGGGTGCTCCAGCACCGTCTCCGGGCGCCGCAGGTCGGCCAGCACGGCCTCGGCGCCGTCCACGTCCTTCAGCAGGTGCCGGGCGTGGGCGATGGCCACCTGGTCGATGTCGACGTAGACCACCTTGACGTCGGGGTTCACGGCCATCGCGACCTCGTGCACGTTGCCGACCGTCGGCACCCCGGAGCCCAGGTCCAGGAACTGGGTGATGCCGGCGGTCCCGGCCAGGTGCCGCACCACCCGGCCCAGGAAGGCCCGGTTGGCGCGGATCGCCGCCACCAGCGTCGGCATCGCCGTGGCGGCCCGCCGCCCGGCCTCGCGGTCCGCCTCGAAGTTCTGGCTGCCGCCCAGCCAGAAGTCGTAGATCCGGGCCGGGCTCGGCTGTGAGGGGTCAACGTCGGGGAGGCTCAGGGCCAGCTCCGCAACCTCGATCGCGTCCATGGGTCCCAAGGTACCGCCGGATCCCGGTGGGTGATCAGTCCCCTCACGTTTCGATCCCGGCCACCGGGTACCGGGAGCATCGCAACAACGCCTTGACCACTCCTGACGATCTCCGAGGAGAACGACGATGCGGTTCACGATGGTGATCCGGCGAGCGCTGATGATGTGGATCGTGCGTCGGCCCTGAGGAGCGCGCCGATGTGGCGCATCAGACACCGTGTTACTTGTAAGTGACTAGTAACATGCCAGCATGGCGGCAGTACAGAAGAAGATGAGCGCCGACGAGCGCCGGGCCCAGATCCTGGCGATCGCGGCGGAGGAGTTCGCGGTCGGCGGGCTGCACGGCACGTCGACCGAGACCATCGCGCGCCGGGCGGAGATCACGCAGGCGTACGTCTTCCGGCTGTTCGGCTCGAAGCGGGCCTTGTTCATCCAGGTGGTGAAGCAGGCGTTCGAGCAGCTGACCGGCTCGATGCGGGCGGCGGCCGGCGACCGTTCCGGCCTGGAGGCGCTGTCGGCGATGGGCCGGACCTACGACGCGCTGCTCGGCGACCGGACGGCGCTGCTGTTGCAGTTGCAGGGTTTCGCGGCGGCCAGCGAGCCGGAGGTGCGGGACGCCGTGCGGGAGAGCTTCGCGCGGATGTGGCACACGGTCGCGGACACGACGGGGCTGGATCCGGTGGCGGTGAAGTCGTTCCTGGCGTTCGGGATGCTGCTGAACAACAGTGCGGCGCTGGAGCTGCGGGAGCTGGACGAGCCGTGGGCCCTGGGGGTTCGGACGCGGATCCAGCCGGGGCTGTTCACCCACATCACCTCTGAGACGAACCGGTGACCGCCGCATCGGTGGCCGCCGAGGACCGGCGGACGGAGTCGCTGACCCGGACACTGCTGGCGATAGCGCTGGTGGTGGCGGTCGCGGGCAGTCTGGGCTCGCCGTTGATCACGAGTGTCGCGACCACGCTGCACGTCTCGCTCGCGGCGGCGCAGTGGACGTTGACGGTGTCGTTGCTGGTCGGCGCGGTGGCGACGCCGGTGCTGGGCCGCCTGGGCACCGGCGCGCGCCGGCGTCCGGTGGTGGTGGGCACGCTCGGCGTCATCGTCTTCGGCAGCGTCCTGACGGTGCTGCCCTTGTCGTTTCCGGTCCTGATCGTGGGGCGCGCGGCGCAGGGGTGCGGGCTGGCGTTGCTGCCGTTGCTGATGGCGGCGGCGCGGGAGCATCTGGACGCGGCACGGTCGGCGGCGACCGTCGCGATGATCTCGGTGGCGTCCACGGTGGGCGTCGGGATCGGGTATCCGCTGGCCGGGTATCTGACGGACGTCGGCGGGATCCGGGCGGCGTACGGCGCGGGGCTGGTGGGAACGACGATCGCGCTGCTGGCGGCGGCGCGGGCGTTCCCTGATTCGCGGCAGGCCGCGGCGCCTCCGCCGGACGCGGCGGCCAGCGTGCTGCTCGGCGGCGGGTTGCTCGTGTTGTTGTTCGTGCTGGGCGAGGCCGGTTTGTGGCAGCACCATCCCGCGGTCGCCGTCGGACTGGTGGTCGCGGCGCTGGTGCTGCTGGCCGCCTGGGTGTGGCGGGAGCGGGTGTCGCCGGCGCCGTTGGTCGATCTGCGGTTGCTGCGTCACCACGCCGTGGCGGCGGCGAACGCGGCGATGCTCATCGCGGGTGCGGGCATGTATCTGCTGCTGTCGTGCATCACGCGCTACGTCCAGACGCCGCACGCCGCCGGGTACGGGTTCGGGCTCAGCACGTTCACGGCCGGGTTGTTCCTCGTACCGTTCTCGATCCTCGGATTCATCGCGGGGCGTATCAGCCCTCGTCTACGCATGAGGGTGTCAGCGCCTGCGCTGCTCAGCTGTGCCACGGTGGTCGTCCTCGCCGCCTTCGTAGTGTTCGCGACGGTCCGCGGCACCCTGGCCGGGCCACTGGTCGCCATGTCGTCGCTCGGGTTCGGCGTCGGCGTGTTCTCCGCGGCCATGCCGGCGGTGATCCTCGCCGTCACCCCGGCTCAGGAGACGGCGAGTGCCATGGGCGTGAACCAGGTGGTGCGCAGCATCGGGTTCTCGGTCGGCAGCACTCTCAGCGCCCTGCTGCTGGCCGCGAGCACGCCGGCCGGCGCCGTGTTCCCGGATGAGAGCGGCTACGGCACCGCCGCTTGGATGGGCGCGGCGGTGACGGTGGTCGCGCTCGGCCTCACAGTCAGCGGCGCTTCCTGGTCCCGAAGATACTCCGTGTGAGTTCGCGGACCGCGGTGTTCACGGCCTGCTTCACGGTCCCGGTGCCCAGGTACTGGTCGATGAGGTTCGGCGGCGCTTTGGACGCCGCGGGGGCGCGCCGCCGGGTTTCGCGTTCGAGGCGGGCCGACTCGGCCTCCCGACGTTTGTTCTCCTCCTCCATCGCCTTCTGCGCCGCGGCCTGCTCGGCGGCCTGCTGTGCCTCGAGTTCGTGGGCGGCGAGGATCTCGTAGGCCGATTCGCGGTCGATCGCCGGGCCGTACTTCGGCGCCATCGGCGAGGCGGCCACCAGGCCCTGTACGACCGCCGTGTCGGCCGCGGCCATCAGTGATTCCGGCGCGCGCAGCCGGGTCCACGCGACCGGCGCAGGGGCGCCCTTCTCCGACAGCACGGTCACCACGGCTTCGCCGATGCCGAGTTGCTGCAGGAGTTCGCCGAGGTCGTAGCCGGACTTCGGGAACGTGGACACGGTCGCTTTGAGTGCCTTGGCGTCGTCCGGGGTGTAGGCGCGCAGGGCGTGCTGGACGCGGTTGCCGAGCTGGGCCAGCACGTCGCCGGGCACGTCCTTCGGGGTCTGCGTGACGAAGAAGATGCCGACGCCCTTGGACCGGATGAGGCGCACGGCCTGCGTGATCGCGGACAGGAACTCCTTGGAGGCACCGGTGAAGAGCAGGTGGGCCTCATCGAAGAAGAACACGAGCTTGGGCCGGTCCAGGTCGCCGACCTCGGGCAGCCGTTCGAAGAGCTCGGCGATCAGCCACATCAGGAAGGTGGAGAACAGCTCGGGGCGGCCGGCCACGCCGGGCAGTTCCAGCAGCGACACCACGCCGCGCCCGTCGGGGGCGGTGCGGATCAGGTCCATGGCGTCGAACTCGGTCTCACCGAAGAACGGCGCGGCGCCCTTGGCCTCGAACGCGACCAGCTCGCGCAGGATCACGCCGGCGGTCTGCGGCGACAGGCCGCCGATCGTCTTCAGCTCGGCCTTGCCCTCGTCGCTGACCAGGTACTGCACCACGCTGCGCAGGTCCTTGAGGTCCAGCAGCAGCCAGCCCTTGGTGTCGGCGTAGTGGAAGACCAGACCGAGCGAGGACTCCTGGGTGGCGTTCAGTCCGAGGACCTTGGCCAGCATGGTCGGGCCGAACGCCGAGACGGTGGCGCGGATCGGGACGCCGGTGCCCTCCCCGCCGAGGGCGTAGACCTCGCAGGGGAAGGACTTCGCAGTCCACTGCTGGCCGACGGCGCTCGTCCGGGCCAGCAGCTTCTCATCGCCGTTGCCGGGCACGGCCATCCCGGACAGGTCGCCCTTCATGTCGGCCAGGAACACCGGCACTCCGGCCGCCGAAAGCTGCTCGGCCATGCCCTGCAGGGTCTTGGTCTTGCCGGTGCCGGTCGCCCCGGCGACGAGGCCGTGCCGGTTCATCATGGCCAGCGGCACCCGGATCTGGAGGTCCGCGCGCGGCTCGCCGTCCACGACGAGCGCCCCGAACTCCAGGACCGGGCCGTCGAAGGCGTAGCCGTCGGCGATGGCCCGGGCCGGGTCGGTGGTCGGTTCGGCGTTCGAGTCAGTGGTCGGTTCGATGGTTGGGTTGGTAGTCGGGCCGGTGATCGGGCCGGTGGTCGGGCGGGAGGTCGGGCGGTTGGTCGGGCGGGTGGCCCCACTTGCGGCACCCTCAGCGGCCGCGGCGCTCTTCTTCGCGGCCATCACTGCGCCTTCAGGACGGCCGGGCGCTTGCCGATCTCGGCCTTGTCGGCCAGGCCCGCCAAGCCGTTGAACTGGGCGTCCAGCGACGAGACAGCGAGCCCTCGCGTGCCCTCGACCTTCGCCTCAAACATCTTCTGCGGGTCCTCGGCCGAGTCCAGCAGAGCGTTGATGTCGGCCCTGGCCAGCTGCTTCACGCGACCGAGGATGGTCTGCTTGGTCATCGGGAGTGCCTTTCTCGCCGTGGGTCGCTGCCGTCGCTGCCGTCGCTGATGCCGTCGCCGTCGCTGTCGTTGTTGTCGCCGCACCGTCAGAACCTGCCCCCGCCGCCGAACCGGCCGCGCGTGCCGCCGCCACCGAAGCTGCCCGGCCCCCCGCCGCCCGCGAGTCCGCCGCGGGACGGCACGGGCCAGCCGCCGCCCCCGCTCCGGCCGCCGCCGAACAGGTCGCCGAGAATGATGCCGCCCAGGACGGCGCCGCCCAGCGAGCTGCCGGACCGGCCGCCGCCGTACGGGGACTGGTACCGGTCGGCATCGCTCTGCGCGGCGGCCAGCGCCTGCCGGGCCAGCTGGTCGGCCTGCTGAGCCAGGGCGAGCGCCCGGGACGGGTCTCCGCCGGCGACGGCCGAGGACTGCTGGAGCAGCCGCTTGGCCTCGGCCAGCCGCGTCCGGGCCTGGCTGCCGACGGCGCCGCGCCGGGTCATGACAAAGTCCTCCGCGGCGGCGATCTCGCTGCGCGCGGTCATCGTGGCCTGCTCCAGCAGGCTGCGTGCCCGGCGGTTGTCCTGCTCGCGATCGTCCTGCTCCTGTTCCCGGACCGCGCTCAGCGCCTCGTCGAGCAGCGCGTCGGCCTCCTCGGCGCGGCGCAGCGCGTCGAGGGGGTCGTAGCGGCCGGTGAGCTCGGCCCGCACCGCGGCGGCGACCCGCAGCGCGCGCCCGGCGCGCCCGGCCAGGTCCGCCGACGCCGCGCC
>NZ_BAAAQM010000055.1:0-70619 GCF_039531675.1 Catenulispora subtropica
CCCCGCGGACTTTCACCACCATGGCCGAAGGTCGTATCAAGCCTTTCAACCACAGCCCAACCGCCACTGGAACAATGATTGAGGCCCCTGAGCGCGATCCCCAGGATTTTCAGGGGCCCCAATCAGCTCATGTGCCCTACTCGCAGTGGTCCGACGGCCAGCTCGGGTTGCGCGGGTCCACGACCCGGGGCAGGGCCTTGTCATGCGGCTTGATCAGGTACGCGATACCGCCGGAGCCGTATCCCGGGCTCCCGTTCGCCTTGGTGTAGGTGGTCCGCAGCCACACCGTCTCGAACATCCGTCGCGGGTACACCGTGTAGACGTTGGAGTCGCTGTTGCTCGCCGGGTCGTTCACGATCACGTCCCCGTTGGCGTCGAAGCCGATGACCGTCCACAGGTGGCCGTCGCTGGCGTAGTAGCCGTTCTCGGCCTTGGTGAACGACTGCGAGGTCACGACCGGGAAGCCGGCGGCGATGAGGACTTCGAGCTCGTGGAGCGAGTTGAGCCGGACGACCATCGCGTCCAGTCCGTAGGACGCGGCGTAGGCGCAGGTGAAGGGCCAGTTGCCGGTGCCCTCGTAGCCGTAGTCGTAGCTGTAGCGGGCGGCCTGGTCCACCGACGGGTCGGCGTACGCCGGGTCGACCCACGACAGCTGCTCGGTGGTCGGGCCCTTGCCCCAGAACTCGACGACCATCTCCGTCGACGTCGGGCTGCACCATGCCTCGCCGCCTCCGCCGTACTGCACGTACTGGCCCTTGTGGATGTTCTGCGCGTAGGGCTTGACGTCGAGGGTGATGCCGGTGGCCGGGCCGGGCGTCGTCGCCGGGACAGTCGTGCGGTTCGGCACCGCCGAGGCCGTGGCGCCGATCTGCCACACTCGCGGGCTGGCGTGGCTTCCGGAGCGGCGCAGCAGTGTCAGGCGCAGCTTGTAGGAGCGCATCGAGTGCCCGGTGCCGGCGTTCCAGGTGTCGGTGTCGATCTCGGCATAAGTGTTGGACTGTCCGTTGACCGACGTCCGATCGATGTCGTCGTCGCCCAGAGCCCAGACGCCCATCACCCATGTGTCCTGGTGGCCGTCCTCCATGGTCGCGAGCAGCTCGACCTTGATGAAGGTGCCCTTCGGGGTGTCGGCGTTCCAGTGCGCGGTCAGCTGCGTGGCGCCGAAGTCGAGGCGGCGGGACGGCGAGGTCCACGTGGCGTACTCGTACTCGGCGGTGGTGTTGAGATACGGGTCGGTGTACGACACCTTCCCCACCGGCTGTCCCATCACTATGCCCAGCCGGGGTCCGGGCAGCGGCAGTGCGCCCTCAGAGCGTCCCGACACGAAATCAGCCCACGTGGTCCAGCGGTCGAACCGCACCCGCGCGCCGTCCGACGCGCCTGGTGTCGTCACCGCTCCAGCCTCCTTCGCGGCCGCCGGCCCCGCGCCCGCGAATCCCGCGGCCACCGCCCCCGCGGCCGCGCCGCCGGCGAGGACCGCCCGCCGGCTCACTCCGCCGCCCGAAACCTGCCGATCCGCTGACATCAGTCCTCCCAGACCGCCCGTATCGCTGAAGACTCCATGTTGAATGCTGTTGAAGGTTAGCTCTGATCTGCCATGAGCGGAAGCAATCCCGCGCCACACAATGCCGGATCATGACTGATGTCGCGATGGCGGAAGGCTGAGATCCCTCAGGGCGATCCCGGGGGCCGGACCGGGGTGGCGCCACCCCGTCGTGGGTAAGCAGATGGCGGGGGACCAGCGGAAACGGCAAGGAGCGCCGGGTGACGTGGTACTAGAGCAGCTCTACTTCACCAGTAGCGAACGGGGACACGGCCCCGTCGCCGGCTATCGCTTCAACGCCCTGAGTCCCGGCGCCTCCGCCGAGGCTCAGCGCGACGTGCACGCGCTGGTCGGATACCGGCCGCCTCGCTCGCAGGCGTTCCCGGCCGGGCCCGACGAACTGCGGCAGTGCCCGGTGAACCTGTGTTTCCGGCCCGGGATCTCCGGATCGCCGGCGATCCTGGCCAACGTCGAGTACGTCGGCCGGGACTTCTCCGGCGGCTTCGGCAACTTCTTCGCGCACGCCTTCGCCGCCGGCACCGCCGCCGATCTGGCCGAAGGGCTCGGCGGACGGCTGCCCATCGAGACCTGGCGCTCGCCGGTGTGGGTGCGGAGCCAGTCCCCTGACTTGACGCTGCCGCCGTACTCCGGCCCGCTGCCGCGCGGCGGCGTCACCCCGGCCGCCGTCGAGGCCTTCCTCGCCGGGCATCCGCTGGCCGACCGGCTGCCGCTGCTCGTCACCGCCGTGGCCGCCGCGCAGGCCGGATGGGGACCGCCGGTGCTGCTCGTCGAGACCGACTCGGACCGGGTGGCGCTGTGGATCGGCGCGGTGTCCTACCTGCTGCCGCCCCGGGCGGCCGAGACCCTGGCGTTCGCGACCTACACCGCCGAGCCGCCGGCCCTGGCCGCCATGCACGTGATCGGCACGGTGCCGGAGACCGCGGCCGAGCTGCCGCTGGACCTCGTGCACGCCTTCGAGCTCTTCGACCTCCCGGCCGGCCGCGTCCCCGGCGGCCGCCCGCTCGCCGTGGCCGCCGTGGCCGCGCGGGTCGGGGTCGGCGCGGCCCGCGCGCTGTGGCAGACCGCTGCGACGCTCGCCGAGCCCGAGACGCCGTTCGACGCCTGGTACGGCCCGCTCTCCGCGGCCGCCGCCCTCAACGGCATCCAGCTCGCGCTGCCGGAGGACCGCGCCGTCGCCGAGTGGGCCGCGCGCAGCATCGAGCGGCTGGATCCGGCCGCGGCCGACGACCTCGCCCTGAAGCTGAACCAGCAACCGCAGTGGCGCGGCGAGGACTACCTGCCGATCCTGTTCAAGCTCGCCTGGCGCGGCCGCAACCAGGCCCTGTGCGACGAGATCCGGATCCGGCAGATCGACATCGAGCTCGCCCGGGTGCGGGACGGCGTGCCGGGGGCGAGCGCCGCGGCCCGGATCGAGTCGCCGCGGGTCCGCCTGCGCGTCGCATCCCGGATCCGCGACCTGCTGGAGTCCGCACCGGTGGGCTCCGCGCCCGGCGTGCTGCGGCTGCTGGACTGGGCCCGCCGGACCGGCCTGGAGCCGGAGCTGGAGACGGACTTCCTGGTCGAGCTCACCAGGTGGGTGTTCGTCCCGGAGGCCATGAGCGGCCGGTGGACCGACGACGCTGCCGATCCGCTGCGCGCGGCGCTGCGGAGCTGGCCCCCGGTGCGTCAGGGCTTTGTGATGTACCTGCGGGAGCTGGCCGAGCGGGGCGCCGCCGGCCTGGACGCGGCGCTCGACGGTCCGTTGGGGCCCTTCCTGCGCGGCACGGCCTCCTTCGAGGTCGAGCTGGCGGCGTATCCGGAGCTCCAGGAGGCGCTCTGGATCAGCCGGGCGCGGCAGGACCCGGCCCAGCAGGCGACGGTGCTGCACGCGGTGCTCCACCGGCGGGGTGTGCGGCTGCCGGACGCCGAGCTGCTCGGCCGTGTCTGGCCCCGCGGCTGGTCGGCTCAGGAGATGGCGCACGTGGCCACCGCGACGCCGTTGGAGGACCTCGACGACGACGCGGTCGCGGCCTGGTTCCTCGACACGCTCGCGACGGCCTCCACGCCCGAGGACATCCCCTGGTACGTCACGGTCGGCCGGCGTCTGCTGGCGTCGCCGTCCGCGCGCCGGCTCGAAGCACGCTGCGTGCCGTTGGCGAAGGCGGTCGAGCTGGACCGGCGGTGCCGCGCCGTGCGGGACTTCAAGGACCTGGAGTGGATCGCCCGGCAGGACAGCACCGCCACGACCATGATCGCGGTCATGGTGGCGGCCCTGCTGCCGGACCTGCTGACCGCGTCGAAGCTGGACCCGGACCAGGTCTGCTCGGTCCTGGAGCTGATGTATCCGGACGCGATGCGGGCGTTCCTGGCGAAGGTGCAGACGCCGCCGCTCGACGTGAGCGAGGCCGGACTCATGCGCATCGCCGGCGTGTACGTGCTCGCCGAGACCAGGTACCACCACGACTCGGTCCTGCGGGCCGAACTGATCGCCTGCGTCGACCAGGCCGCGGGCGAGATGACCGAGCAGGAGTGGGAGGAGTTGCGAGGGCTCATCCTGTCCAGCAGACGCCAGGTCGAGGACGAGTTCCTGACGTACGAGGAGAGCAGGCAGCCACCGCGGCCCCGGTTCCCGTTCGGGTTGCGCAAGCGGGGATGAGCCCCCGGATTGGGTCATCGATGCCGTCATATGTCTGATGCCACCGACGGGACCGGGTGGTGCGATGGCTCCATGACTCTCACCAGCACCGACACCCTGGCCTCCTTCGTCGGCACCTCCACCACCATCGACCTCGACCCCCGCCCCGAGAACACCGACCTCGAACGCGATCGCGCCAGGCGCTACGTCGCCGGCGCCGCCCACGACGCCGACGACGCCCTGGCGCTGCTGGCGGCGCTGGGGTTGGTGGAGGTGCCGAGGGTGCGGCGGCCGGGGCGGCATCGGCGATGAGCCATATGAACCTCGTCGATCAGCGTCTTGCAAACGGGTTACGAACGCTCCCACTCGATCATCGAGGCTTTCGACTCAACGCCGAAAGGATTTCCCTTAATACCGCCCCGGAGTGAGCCTGGAATCAGGGACGTCCGTTGGTGGCCCTGACGGCTACAGTCTTTGCGCGCCCCGGAGCCACCTCGCTTGACCGGGGCATAAGGAGGGAGCTCATGCCGATGGCCATGAGGAGATCCACGAGCTGGGGGATCGCCACGCTGCTCACCGCCGCCGGGCTGGCGGCCGGATGTTCGGGGGGCGGTAGTGCGAAGGCCGGATCCACCGGGAATCAGGGCACGGTCGCCACCGGCGGGCCGGCGTCCAGCGCGCCGGCTCCGACCACGAGTACTTCGACGGCGCCCCCGCCGTTGTCCGTCGACGACTTCAAGAAGCGGCTGGTCGACATCAACGGGGTGCTGGCGCCGGACTTCACCGCGGTCGGCAAGGCCAAGGGCGGCAAGGACATCTCGGCCGCCCTCGACAAGCTGGCGGACGACGCGAACAGCCAGCTGCAGCAGATACCGGACAACCCGCCGCGGAACGTGGCGTCGGCCAGCGGCGAGCTGTCCGACGCGCTGAAGGATCTGGGCAGCGCGGCTTCGGACGAGAAGGGGGACGCCGGGTCGAAGGTGTGCGCCGGGGGGTCGGCGGCCGCCGCGCTCAGCCGGTCGGACGGCGCCGGCAAAGTCCGCACCGCCGCGCAGCACCTGGCCGCGGCCGATCCGGCCTACGCCGACGTCCTGACCTTCCTGCCGGCGCCGATCCAGGACCAGAAGCGGCAGCTGGCCTCTGGGACCGTGCTGCGCAAGGGCTCCGGACCCGGCAAGCTGACGATCCACACCGCCGACGAGGACGCCGTCGTCACCCTCACGCGGGTCGGCAGCAAGACGCCGGTCGCCTCGGTCTACGTGCGGGCGAGCAGCACCACCGACCTGCACAACGTGCCCGGCGCCACCCTCGAGGCCTACATCTCGTACGGCACCGACTGGGACAACACCGCGAAGGCCTTCACCCGCGACTGCGCGTTCAGCAAGGCCGACTCGACGTTCGACTTCAGTGACTCCGACTGGGAGCTGACGCTCTACAAGGTGGCCAACGGGAACCTGACGGAGATCCCGGTGGACCCCAACAACGCGCCCCCGCCGTGATCGCCGCCGGGAACGACGGCTGAAGACGTCCTCACCGACCGCCGGCGCCCGCGGCCTCTAACGCGGGGTCGGCGTCATCGGAGTCCATCCCGTCGATCGGCAGGGTCAGCGCGACCTCGAACCCTCCGTCCGGTTTCCGCCCCGCGGACAGCTCCCCGCCGTACAACGCCGCGCGCTCGCGCATCCCCGTCAACCCCACCCCCGACCCGCTGTGCCGCGCCGCCTTCGTCACCGCCGCCGGGACGACCGGGCTCCGCGCCGCGAGCGCCCCGGTCAGCGAATGCGGACCGGTGTCGGCGACCGACACCCGCACCAGCTCGGCCTCGTACTCGAGCCGCACTTCGACCGACGAACCCGGCGCGTGTTTGAGCACGTTGGTCAGCGACTCCTGCACCACCCGGTACACGCACAGCTCGATACCCGCCGGCAACGGGCGCTGCCGCCCGGCCACCGTGTAGCGGGACGGCGTGCCCGACAGCCCGACCCGCTCGATCAGCACCGGCAGCTGGGCGACGCCGGGCGCCGGGGGATCGGTCTCGGGGGTGCCGACGGCCTCCTCGTCCTCGGGTCGCAGGAGGCTGATCAACCGCCGCAGTTCGGCGAGCCCCTCGCTGCCGACCTCCGAGATCGCCCGCAGCGCCTGGTCCGCGGTCTCCGGCTCCTTGTCCAGCACGAACCGCGCGACCCCCGCCTGCACCGCGATCACCGACAAGTGGTGCGCGGTGACGTCGTGCAGCTCCCGGGCGATGCGGATCCGCTCCATGAGCACCGCGCGCTGCTCCCGGTCCGCCTGTTTCCGTTGCAGATGCTCCTGGTACTCCGCCAGGAGCACGCGGCTCTCCCGCAACCTCCTCGCCCCGTCGCCGACGATCGCCACGGCGGCGACCCACACCGCGGAGCCGAGATATATCCAGAGCATCGAGCCGACCCATTCCTGGATTTCGCTGTAGACGAGTTCTGCGTAGACCACCGCGGCGAGGATGCCCGTCCGGAACCGGCCGTGCCGGATCGCGACCGTGAAGAGAGCCAGCAGCAGTCCGGCCTGATTCAGCTCCCACGGGTAGCCGTGGACGCCGCCCGCGGTGGCGACCGCCACCCAGGCCAGGGCGGCGCCGACGGCCAGATCGAGGGGATCGGCCGCCGGCGCTGAGCTCGACGCCCGGTCCAGCGCGGCGTCGCGTATGCGGAGCATCCCGCCAACCTAGGGAGCACATCCAGGCCTTGTCCCTGCTTGGCGCCCGTTTTCAGCCGAACGAGTGTAAACCTCCGCGGTAGGCGCCCTGCTGCGCTGGGTAGACCTCGGACCCTGATTGTCAACCTCAGGGGAACGCGGCGGACCGACCCCGCCTGGAACGCTGGACTCCGCGCGGACGCCGAGCGACGCGCCGGAACCGTGCGGAACAAAGCTGGGTGGCAATGGCGATGAGGTTCGTCCATCGGGACGCGGGCGTCGAACGCGACATGGAGCTGCGGCTCGGCCGCCCGGACGCGGTGGTCGCCGACCTGGCCTCCGCGCTCGGCTCCTACGGCGGCGGGCTGGTCGTGGACGGCCGCCCCACGCCTCCGGGCACCCCGCTGGACGGCTCCGGCCTGGTCATGGGCTCGGAGGTCGCCACCGTGGTGGCCGACGACTGGGATCCCGGCACCATGTCCACCGAGGGCTTCGTGCTGCGGGTCGTCGGCGGGCTGGACGCCGGCCTGTCCACCCCGCTGCCGCCCGGCCGCTTCCGCCTCGGCCGGGGCGACCAGGCCGACATCCGCGTCGAGTGCCCGGACATCTCCCGGCTGCACTGCGAGATCGACGTCACCCGCGACGGCCGGGTCACCGTCCGGGACCTCGGCTCGCGCAACGGCACCGACCTCAACGGCCGGCGGCTGAAGGGCCCGGCCGTCGTCGGCCCGGACGACGTGGTGTGCGCGGCCGGCCGGGTGCCGTTCCGGGTGCTGCCGGTCGCCGCGCTCGGCCCGGTGCAGTACGTGAACCCGGCGCGCGAGGCCGGACCCGGCGGCACCCTGCCGTTCAACCGGGCCCCGCGCCTGGCCCCGCCGCCCGAGCCGCCGCCGGTCCGGCTCCCGCAGCCGCCGCGCCGCGCCGAGGCCCAGCCGCTGCGGATCACCACCATCGTCGGCCCGATCGTCCTGGCCGGCGTCATGGTCGTGGTGCTCAAGAACTTCGCCTTCGCGTTGATCGCGCTGTTCAGCCCGCTGATCATGATCGGCACCCAGGTCGAGGACCGGGCCCGCGGCCGGGGCGGGATGCGCCGCGGCCGCCGCGACTACGCGGCCCGCCTGGACGAGGTCCGCGACGAGCTCCAGGACCGCCGCGCCGACCAGGAGGCCCGGCTGCACGCCGAGTACCCCGACCCGGCCGAAGTGCTCTACCGGGCCTGCGAGCCGGGCCTGCAGCTGTGGGAGCGGCGCAACGGCGCCGCCGACTTCCTCCGGCTCTCCGCCGGACTGGCCGACCAGCGCTGGTCCCCGCCGGTGGACGGCGGCCGCCGCCACGACCAGGAGCCGGACCAGGCGGTCGCCGACGCCGTCGCCGACGCGTCCCGGCTGAGCCAGGTGCCGGTGGCCGTGACGTTGGCCGACCGCGGCGTGCTCGGCCTGGAGGGCGACCGCGCGGCGGCGCTGGCCGCGGCCCGGTCGCTGCTGGGCCAGGCCGTCGCCGGGAGCGGACCGGCGGACCTCGCCGTCGCGGTGTTCGCCGACGAGGACCGGATCGCCGACTGGGACTGGACCAAGTGGCTGCCGCACGGCGCGGACCCCCGCACCGGCTCCTCGCGCTACGTCGCCGTCGGCGCGGAACGCTGCGAGACGCTCGCGCGCAGCCTGCTGACCGAGCTCGGCGAGGCCGGCGGCGCCCTCGGCGGACCCGGTGGATCCGGCGGGCTGGGCGGCACTCTCGCCGGCCGCCCCGGCGACTCCGCCGCCGGGATGCCCGCCCTGCTTGTCATCGTCGACGGCGCCACCCTGCTGGAGGGCCGCCCCTGCGCCCTGCGGGACCTGCTCGGCGGACAGGCCGGACCGGTCTCCGGCATCGTCCTGACCCGGCGGCTGCCCGCCCTGTGCACCGAGGTGCTGTCCGTGTCCTCCGACGGCTTCGGGCGCCTGCACCGGGTCGCCACCGGCGAGCGCGTCGACCGGGTCCTGATCGCCGGCGTCACCCGGCACCGCGCCCGCACCCTGGCCCGCGCGCTCGCCCGGTTCGAGGACCCGGAGGTGCGGGCCGTCGGCGCCGGCCTGCCGGACCACGTCGGGCTGCTGCCGCTGCTGCACCTGGCCGGTCCGCTCGACGCGGCGCTGGCCGGGCGCTGGCAGGCCTCGGTCGCGACGCTGCGGGCCCGGGCCGTGCTCGGCGTCACCGACCACGGCGCCTTCGAGATCGACCTCGACGACGACGGACCGCACGGCCTGATCGCCGGCACCACCGGCTCCGGCAAGAGCGAGCTGCTCAGGACCCTGATAGCGAGCCTGGCCGCCGGGGCCGACCCGGAGCACCTGACCTTCGCGCTCATCGACTACAAGGGCGGCGGCGCCCTCGACGAGTGCGCGCGGCTGCCGCACGTCGTCGGCCTGGTCACCGACCTCGACGAGCAGCTCGGGGAACGCGCCCTGCGCTGTCTGGAGGCCGAGCTGCGGCACCGCGAGCACGCGCTGCGCGGCGTCGGCCTCAGCCACGTCCGCGACTACCAGCGGCTGCGCGACTCCGGCCGGACCGGGCCCGGCGGCGGCGCCCTGGAGCCCATGCCCCGGCTCGTGGTGGTGATCGACGAGTTCGCCACCCTGGTCAAGGCGCTGCCGGAGTTCGTCGACGCCCTGGTCAGCATCGCCCAGCGCGGCCGCAGCCTGGGCATGCACCTGGTGATGGCCACCCAGCGCCCTTCCGGCTCGGTCAACGAGGCCATCAAGAACAACGTCAAACTGCGCCTCGCGCTGCGGCTGGAGAGCGTCGCCGACTCGCAGGACGTCATCGACTCCCCGGCCGCCGCCGCCATCGGCACCCGCCAGTGGGGCCGCGGCTTCTACCGGGTCGGCGCCGGGGAGGTGCTGCCCGTGCAGACCGCGCTGTCCACCGGCGTGACGCCGGTCGAGACCGCCGCCGGACCGCTGACGCTGCTGCCGTTCACGCTGGCGTCGGGGGAGCGGTCCGGCACCGTCGCGGGGACCGCCGCGGACCGGGGCTCCGCCGCCCCCGGCCAGCCGACCGACCTCGCCCGGCTGGTCGAGGCGGCGCAGCGCGCCGGCTACGCCGCCGGGTTCGCCCGCCCCCGGCGGCCGTGGCCGGACCCGCTGCCCGCGGTGGTGCCCCTGCACGAACTCGGCCCCGCCGCCCGCGGCCTCCAGACCGACGCCACCGGCCTCGCCGCGTACGCCCTCGCCGACGACCCCGACCGCCAGGCGCAGTACCCCGTGGGCTGGGACCCCGCCGTCGGCAACATGCTGATCTACGGCGTGGTCGGCTCGGGCACCACCACCGCGCTCGCCACCCTCGCCCTGTCGGTCGCCGCGACGAACCCGCCGGACCGCCAGCACCTGTACGTGCTCGACCTCGGCTCCGGCGACCTCGCCGGACTCGAGCGGCTCCCGCACACCGGCGCCTACATCGGCCCCGGCGACCGGGCCCGGCAGGTCCGGCTGATCAGAATGCTGCGAAGCGAGGTGAACGCGCGCAAGGCCGCAGGCGCCTCGCACGGCCCGCACCCCGCCGGCGCGCCGCGCGTCCTCGTGCTCGTCGACAACGTCGGCGCCCTCCGCTCCGAACTCGAGAAGGACTTCGCCGGGATGGGCGTCCTCGACGACCTGGAGCGGATCTTCGCCGACGGCCCCGCGGTCGGCCTGCACATCGCCGCCACCGGCGACCGCGCCGGCGCCATCCCGAGCGCCTGGAGCGCGCTCAGCCGGCAGAAGCTGCTGCTGCGCCTGGCCGACGCCGGCGACTACGCGAACTTCGACATCCCGCGCCGCGCCGTCCCCGCCGCCGTGCCGGGCCGCGCGGTCGTCGCGGCGACCCGGCAGGTGGTCCAGATCGGCCACCCCGGCCCCGATCTGGCCGCCTCCGCGGCCGCCGTCGCCCAGCGCTGGACCGGCGCGACGCGCACCGCGAACCCCGTCCGCCTGCTGCCCGAACGCATCCCCGTGGACCGCGTGAGCCGGGCCGGCGTCGTCGCGGCCACCGGCCCCGAACCCTGGTCCATCCCGATCGGCTTCACCGACAGCACGCTGGCCGCCGCGATGTTGCGCCTGCACGAACACGAACACGCCCTCATCGCCGGACCGCCCCGGTCCGGCCGCAGCAGTGCCCTGATGGCGGTCGCGCACTCCGTGCTCACCGGCATCGACCCGCCGGCCGTCGTCGCGTTCGCCCCCCGGCGCTCGCCGTTGCGCGACCTGCCCGCGCCCGTCCTGGGCTGTACCGAGTACGCCGATCTGGAACGCGTCCTGGAGTCCGCCGGCGAGCGGACTCTGCTCCTGGTTGACGACGCCGACACCGTCACCGACACCACGCAGGTCCTCGACCGCTTCATCGCCAAGGCCGGACCCGGCCGCCACGTCATCGCCGCCGGCCGCAACGACGGCGTCCGCCGCCAGTTCGGGCAGTGGACGCAGAAGGTGCGCGAAGCCCGCTGTGGCGTGCTGCTCGTCCCCGACCACGACCTCGACCACGATCTGCTCGGCACACCGCTGCCGCGGCAGCACCGGATGGGGGCCCTGCCCGGCCGCGGCTACCTCGTCGGGGACGGCCAGGCCGAGGGCGTACAACTGGTGTTGGCAACGTCCGCAGACTTCTACGACCTCTACAACGCACGCGGTAGCGCAGAGATACACCGCTCGTTAGACGACCGCCGGAGCCGCCCGGCATAGCGTTCTACCCGTAGCAGCCGCCGGACGACATCGGCGGGGGCGACCCCCACAAGCTCGCGGGCCCGCACAGGACGGCGGGCCCGCGGAACCACCCGAACCACCTCAACGAATACGGAGCACCATGATGAGCGACGGGACCGTCAAGGTCACTGCCGAGGCCCACCTGCACATCACGCAGCTGATGAACCTCCTCCAGGGCCCGCTGGGCGACGTGCTGTCCCAGGTGACCTCGCACGGCCTGGCCCTGACCGACCCCAACGTCTGGGCCGGCCCGGCGGCGTCCATCTTCAGCAACAGCGTGTGGCCGACCGCGCAGAACCAGCTGGACCAGGTCCGCGCCACCCTGACCGACCTGCAGCAGCAGGTCGCCGGGATACTCAGCAACATCACCTCGGCCGGCAGCGGCGGCCTCCCGGTCGTCGGCTCGCTGCCGGTGGTCGGCCCGCTGGTCGGCGGGCTCACCAGCGGTCTGTAGGGCCCCGCGAAGACGTGGGCGCCGTACGGAGCGATTGATCGGATCGAACTGAACAGCAAGCACCCACCCCCGGCGACGGCGGTGGCGTGGCGGCACGGAGCGGGCGTGCCGCCACGCCACCGCCTCGTCGTGTTTTGTCGTCGGAACGGACAGGAAACAAGCGATGACACGCCGTAGCGGATCGACGGACACCGCGCTCCCCGAAGCCGCGGCCCCGGGAACACCCCCCGGGCCGCCCGGACCGGCCCGGCCGCCCCGGAAACCGCCGAGGCCGCGCGGGGCCGCCCCGTCCGCCAACCCGGACGCCTTCCTGGCGGCGCCGGAACAAGTGCCCGGCTACCGGGACCTGGTGCAGATCGGCTACGGCGGCTTCAGCGTCGTCTACCGAGCCGTGCAGGAATCGGTCGACCGCGCCGTCGCCGTCAAGGTCCTGACGGTCGCCGGACCCGACGAGGACACTCGCCGCCGCTTCGACCGCGAAGTCCGGCTGGCCGGCAAGCTCAGCGGCCACCCGCACGTGGTCACCGTGCTCGACACCGGCACCACCGCCTCCGGACGGCCCTTCCTCGCCATGGACCTGTACGACGGCGGGTCGATGAAGGAGTGGCTCGGCCGGCGAGGCACACTCACCCCGGCCCAGGCGGCCGCCGTCGGAGCGAAGATCGCCGACGCGCTGGCCGCCGCGCACGAACTCGGGGTGCTGCACCGGGACGTGAAGCCGAACAACATCCTGGTGTCCCGCTACGGCGAACCGGCGCTCGCCGACTTCGGGGTGTCCTGCCTGCTGGACTCCAGCGCCTCCGGGTCCGTGCTCGACATCTTCTCGCCGCAGCACGCCGCCCCGGAACTGATGACACGCGGCGTGCCCAGCGTCGCGTCCGACATCTACGCGCTCGCCTCGTCGCTGTACGAACTGCTCATGGGCCGGCCCCCGTTCGGCGGCAACGGGCAGGACGTGCGGGCCACCATGTTCCGGACGGTCAGCGAGCCGGCGCCGCGCGCCGACTGCCCCGGGATACCCGGACTGGCCGACGCGATCGAGCGGGCCATGGCGAAGGAGCCGCACGACCGGTTCCCCGACGCCGCCGCGTTCGCGCGGGAACTGCGTGCCCTGATACCCGACGGCGGGTCGGCGGCACTGGCGATGGGCGACGTGCCGGGACCGCGCCGGGAAGGGACGACGCCCTCGGCGGGGCTTGGGGGACATCCCGCGGTGGTCGGGCCTTCGTCCGCCACGCACCGTTCGGCCGGGATGGCCGGGATGGCCGGGATAGCCGGGGCAGCCGGAACGGCCGGGGTAGCCGGTATCACCGACATAGCCGATGCGGCCGACATGACCGACGAGATGTACGTGTACTCGGCCTCCGAGCACTACCCGCCGCGACCTGACGACACGATGGTGCGCCCGGACCGGGAGGACAGTGCGGGGGCGGACCGGGCAGACCGGGCGGGCCGCGCGGCCGCAGGCGGCCGCCGCGGGGCGAACCGCAGCAGCAGTGGTGGCAACGGCGGCAGCGCCGGCGGCGGTGGCCGCGGCGAACGCGGCGCGCGCAGCGGCGAGTCACGAAGCCGGAAGCCGCTGATCATCGCGGCGGGGGTCGCCCTGGTCGCCGGCGCGGGATGGGCGGTGATCTCGTCCCAGGGTTCGGGCGCCCCGCGCGACGCCGCCGCCGCCAACCCGGCGCCGCCGACCAGCTCCGGCGCCGGCCCGGAGAGCACCTCGGCACCGCACGCCACGACCTCGACGTCGGCGACCCACGCGACGTCCAGCACCTCCTCGGCACACCACTCGTCCAGCTCCCCACCGTCGCACGCCCCGCTGTCCAGCACCAGCGCCCCCGCCAGCGTGTCGGCCCCACCACCCCCGGTCTCCACCGCGAGCTCCTCCGGGCCGCAGCTGCCGGGGACATACCATCGGTTCCGGAACGCCCAGAGCGGCGACTGCCTCGCGCAGCCGTCCGGCTCGGGCACGGCCGGCCACCAGAGCTGCGCCTCGGACCGCACGCAGGGATGGGAGTACACGGTGCCGCTGACCGGCATCCTCGGCGCCGTGACCGGCCAGTTCGAGCTCGTCAACGGCAGCACCGGCCAGTGCCTCACCGGCGGCGCGGGCGGCACCGTGAGCGTCCGCCCCTGCACCGGCTCCACCGCCCAGTTCTGGTCCAAGACCGGCGGCTCCGGCGCCTCCACCGAGTTTCAGAACGCCGCCGACGGGCAGTGCTTGAAGACGGCGGCGGGCACCGTCGGCGAAGGACCGTGCAGCTCCAGCGACAACACCACCCAGTGGACCGAGAACGGAACGGTCTGACCGGATTCAGACGCTTACCAACACCAGTACATGACAGTCCGGTAACGTGCGGACGGCGAGGCAGGCGGCGACACCGGTCGCCGAGGAACAGAAGGCGGCGGGACGCATGGTCAAGGTTCTGATCGTCGACGACCAGATACTCATCCGCGCCGGCATAGCGGCCATCCTCCGCGCCGCCCCCGGCTACGAGGTCGTCGGCGAAGCCGGCGACGGCGCCGAAGCCGTCGCCATGGCCGAACGCACCGAACCGGACGTCATCCTGATGGACATCCGCATGCCGGACATGGACGGCATAGCCGCCACCCGCCGCATCCTCGCCTCCGGCCGCGAGAAACCACCCCGCATCCTCATCCTGACGACCTTCGACCTGGACGAGTACGTGTACCAGGCCCTCCGCGCGGGAGCGGACGGATTCGTGCTGAAGGACACCCCACCTGAGCGCCTGCTGGCAGCGCTGAAGGCGGTCGCCGACGGCGACACCCTGTTCTCCCCGACGGTGACGCGGCGGCTGGTGCAGGCGTACGTCATGGGGATCGGCGCCGAGGCCGGCGCGGGGCGGGTGCCCGTGGGAGCCGGGGCCGGGGCCGGAGCAGGGGCGGGAGCCGGAGCGGCGGGGGCGCCGCTGGTGCCACGGTCGCGGCTGCCGGAAGGCGCGGCCGGCGCGCCGTCGTCTGCGGAGCGTGCGGCGCTCGCCGCGCTGACGGCTCGCGAGACCGACGTCCTGCGACTCGTCGCGGCGGGCCTGTCGAACGGCGAGATCGCCGAACGGCTGGTGGTCAGCGAGGGGACGGTGAAGACACACCTGAACCGGGCGATGGCGAAGCTGAACTTGTCGAGCCGGGCTCAGGCGGTGGTGCTGGCGTACGAGTCGGGGCTCGTCGTCGCCGGGCAGGCGCAGCCCCAGGGCTAGAAACGTCGAAATGGGGTCGCGCATCGCTGCGCGACCCCGAGGATCCCTTACGGGTACGTCACCACGTTCGCCGGCCCCCCGTTCCCGGAGTACACCGCCCCTCCGGTCCCGTTGACCACCGAGTCGATGCCTCCCGATCCGTTCAGGAACACGGTCAAGATGTCGTGGAGTTGCACCCCGGACGTGTTCGGCACCTGGAACGCCATCGCGTTATGGATGTCAATGCCCTGGTTGAAGTACGAGTAACTCCCCATCCCGTACCCCTGGAACGACGTCACCGAGTTCGGAATGTAGAAGCTCGGGTACCCCTTCTGCGTCGAGTCGGCCATCCACGCGGCCTGGCTCGGCACCTCGTACGGGTTCTCGTTCTGGAAGAACACCACTGTCCCGTGTCGCCCGTTCCACACGGTCTCGTCGCCCTGGAAGTGCTCCACGGCCAGGCCGTAAGCCGTCACGCGGTCGCCGTTGACGACCAGCCCGGTGGGGCTCTGGTCCGACGTCCACGAGCCGCCGCCGACGCCGTGGTCCGCGCGCCAGATCCACGTGTCGTCGAGGATGGTGTCGCTGCTGTCCACGATCAGCGGGGTCGTGACGGTGCCGGTGGTGGCGCCGCCGACGCGGAAGAAGACGTCGTCGATCGTCACGGGATCGGGCGCGTGGTTCGTCCCCGGGGTGGTGCCGACGTGGAGCAGTGACGGGGACGAAGTCGTGCCCGCGTCGAAGATCAGGCCGCTGACGGTCACGCCGTTCGTGTCGGCCACCGACATCGCCACGTTCCCGGCCGTCGGCACCAGCGTGGCGAAGCCGAGGCCGACGATCTGCGTGTCGGGCCGCGTCACCGTGATCGTCTTGTCGAGCTGGTACACACCCGGCGTGAACAGGAGGTTGTCGCCCGCGGCCAGGGCGGCGTCGATCGTGTCCACGCTCGACGACGGCTGCACCACGTAGAACGTGTCCAGCCCCAGCGACGAGCCTGGCGTCGCGCCGCTGGTCCACGTCGGCCCGCTGGAGTTCGTCCGAAGCGAGGGCACGAACACGCGGTAGTTCCCGCCGGAGTCCTGATACAGGTACGGCGCTTCCTTCGTCACCGGGCACGTCGCCAGCGTCGTGTACGGCGGCGGGCCGCCGCTGTGGCCGCTGTTCGTCGCGAAGCTCTGCGCGGGGGCGCCGGGGTCGCCGCAGAACACCTGGTTCCACACCCCGTTGCTCCAGCCGTCCAGGGCCGTGTCGCGGGTGAGGTACTGCTGCTGCGAGCCGTTGGTCACCGTGCCGCCGGTGAACTGGGAGTCGGCGATGAAGCCGCCGCTGGCGTAGCCGGGGCCGCCGACGCAGTAGTCCATCAGGCTGACGTCGCCGTTGAAGTGCACGCGGCGCATGGGGGCGGCCTGGGACGCGGCCCAGAAGTCGTTCCCGTTCTGGCAGCCGGACATGCCCATGACGTTGACCGTCAGGTTGGTCAGGGAGCGCCAGAAGTTGGTGGTGGCGTTGCAGGTGCCGCCGGAGCACTGGTTGTAGGTGTCGACGGTGCCGTTGATGACCACGTCGCCGGGGTTCTGGCCGAGGCCCGCGACCGCGGTGTAGAAGCCCACGGTGAAGATCAGCGGGTCGGCGGCCGAGCCGTAGGTACCCGGCTTGAACAGCAGCTCGTAGCGGCCGGTGCCGAACTCGCTCGGGACCTGCTGGTCGGAGATGGAGTTCAGGGTGGCCTGGATCGAGGACTGCGCCATCGTCGGGCTGAAGACGATCACGTTCGAGCCCAGGTCGCCGCCGGTGGGGGGCGGCGGCGGGCCGGTGGTGCCGCCGTAGACGGCGAACTCCCACAGGGAGTAGCCGTAGCCGGTGTTGCGGGCGGTGCCGTACATGCGGATGTAGCGGCCGCTGCCGGAGACGGCGAGGTTCTGGGTGCCGCCGGGGCCGGTGGTCGTGGAGTAGATGCTGGTCCAGGTGGCGGCGTCGTTCGAGATCTGGATCTGGAACGCCTTACCGGACGCGGTCTCCCAGGTGAGGACCACCTGGCAGATCGCTTGCGTGCTGCCCAGGTCGACCTGGATCCACTGCGGATCAGAGAACTGGGACGACCAGCGGGTGCCGGTGTCGCCGTCGACCGCCGCCGACGCCGGGAACGCGCCGCTCTCGGTGGAGGACGCCGTCGCCGGCCGGTTCGCGGCCAGGTTGGTGGTTCCGCACGTCGCCGCATGCGCCCGCGACGACATCGCGGGTGTCAGCAGCCCGGCCACCAATAGGACGAACGCGGCGAGCAACGCCGCGGGTCTTGTGCGGGGAACAGGAGTCATGGCTCTCCTAGCGAGGAATGTGGGGGTGGATCCATGCGCGGAGAGCGCTCTTCGGGGTGAACTGTTGCGCCCGCGTTGCCGCCTGTCAATACGGAACCGGTTCCGAAACCGGTCACGTCACCGGTTCCGGCGGGGGTCCCGGAGATCACCGCAGGTCAGGGCTCTGGCTTGTTCCGGAACCGGTTCCGAAACCAGTTCCGGAACCGGTTTCCCCTTGACACCGCATGTCACCGGTTCGACTATCGGGACTCGGAGAGCGCTCTCGACGCACAGACATGTCCGGGTAACCAGATGTTCGCGTCTTGTCTAGGAGAGCCATGGGTTCCGTCCGCCGTCGCAGTGCAACGGCTTTGTTAAGCGTTCTGGTCATACTGTTGGCCGGGTTGGTGGTACCAGGGGCGTCGTCGCGGGCCCGCGCGGCGGCCTGCGGCACGACGAACCTGGCGCTGGACAAGACCGCCACCGCGTCGTCGGTCGAGAGCGCGGCCTGGCCCGCCGCGTCCGCCGTGGACGGCGACGCCACGACGACCCGCTGGTCCTCGCAGTTCGCCGATCCGCAGTGGATCCAGATCGACCTCGGCAGCACGCAGTCGATCTGCCAGGTCGTCCTGACCTGGGAGACCGCCTCGGCCAAGGCCTACCAGATCCAGACGTCCGCGGACGCGAACACCTGGACCTCCGTCTACTCGACCACGACCGGCCCCGGCGGCACCGAGACCCTGAACGTCACCGGATCCGGTCGCTACGTCCGCATGTACGGCACCGCCCGCAACACCGGCTACGGCTACTCGCTCTTCGAGTTCGCCGTCTACGGCGGCACCGGCGGCGGAGGCGGCGGCAGTTGCGCCGATCCCGACATCGGCGCGTACCAGACCGTGACCGCCTCCTCCTACACCGGTGCCAACGCACCAGCGGCCGCCCTCGACCAGCGCACGACGACACGCTGGGAGAGCCAGTACAGCGACCCGCAGTGGCTCCAGGTCGACCTCGGCGGCGCGGGGACGATCTCGTGCATCGTCCTCAACTGGGAGACCGCCTCGGCCACCGCCTACCAGATCCAGACCTCGAACGATCTGGCCACCTGGACGACCATCTACAGCACCACCACCGGCAAGGGCGGCGTCGAGACCCTGAACGTCTCCGGCACCGGCCGCTACGTCCGGTTCTACGGCACGGCCCGCGCCACCGGCTACGGCTACTCCCTCTGGGAGTTCGAAGTCCACGGCTCGGTCGACACCTCCTCGAACACGCCGCCGCTGCTTTCCGGGCCCACCAAGCCGCCGGCGACGACGGGACAGTTCGCCCTGACCGCGCCGGGTGACAACGCGATGGTGACGTCCACCAAGCGCCCGACGTTCTCCTGGGCCGGGGTAGCGGGGACGAGCCGTTACCAGCTCTGGCTGAACGTCAGCCGCAACGACTACGACTACACCCAGTCCGGCAGCATGCTCGACCTTTACACGAAGGTCGCCGAGACCACTGCGACCAGCTACACGCCGACCTGGGACATCAGTGATCGCTGGACATACAAGTGGTATGTCACGGCGGTCTCCGGAACGGGCGCGATCACGACGTCCTCGATCAACACCTTCAGCGAGTACCTGCCGAACATCCAGCCGGCGAACGACGGCGTGGCGATCGTCAACGGCTCGCGCGACCTCAACAAGGACGGCGCGGTCGAGCCCTACGAGGACTGGCACAATCCCGTCGCCGTACGCGTCAACGATCTCCTCTCGCGGATGACTCCGCAGGAGAAGGCGTACCAGATGTTCTACAACGCCCAGGCCTACCCGCTGTCCGGATGGCTGTTCGGGCCGGCCTCGCCGTCGGATCTGAGCACCTTCCAGATCGCGGCCTCCAAGACCCGGCTGGGCATTCCGTTCATCGCCGCCGGCGACACCATCACCGGCTATCAGACCACGTATCCGAACCAGAGCGCGCTCGCCGCGGGACGCGACTACGCCCTGGACAACAAGCTCGGCGACATGCAGCGCAAGGAGGAACTCGGCGTCGGGGCCCGCGGCACGCTGGGGCCGCTGGCCGAGGTCGGGACCAAGGTGATCTATCCGCGGATCCAGGAGGGCGACGGCGAGAACGCGGACGTCGCGGCCGCCCAGGTCCGGGCCTTGGTGACCGGGCTGCAGGGCGGTCCGGAGCTCAATCCGTCCTCCGTGCTCGTGACCGTGAAGCACTGGCCGGGGGAGGGCGCCGGCGGCGAGGCCGGGATCGTGTACGACGGGACGACGATCAAGTACCACCTGATCCCGTGGTACGCGGCGCTGGACGCCGGCACCGGGCAGATCATGACCGGATACGCGGGAGCCACCTACCTGGACCCGACCGGGACCGGGGCGGGCAACAGCGCTCCGATCATCGACTATCTGCGCCAGAACCTCGGCTACAAGAACGTCGTCACGACCGACTGGCTGCCCTCCGGCGCCTGGATCAGCGCGGCGAACGCCGGAGCCGACGTCATGGGCGGCGCGGACCCGGGTGCGGCCGGCTTCTCGATGGACACCTTCATCGCGAGCGTGCCGTCCTCCCGGATCGACGACGCGGTCCGCAAGATCCTGACGGTGAAGTTCACGATGGGCCTGTTCGACACCCCGTACGGCGACTCCGTCAACGGCCCGTACCGGTTCCACCAGCCCTCGTACGCGGCGCTGGCGAACCAGGCCTCGCGCGAGTCCATGACGCTGCTGAAGAACGACGGCGTGCTGCCGATGAAGCTGAACGCCGGCGACGACATCGTCGTCACCGGGCCGCGCGCGACCGACGGCAACTCGTGCTGTGTGTGGACCAGCTACTTCCACCCCGAGTACGGATCCCTCGACTTCCTCGACGCGATCAAGGCGCGAGCCGCCGAGTCCGGAGTCAACGTGTACCAGGATTCCGGACCGAATCCGAAGCTGGCGGTGGTGGCCGTCGGTGAGCCCTCTTACACGCACGCCACGGCGTGGCCGAACACCCAGCCGTACCTGCCACCGGACGAGGTCTCGCTGATCCAGAACTTCCACAACCAGGGCATCCCGGTGGTGGTCCTGCTGGTGATGCCGCGGCCGTACGTGATCAGCGACTGGAGCGGCATCGCCGACGCGATCGTGGTCACGTACCGCGGCGGCGAGGAGATGGGCCCGGCGGCGGCGAGCCTGCTGTTCGGCGACTACGCGCCGCGCGGGAAGCTGCCGTGGCAGCTGCCGCGCAGCCTGGACCAGGTGCTGACGGCCGGCGGCGGGGACACCCAGGCCGCCGCGGTCGAGCACTGGGACCTGCCGTACGACCTCGGAGCCACCGCGGCCGAGGTCGACGACATCCGGGCGCACATCGCGGCCGGACAGACCGTGCCGACGACGTACGGGAACCCGCTGTATCCCTACGGCGCCGGCTTGCAGGGCTGGCGATAGGAAGGGAATGGAGTCATGACCAGAACGAGAAGAAGAACCGGAATCGGGCGCTTCCGGGTCGTGGTGATGCTGTTCGCCATGCTGGCGAGCGTGGTGGCCGCCGGGCCGTTGCGGGCGCCGCGGGCGCACGCCGCCACGGGTGTGCTGCTCTCGCAGGGCATGCCGGCCACGGCCTCGTCGGTGGAGAACACGACGTTCTCGGCGGGCGACGCCGTCGACGGGAACACCGGGACCCGGTGGTCGTCGCAGTTCTCCGATCCGCAGTGGATCCAGGTGGACCTCGGGGCTTCGGCCACCATCACCCAGGTGGTCCTGAACTGGGAGGCGGCGTCGGGCAAGGCGTACCAGGTCCAGACGTCGGCCGACGGCGCCACCTGGACGTCGATCTACTCCACGACGACCGGTCCCGGTGGTACGGAGACCCTGAACGTCTCCGGCACCGGCCGCTACGTCCGGATGTACGGGACCGCGAGGAACACCGCCTACGGCTACTCCCTGTGGGAGTTCCAGGTCTACGGCACCTCGGGCTCCGGCCCGGGTCCTTGTGCCAACAATGCCGCCCTGAACCGGCCTGCCACGGCCTCGTCGGTGGAGAACGGGACCCTGGCGGCGAGCGACGCGGTGGACGGGAACACCGCGACGCGGTGGTCGTCGCAGTTCTCCGACCCGCAGTGGATCCAGGTGGACCTGGGGACGTCGCAGGCGATCTGCGGCGTGCAGCTGAACTGGGAGGCCGCGTACGGCAAGGCGTACCAGATCCAGACCTCGGACGACGGCTCCACCTGGAGCACCGTCTACTCCACGACGACCGGGGCCGGCGGCGTCGAGAACCTGGCGGTGACCGGCACCGGGCGCTACGTCCGGATGTACGGCACCCAGCGCGCCACGGCCTACGGCTACTCGCTCTGGGAGTTCGGGGTCCTGACCGCGGGGTCCTCGCAGCCGCCGCCCGACACCTTCTGGGGCGACACCAGCTCCATCCCGCCGGCGCAGAACGTGCTGATGCTGAAGATCCTGAACCGGACCAACGGCAAGTACCCCGACAGTCAGGTCTACTGGAGCTTCAACGGCCAGACCCACTCGATCGCCGACCAGCCCTACTTCGACATGCCCGTCAACAGCTCCGGCCGCATGTACTTCTACCTGGGCTCGCCGAACAGCGCCTACTACGACTTCATCGAGTTCACGGTGGGCCCCAGCCAGTTCAACGGCAACACCACCCGCGTCGACGCCTTCGGCCTGAAGATCGCGATGCGTCTGCACACCCACGACGGCTACGACGTCCAGGTCGGCGAGACCCAGTCGGTCTTCGCCGAGGACCGCGCGACCACCTTCCAGCGCTTCATCGACGCGGTTCCGCAGCAGTTCAAGGTCCTGGCCCAGTCCCAGGCCCCGTACCGCATCATCGCGCCGGGCAGCGACCCCGGCTTCCAGGCCGGCGGTGCGAACGCGAACTACTTCACCGCCTACGCTAACTCGGCCGGGGTGAACGAGAGCACGCAGAACATCTTCGGCTGCGCGGGCTCCATGGCCGGCGACCCGACCATGTGCGCCGCCCTGAACCGGCACGTGGCGACGTTGCCCGCCTCGCAGCAGGCTGATCCGAACCAGTACTACCTGGCGGCTCCGGCGAACTACTACGCCAAGTTCTGGCACGACAACGCCATCAACGGGCTGGCTTACGGGTTCCCGTACGACGACGTGGACGGGCAGTCGTCGTACATCTCGCATGCCGACCCGCAGTATCTGCTGATCGCGGTGGGGTGGTGACAACCGAGTAGCGACCGTCCGCATACGAGCGACCGCCCGGCGATCTGAGAGCAGATCGCCGGGCGGTCGCCGGTTCTCACGGTGCTACCGAGTGCCGGGCACTCGGCGGCGAGCCGCTAGTTGACGTTCAGCGCGGTGTCGTCCACCACGAAGGACGTCTGCAGCGAGGAGTCCTCCGTGCCGGTGAACTTCACGCTGATGGTCTGGCCGATGTAGCTGTTCAGGTTGAAGGAGTGCGACACGTAGCCGCTGGCCGCGTTCAGGTTGCTGTACGTGGCCAGGGTCGCCAGGACCGTCCCGGAGGAGTTCAGCACCTGCACGTTGAGCTTGTCGTAGGCCACGGAGGTCGTGGTCTCCGACGTGTCGATGTGGTCGAAGAAGGAGAAGGTCGCCGACTTGCAGGAAGCCGGGATCGTCACCTGCTGCGCCAGGGTGTCGGTGTGCGTGGTGCCGTAGCCGTCCAGCCACGCCTTCCAGGAGCCCGAGTGGGCCGCCTCGGAGGAGCTGTTGTCGATGACGCCCGCGGTCGCGGTCCACGGCGCGGCGCTGCCGGTCTCGAAGCCGGCGTTGCCGAGCAGCTGGGCCGCGGTGCAGCCGCCGCTGACCGGGTTCACGGTCCAGCTGAACGTCGCGCTACCGGACGCGGTGCCCGAGGACGCCGTCACGGTGACGCTGGAGGTGCCGGTCCCGGTCGGGGTGCCGGAGATGACGCCCGCGCTGCTGATCGACAGGCCGGCCGGAAGGCCGGTGGCCGAGAAGGTCAGCGACTTGCCCGCGGAGTCGGTCGCGCTGATCGTCAGCGGCGTGATCGCCGTGTTCTGCGTCGAGGTCTGGTTGCCCGGATTGGTGACGTTCACCGTCTCGCTGCCGGTCGGGTTGACCGTCAGCGTGAACGTGGTGGTGTGCGTCGCCGAGGCGCCGGTGCCCTTGACGGTGACCGTCGAGCTGCCCGAAGGCGTGCTGCTGGTGGTGCTGATGGTCATCGTCGAGGAGCTGCCGGAGTTCACCGAGGACGGGCTGAACGACGCGGTGGCGCCGGTCGGCAGGCCGGAGGCGGTCAGGGCGATCGACTGGGCCGAGCCGCTGGTGAGGGTGGTGGACACGGTCGCGGTCAGCGAGCTGCCGGGGTTGACCGAGCCGGAGGTGGGCGAGACGGCCATCGAGAAGTCGTTGGTGCCCGCGGTGCAGGTCGGGTCACCGGACTGGGCCGGCACGCTCACGGCGTCCCAGGCGGCCTTCACCGTGTTGAACTCGGCGCAGGTGGAGTCGAGGTTCTTCGCGGCCGTCAGGGTCCACGTCCGGTACGCCAGGTAGGAGCTGGACGAGGTCTTCATCAGCATCGCGTTGTACATGATCTTCTCGGCGTTCTGCACGCCGATCCCGGTCACCGAGGAGCTGTTGCAGGTGGGGCTGGTCGGCTGGCCGTTGGTCGGGTTGCTGCCCTCGGCCACCAGGTAGAACCAGTGGTTGCCGGGTCCGGCCGAGGAGTGCACCTCACCGCCGGGGATGGAGCTGGAGTAGCAGTTCGGGTCGCCCAGCGCCGACGGGTTGTACATGTTGCGGATCGGGCCGCTGCCCACGAGGTTGATCTGCTCGCCGACGGTGAAGTCGGGAACGTCGTAGGGCGAGGGCTCGTTGGCGAACCACTCGGTGGCGGCACCGAAGGTGTCGGCCACGAACTCCTGGGTGCCGTTGCCGGATATGCCGCCGGGGGTGTGGTCGTCGACGCCGTGGCCCATCTCATGGGCGATCACGTCGATCGCGCCGATCCACTGGCCCTGCGAGTTGTAGCCGATCTGGACCTGGGAGCCGTCGTAGTAGGCGTTCTCCTCCTGGTCGCCCACGCGGATCGGCCAGGCACCGCCGGAGCCGTCCATGCCGTTGCGCCCGTCCCACTGCGCCAGCATCTTGAACTCGGTCTGCGCGCCGAACAGCGCGTCGACGCAACCGGTCTCCCGGCTGGTCTTGTCGCTGCTGCCCCAGGTGTCGGTGGACTTGGTGAACGTGGTGTTGTTCGCCGCGTCCTGACAGGGCATGTTGGTGATGTTCGGCGTGTTCATCGAGAACGAGCTGCCGGAGCCCGAGGTGTCGATGTGCACCGGGTTGGGCCCGTTCCACGCGCTGGTGCCGCTGCCGTGCATCACGTGTTCCTGCGTGTGCAGCACGGCGCCGGTCTTCGCGTCGACGTCGACGCTCAGCCGGCTCGGACCGTCGGCGTCGGTCCCGTCGACCGTGGTCTCCCAGGCCAGGGCGGCCGGGCCGGAGCCCAGCGCGTACACGACGAGCGTGCTGCCCTCGACCTTGGACACCGACTTCAGCTGCGCCTTGGCCACGGACGCGGCCTTGGCGCTGCTCAGGGTCGGCGTGGTCGACAGCGTGCCGATGGCGTGCTCCTGCGCCACCGAGTTCGCCACGACCTGCCCGGCGCTGTTGGTGACGATGACGAAGTCGCCGCCGACCACCGGCAGACCGGAGTAGGTGCGGGTGTACGGCACGTACTGGATGCCGTTGGACGAGACGGCCTGCTGCCGCACGAACGTGTCGTTCGGGCTGGCGAGCAGGAACCCCGGCCGGCCGGCGACCAGCGCGTCGGCGCTGGAGACGGCCAGGGACTGCGCCGAGGGGGTGGCCGTCTGCTGCGGCGCCGCCGCGGCCGGGACGGTGCTCGCCGCCAGCGCGGTGACGCTGGCGGCGACGGTGGTGCCGGTGGCGATGGTGGCGGCGAGCAGCCGCGGCATCCTCCGGCGCGGGGTGTGGGGATGTTGCGATCTCACGGGCTTCCTTTCGCGGGAGTGGTGCGGAAGGGTGCGAGAGCGCGTGCGCCAGTGCTTGGTGGCACGGCCCAGCGCAAGACGCCGGGGTTGTGCTTAGAAGGCCCTGAGAACCTACTAAGAACCCTGACGTCCGCTGGGGAAGGTAATAGCGGGTATGCCGGACGTCAACGGTGAACAAAGGACGAAATCTTCAAGTCCTGGCAAAGGTCACAGAGAGCTACCACTACGCGGCGTAGTAGACCCCTGATCTGGTCCCCGGTGGCCATAATCCGCGGAAATTCGCTTTAGTCGGCGGCCCGGACCGGCTGCCGCAGGATGGTCCGGAGTTTGTCCGGTTCGGTCTTGCGGAAGTCGCTGAGATAGATCTCGTGGTGCTTCCCGGTCATCGCGAGCCCCATTTCGGGGATGGCCGAGTGGTGCATCAGCTCCAGCGTCTCCGCCTCGTCGTCGAAGGACCCGACGTGCAGGGTCTGCACGCACTCGCCCTCGTCCAGAGTCTCCAGCCGCACCCGGTCCAGGGCCGCCGGCGGGTTCTTCACCCCGGCCTTCGCGACGGCGGCCTCGACCATCGCGGGCGTGACCCAGTCGGGCACCATCGACATGACGGTCCAGTCCCACCGCGACTTGTCCCGGGCACCGGTGAACGTCTCCATGTCCTGCGACCACCACAGGCCCTCCAACGGCATGACGACATAGTCGCGGCCGAGCTCCTGCTTGCTCGCGAACTTCACCTTGTACGCCACCGGATAGAGGGCTTCGAGCGCGTCGGTGAACTCCTGCGAGGTGTTCGGATCCCCGTGTCCGTCGACCATGAGGTACTGCATAGGCGGCACATCGAGGATCTGGAAGACGTCTTTCTGGGCCTTATAGGAGGCGAGGGTCTTCTTGAAGTCGGACTTCGTCATGCGGTGTCGTCACCCTTCCCCGCCTGGTCGAGCCAGGCCTTTTCGGCTCGCATGAGATGGAGCGAGTAGTCGAAGACCGCCTCCGCGTGCGGCGGAAGCGGCTGTTGCGCGGCGCGCGCGCCCTGAACGGCCGCGATCTGCGCGGCCAGCGCGTCCCGGCGCTGCCGCACCGCGGCGGTGAACTCCCGCTCGCCGACCAGCGGCCGGTACGCGAGCGCGGTCAGGAACGGGGAGAAGGACGGGCGCGTGCTGGACAGCAGCGCGAGCGTCGCGTCCCGGGCCTCGGCCACGCCGGCACCGGTGGCCCGGAAGACGCGGCGCGCCTTCGGGCCGGCCGCCGGGCCGGCGGAGGGCTCCGCCGTGACCAGGCCGCGCTTCTCGAGGCGTCCCAGCAGGTAGTAGATCGAGGAGAAGCCGAGGTCGGTCCACTCCCGGATGCCGCGGCGCTCGATCACCTGCTCCAGCTCGTAGCCGTGGCTGGGCTTCTCGATCACCAGGCCGAGGATGGTCAGCTCGGCGGGGGTCAGGCTCACGGGCTCATTCTAGTACTAGAATAAGGGTGCAGAGCTTCGGCCGATGGGAACTCACGTTGACCGCAGCGCTGAACGCCTGCGTCGGTCCGACAGCGAGGCGCTGCCGGACCGACGCAGGTGTTCTTTCGATGTTTGATATCGATTTGTCGAAGCACGGAGTTGCCCGGGCTTCGGAACTTCGGTTACCGGATTGTCAGCAATCCCGCGATCCACGGCTCGGCCGAGGTGCCGTCCGCCTGGTAGGTACCGACGGCAGTCAGGGAACGCCAGCCGATGTCCACGTGTGCTGGACCGACGGTCAGCGGGGCCAGCTTGGTGTACCCGTTCAGGGCCACAGTCCCGCCGGGGTCGGCCAGGGCCGCCACAGCCAGCTCCTCTGCCGCGGAGGTCTTGGCGGTGCGTCCGGTGCTCGCTGCGGTGCCGGTGCCGGTGGCGGCCACGACCTGGTCGACCGTGGAGCCTGCCGCGAAGTCGTCGACCGCGACGGCATGCGCCGCCGAGGCAGGGTAGGCGACGGAGACCGTGTCGGTGGCGGCCAGCGCCCTGATACCGGTCGCGGTGAACACCAGCAGCGTGTCACCGGTTCCGTCGGCCTGGTTGACTTGCAGCTGGTAGGTGTTGCCGACGGTGTCGGTCACCTGCGGCGTCCCCGACGTGTTGCCGAGAAGCAGGACTGTAGCCACCAGTGTCGTCCCAGCGCGGGCCGGGGTGATGCCGATCGTGTCGACCGCCGATGGGGATGTGCTGGTCGACATGCCGATGCGACCCACGTAAGGCGAGGCGGGCGGGGGCGGTGATGTTTTGTTCCCGTTTGCGAGCGCCGGACCGGGGCTGGGGCTGTCCGCGGCCGCCGGGCCGGCGTCGGGAGCCGCGGCTGCGGCGCTCGGTGGGCTGGTGGCCGCGGTAGTGGTGACGGCGGCGGCGGTCGTGGAACGTGTGCCGGCGGTGCCAGTGCCGGGGGTGCCGGCTTCCGGCCGGTTCGAGCCCGGCCCCGTCCCCGCGACCGCGTAAGCGGCCGCGGCGACGACGAGTGCGGTCGTGCAGGCTCCGATGGGGACGAGCGCGCGCTTGGCTCGGGCCGAGAGCGTGGTCATGGTTGCTCCTGAGGGCTGCCGTGGGATGCCGGTTTGCGGGCTGTACCTCATCGGGCGGTGGGCTGGAGGAGAAGGGTGTCGATACCGGCGTTGTAGCGGTTGCCGGTGCTGGCGGTGTTGGTCCCGGTGACGGTGAAGGTGAAGCTGTGGGCTCCCGGGGTGAGGTTGACGGTTCCGAAGTCGGCTTGGGCGGTGGTGATTCCGCCGGCGTAGTAGCCGTCGAAGGTGTTGGCCAGGGCGACGCCGTCGACGCTGGCCTTGACGGTGCCGTAGTCGGCGGCCTTCGTCATCTGCGGCGTGATCGCGTACCGCCCGGCGTTGGCCACGTACATGTTCAGCGTGATCGTTGAGCCGGCGACGGTGTTGCTGAAGAACTGCTGGCCGCCGTTGGCGTACTCGGGGCCGGTTTGTATGGACATGGTGCCGCCGCTGACGGTTCCCCACAGCGATTCGCCTTCGGCCTTCTGCCGCATTCCGGAGGTGGTCGGCGGGATGAAGTCCTGGTTGGAGTTGTCCAGGCAGGCGTAAAGCTGGATCTGGTTGCCGTCGTTGGTGTTTCCGAAAGGGTTGTCCAGGCACATGTTCGTGGCCGGGTTCCTCAAGCTGATCAGTCCGGGGTAGTTGGTGGAGGGCACGATGTTCCACTGCTGGTTGGTGTTGCCGTTCTGGCAGTCGAAGAGCGTGACCTTGGAGCCGGAGGTGTTGACGCCGCCGGTGTCCAGGCACTTGTTCGGCGGGGCGGCGGGGTTGGAGCCCATGATGCGCACCGTGCCGTCGGTGCCGAACTTCCAGGCCTGCGGCCAGGTGCCGTTGCAGCCGTAGACCTGGATCACGGTGGTGCTGTTGGCCAGGCTGCCGTTGGCGTCGTCGACGCAGATCTGGCGGGGGCTGCCGGCGGTGGTGTTGTTCGAGATCAGGGTGCCGGCGATGTTCGGGACCTGCGGGCTGGTGAAACCGGTGCTGCGGTAGATGGATCCCGCGGACTGGGCGTCGACGGCCTGCTGATAGGCGCGGACGTCGGCCATCATGCCCTTGAACCGGTTGTTCACCACGCCGCCGGCGAAGCCGCGGCCCATGGCGAAGATGCCGTTGCTGGCGATGGAGTTCGCCACGGTGCCGGTGGCGTTCAGCACGCCGTTGACATAGAGCTTCATGGTCCCGGTCCCGGCGTCGTAAGTGCCGAGCAGGTGGGTCCACACCCCGACCGCGGCGGGCGCCGTGGAGGTGATGCGGGTGACCGGCGGGGCGTTGACGTCGGCGGCCGGGATGGCGAACTGCCAGGTGGAGCCGTTGTATTCGAGGTAGAACGCGGAGTTGGTGGTGCCTTGCTGGACCAGCATGGTCTGGGTGCCGCCGGTCACCGCCAGGTTCACCCAGGCCGCCACGGTGAAGCTCTTGGTGGTGTCCAGGACCGGCCCGGCCGTGGCCGCGCGGTTGGATCCGGCGAAGGCGGCGTAGGTGGTGGTGGGCCAGGACACTCCGACGGTGTCCAGGGTCGCCGGCGCGCCTCCGGGGGAGCCGGTGTCCTTGGCGCTCAGGCCCTGTCCGTCGGTCAGCGGCCACCGGTGGGTGGCGATCGGCGCGTTCCACTGCACCGCCGAACCGTTGCGCAGGGTCAGCGATCCGTCCGTGGCCAGCAGCAGCGCGGTGTCTCCGAGCCCGGAGATCGCGGCACCCCACAGCGCCGTCCCGCTGACCCATCCGACGCTGTCGACGGTGGGCTGGGAGGAGTAGACCACCAGGTTGCCGTCGTTCTGCAGCGCCAGGACGTTGCCCGCCCCGGAGGTGCCCGAGGCCCACAGCACCGCGCTGTCGCTGTTACGGGTCAACGCGAGGTTGCCGTTGGCCCAGGCGAGCGTGGTGACCGGACCGGCCCAGGTCTGCGCGCTGGACGCCGGGTAGAACGTGTTGTCGAGTGGCAGGCTGACGGCACCGGTCGGGGCGGCTTGCCCGCCGCTCGTGACGGCCCAGAAGTAACAGGTTCCCGACACCGGCGAGATGTTCCCGTCGACATCCACCGATCGCGCCGCGAAGGCGTACTCGTGTCCGTTGACGAGGTTCGGAGTCGTCAGCTGCGAGCTGGGCCCGGTCGAGCCGACGGAGCCCGCGCCGCCGATGGCGATCGGAGGACCGGCCGAAGGATCGGTCACGTCGCGCAGTTCGAACTGCGCCGACAGGTTCGGGCTGACGGTGGCCGCCAGAATCGGGGTCAGCGAGGCCACGGTCGTCGCGGTCGCCGAGGTGGTGGCACAGGCCGCCGTGTTCGTGTCGTCGCTGGTCGTCAGACCGCTCGGGGGAGCGCTGACATAGACGAGGTGGCTGGTGGTGGCCGAGACGCCGAGGGAGTCGGTGACGGTCACCGAGGCGGTGTAAACGCCGTTCGCGGTGTAGGTGTGAGTCGCGGTGGCCGCGGACCCGGCGGCCACGGTGGTGCCGTCGCCGAAGTCGAACGCGTACGCGTTGGCCGCCAATTGGGAGACGCCGGGGTAGGACTTGCTCGCGTCCAACATGATGCTCGCCGGAGCCAGGACCGGGACGGCCGGAGTGCCGGCGGACGCGGAGAGTGCGGCGTGTGGCCCGGTGCCGTGGTCGGGTCCTGCGGACAGGGTGTCCAGACCGATGGCGTAACCGGATGAAGCGGCGTTCTTGCCGACGACGCCGAAAGTGAAGCTGTGCATGCCGGCGGTCAGGTTGACGTCACCGAACAGGTACTGGTTCGAGCCGGCGCCGGCGGTGTAGGTGTCGTAGGACATCGGCAGCTGGGTTCCGCCGCCCTGGGCCTGGTCCACGGTGACCTGTACCTGGCCGTTGCCGGGGCCGGTGGCAAGGGTGGCCCAGACGGCGTAGGTGCCGCTGGAGGGGACGTACCAGTCGACGCCGTAGTGGTCGCCGACCTTGGTGGCGGCGAGCAGGTAGTCCGTCCCGCTGGGCGTGGACTGGCCGGTAGGCGTGGAGGTGGGAGCGGTCGCCGGCTCACCGGTGATGCTCGCCAGGCCCACGCCCAGGGCCTGTAGCCAGGTGCCCTGGGCCGCAGGGGTCTGCCACTGCTGGCAGGTGACGTCCGCCGGCCAGTACAGCGAGAGCTGGACGCCGCCGCCGTGATCGCACCCGGTGTTGTCGAGGTTCATGCCGGAAGCCGGGTTGTACACGGTGAACCAGCCGTGGCCGTTGAGGGCCTGGGTCGCGGTGGTCGACGTGCGGAACGCCCAGACCTGGGTTCCTTGCGGCGCGGCGCCCGGTGCGGGGCAGTGGTCGATGACGACGGGGGACCGGGCCCAGTTGCCGGCGTTGGAGCCGTAGTTGCCGGCGGCCGACGGCAGACCGTGCTGGGCCGGTGCCGGGAGGATGGAAACGGTCAGGCAGGAGGTGGACGATGCCGAGCCGTAGCGGATGGTGGCGTCCGATGCGATGGTCCACACCTGTGGCGCGGTGCCGTTGCACTCCCAGCCCTGGACATAGTTGCCCGGGGTGGTGTCGCCGTGGAACAGGTCCATGCACAGATAGGCGCCGTTGCCCTGGTTCACGCCGAACTGGATCGGGCCGGTGCTGGAGGCCACCGTCCCGCCGTTGACCGAGGTCGCCCCGGTCGAAGTGGTCCAGGAGGTGCCGGACGTGGGCCAGGTGCCCGCTTGTGCGTACGTGTCGACCTTGGGGCCGGCGGACGATCCGGCCAGCATGGTCAGCTGGCCGCCGGGCTGGGTGACGGCCCACAGTGACGGATAGACGGAAGTCTGCGCCCCGGTCATCGTCGGATTGCCCGCCGAGACCAGGACCGACTTGTCGTCGGCCGAGTACTGGCCTGCGGTGCCGATGACCGTCGCGTTCTTCTCATCGCCCAGGCTGGTCGGGTCCTCGACGCCGGCGGCGTTGCGCTTGTTGAGGATCTGGTACAACGTGCCCGACTTCCGGTCCCGGACCCACAGGTCCGGCAACCCCGACGACGTGGTCGGGCCCGGCGCGATCAGGTCGGCGTCGGCCCAGTTGAACGGGGAGACCTGGTAGGACAGGAGGATCGGGGTGGTCAGCTGGCCCGCCGCGGCGGGCGAGAACATCCACACGTGCGCGCTGTGGTTGTTGTCGGTCTCCACCGTGATCAGGTTGGTGCGGCCCGCGAAGGTGCCGGGTTTGCCGCCGGCGGCGTTGCCCAGCGCCAGGATCTGGGTGACGTTGCCCCAGTCCGGCGCGTAGCCCGCGCAGTTGTAGTTGTCCGGGGCCGGGACGCAGGCCGGCCGGGTCACCACGACGCGGTGCGCCCCGCCGGTCGGTGTGCCGCCGGTGAACGCGTCCACCGGGACCGGACTGCCGAATACGGCGGAGTTCAGGTAGTAGTACATCGCGTGGGTGTTGGTGTTGAAGGCGAACAAGTCGTCCACCGGCACGCCGCGCTCCGCGCCGCGGTGCGTGATCAAGGTGTCGGCCCACGACTGGCCGTCGGGGGCCGCGGCAGCCGGGGCGACCTCGACACCGTAGGACTTGACGTCGGGGTCGACGTTGCCGGGGTAGGCGACCAGGTTCTCGACGCCGGAGTGGTTCGGGTCCGGCGCGGCGACCACGATCGAGGGATAGCCGTTGCCGGTCACGTCACCCGGGACGGCCACGGCGTTCGGGTTGCCCGGCAGGTAGAAGTGGTACTGGAAGACCCCGGACCGGTTGCCCGCCTTGTCGACGGCCTGCGCCCAGAGGCTGTTCTTGCCTAGGGTGGTGATGCCGGCCGGGACCGGGATGGTCACTGTCGCGGTGTATCCCGCCGGCTCGTTGTTGGTGCCGATGTAGGTGTTCGGCCCCGCCGGGACGCAGCCGTTGCCGGGGCCGCAGCCGGGCCCGTTCTTGGGAATCCTCGACGAGTCGCCGTCGAAGACGTAGTCGAAGTGGTCGATCTGCACGCCGCCGGTCGCGCCCTTGATGGTGATGCCGGTCGGGTCAGCCTCGCCGGCCACGCGCTGGATCACAGGGGCGGTGGTGGAGCCGAGGGGAGGCAGGTCGGGCGCGCTGACGATCGTCGGGGTGTCCGGGGCCTTGAAGGCGATGGTGAACAGGCAGGCGGTCGAGAACCCGTAGGCGGACGAGTCGAGTTCCGAGTTGCGGCTGTCGACGGCGCGCGGGAAGAACTTGTAGGTGTGGCCTTCCCTGAGCAGACCTGACGCGGCCGTGATCGTCTGCGGCGGGAAGTCGGTCTCGCCGCCCTGGGAGGAGTCGATCGTGGCGAAGTAGTTGTCGAATCCAGGGCCGGGGTAGTACTGGTCGGTACCGCCGTTGAGATCCTGGAAGCGGTACTGGGTCTGGATGTGCTCGCCGCCGTCCCTGTCGAAGAACCGGGCGTTGAGGGTGACCGAGTCGGAGATGTTCTTGGGGATGTAGGAGCCCGGGCCGGTGTTCGCCAGCGCGGCCTGCTGGTCGCAGTTGGTGCTGATCGCGGTCCCGCCGTTGCCGGGGGTGAGCGTCGGGGACTGGTTGATGACCGGTGCCGGAACGTAAGTGATGACCAGGGCGGCGGGGATGTTGCCACCGTTGTACCCGCCGACTTCCCAGGACCCGTATTGGGGACCGGGCGCCTCGGTTGTCCACTTGATACCGAACGTGGCGGTGCCGTCTCCGGTGCACGGGCACCAGCCGTCGCCGTTGTGGCCCGACCAGTTGCGCCAGACGTTGGTGACCATGTTCGTCAGCCTGCCGCCGGTGCTGTCCTTGACATCGATGGTGTTGCCCGCGCCGGGGCAGCCTGAGGGAGTGCCGGAGAAGAGGTTGACAGGTCCGTTCCAGACCGGCGCGTAGTAAGTGGCGCCGACGTAGTGTCCGCTGCCGCCGGGCCCGTCCTGGCTCCATGTCGGTGGGTGGTCGGTATCCATACGATTGACCCCGTCGACGTCGACGGCGATCGTATTGGTGCCGTTGGTGTTGCAGGGATTGTTGTTCGAGGTCAGTTTCAGCTCGGCGTCGGTGATGGTGGAGCCGTCCTCGGGCAGGCCACCCCCGTTGGGGTTGGCCATGTCGCTCTCCTCGCCCATCATCGCGTCGCCGACGTCGAAGGAGAAGATGCCGCGGACGTACCCGCCGCCGTTCTCGGAGTCGTAGCCGGCACGGACGATGGGTCCGTGCGCGCCGTTCGGCGTGGGAAGGTCGAAGTTGACGGAGTCGGTCAGCCCGGCGTTCGAGTAGACCTCCGCATAGTGGTACGTGGTGCCGAGGGTGACCGGCGGATCGATGAACAGCGGGTAGGTCGTGTGCGCGTCGCCGATCATCGCCTGGCTCGGGGTGACGATCGCGGTCTTGCCCTGCAGGCGCACAGGCATCGTGGCGATGTGTGCTTCGCGTCCCGGGGCGTCGGCGGGGTCCTGCCGGTCCTGGTCCGCCGCGGATGTCGTCAGCGAGTCGGCCTTCGCCGCCGAGTGGGTGGAGTCCCACATGATCGGTGCCGGGCTCGTGAAGACTGCGCGTCCGGTGACCGCGTCGGTCGCACTCACCCCGTCACCGGACTGGCTCAGCTTGACGCCGGTCGCCTCCAGCCCGAAGGCCAGCGACGCCAGCGCGGGGTTCGCGGCGGCCTTGCGGTCGGCGACGACGAGGACTTCGCGGATGCCCTCGGCGTCGGCGCTGACCCGCAGGTCGACGCCGGGCAGCACCTGCGGGTAGGTGGCGTGGTCGCCGGCGGTCTTCGGCGCCGGGAGCGCGCCGAGCGGCCAGCTCATCGCGATCGTCTTGGCGCCGATGCGGAGCGTGGCCAGGGGGCCGGTGCCGCCGCCGGACAAAGTGATTCCGGCGACCGTGGCCTTCGGCGTCCAGGAGCCGTCGGCGTTCTCGGCCAGTGTGGTGTCGATGGGCGTCCACGCGCCGTCCACCTTGGCACGCTGCGGGAAGAAGGTGGTCGAGGCGGTGAACGTTCCGTCGGGGTTGGCCTTGGTCGTCGACCGCTCCGTCGTCAGTTCCGGAACGTCGACCGCCTTGCCGGTCGCCTTCGCCTTCGTGCTCGCCGCGAGCTGGGCCGCGTTCTTCGCCGCGTAGGGGTCCTCAGCCGTCTTCGCCTTCTGCGACGGACCGGCCACCGCGGTCGGATCGGGGTCCTTCGTCTCCTGCCCGGGGGCAAGGTGCGGCGTCCCCGGTGGGCGCGGTGCCTGCGCCGGAGCGTTGGTCAGCATCTTGACCGTCGGCTTGGGCGGGGTCGGCTTCCCGTCGGAGTGCGCGGTCGCGTCCGCTGGAACGGTGGCCACCATGGTGAATCCAAGGGCTGCGACCGCTGTGACGGCTGCTGTGCGGACCAGGCGTTGCGAACGTGCGCGAGCGCGTCCCCCCATGTGCTGTCCCCTCCCGGGCATTCGGTCGCGTCGTGCATTGCCGCGGACCATGACGAGTGCGCGGGGAGGCTATCGCCGGAAACACATCCGTGTAAATGCCGAAGTGAATTCGAGGCCACTTGTAAGAGTTATGACACGGTGCGCCGTTGCGTATGATACGGCCGACTCGTTCCGATCGTGATCAGCGCGTCGAGCTGCGATGTCACCGGATGTAAGGAATGTCCCTGCTCTGATTTCAAGTCCTTGACATAAAACCTCATCGCGACCCTTGGCGAAACTCCGGGAAGTGACTAGAGTGCGCCGCGATTATTTCTTTCACGAACCGCGAACTAATTGCTTCGGTGCGCGGCCGCGGGTGAGCTCGGTTGGGGGTTTCGGGGTGGGATCGCGTAGTTCCTCGCGTCGTTCCGGACGGCACGGACGGCAGCGTCCTGCGACGCGCCGGCTCGCCGCCGTCCTGACGGCGGCGGCGCTCGCCGTCGGCGTGCTGTCCGGCCCTCAGAGCTCCGGCGCGCAGGCGACGGGGCGTCCGAAGCCGGCGGGCAAGCTCAACGGCAAGATGTCCCAGGCTGAGCATTCGGTGCCGGGCGCGCCGGTGAGGGCGGTGCCGGTCTCGGTCCCCGCGCACGCCCCGGGAGCGACTTACCAGGCCCCGATCTACCCGAACCCCGCGACGGTGGACGTTGTGGTGCCGGCCCCCACCGGCCCGGCTGCCGGGGCGCCGAAGGCCGGGGCCGCCGGGCCGGACTCGGCGTCCGGGCTGACCGCGGCCGGCGCCACCGGCGTCTCGGTCGGCCCGGCACGGGTGACGGATCTGGCCGCGGTGCTCGGCGGGCGTCAGGCCGCCTCGCCGGGGCCGGTGTCCAGCGGTTCGGTCCCGGTGACGGTGTCCGTGGCCGCGCATTCGGCGGCGGCCGCGGCCGGTGTCGACGGCACCCTGGTGTCGGTGGCCCGCTCCGACGGGCAGACGGCATCGGCCAGCGTGCAGGTCGCCGTGGACTACTCCTCGTTCGCGCAGGCCTTCGGCGGCGACTTCGGCGGCCGGCTGAAGCTGGTGGCGATGCCGGCGTGCGCGCTCACCACTCCCCAGCTGGCGCAGTGCCGCCAGCAGAGCCCGGTGGCGTTCACCAACGACAGCGGCGGCCGGCGGCTGGTGTCGACGGTGGTCATCCCGGGCGCCGCGACGGCCTCGCCCCAGGAACTCGGTGCCGCCGCCGTGACGGACGGCAAGGCGGCCGGCGGCGGCACCAAGACGGCTTCGGCTCCGAAGCTGGTGCTGGCCGCCACCTCGTCGACGACGAGCTCGTCGGGGACCGGTTCGTACGCGGCGACGAGCCTTTCAGCGTCGAACAACTGGGGTACGGGCGGCAACAGCGGTTCGTTCACGTACTCGTACCCGATCGCGATGCCGGCCGCCCTGGGCGGCGCGGCGCCCTCGGTGGCGCTGGCGTATGACTCCGGGTCGATCGACGGCAAGACGGCGGTGGAGAACTCCCAGCCGTCGTGGGTCGGCGACGGCTGGGACTACAACCCCGGGTTCATCGAGCGGGCGACGGTCCCGTGTTCCAAGGCCAAGCCGACGGCGTTCGCGAACTCCACGGACAACTGCTTCGCCCGCGACGCCTCCGGAAAGCTGCTGCCGGCGTTCTCGATCTCGTTCAACGGCCACGGCAACGTGTTGATCGCCGACGACAGCGACAGCTCCGGCACCACGTTCAAGACGCAGCACGACGACGGCACCCGGGTCATGCTGCTGACCGGTTCGCCGTCGGCGACGGCGGACCCGGTGTGGCGCGGCGAGTACTTCCGGGTGCAGACACCGGACGGCTCGGTGGCCTACTTCGGCGCGGACCAGCTCCCGGCCGAGCTCAACGGAGGGACGTGGGGGACCGACACCCCGACCCAGAGCGAAGACCTCGAGCCGATCTTCAACAACCCGAACAACTCCGCCTGCGGTGACCCCAACACGATCAGCACCGCGGCCGGCATCACGGCGTGCCGCACCACGTATCGCTGGCAACTGGACTATGTCGTCGATCCGCACGGCGACGTGACCAAGTACCTGTACTCGCGGGAGGGCGACACCAGCTACCAGCACTGGTACACCAACGCGTCCACATACCTGCCGGCGAACTACACGCGCGCGACCACGCTGAAGGAGATCGACTACAGCTGGCAGACCGCTGATGTGGTCGCAGGACACATTCCGGGCGCGAAGGCGGTGTTCAACCCGCTGTCGCGGTGTGTGGACCCGGTGCTGCCGAACGGCCAGACGACTCCGTACTCCACGAACGCGGGGGCCGGAGCGCCGAACTGCTCGACGTCGTCGTCGTACCTGACCGGCTTCAACGACACGCCGACCGACTTGTCCTCGGTCTCGAACACGACGAACCCGGCGTTCTGGACGCGCTACCGCCTGGGATCGATCGACACCTACACTACCGTCGGCAGCACGCCGAACAAGGTGGACCACTATGACCTCTTCTATCAGTTCCATGATCTGAAAGACAACGCCACCACGGTGAAGTCGCCGTTGTGGCTGCAGGCGATCCGGCACTGCGCGGCGTCGGCGGCCACCACGGCCACCGGCGGCATCTGTCCGGCGAACACCGGCGCCGCGGGCCAGTTGTCCACACCGGATGTGCAGTTCACCGGTACCAGTGTCGGCATGGTGAACCGGGTACCGGGGGTGAAGGACGCCAACGGCACCGTGATCACGTCGCTGAGCACGTACCCCCGCGAGCGGATCGGCGACATCTACACCGAGCTCGGCGCGCAGATCGCGATCACCTACGACGACCCGGCGAACTTCGCGTCCCTGGGCTGCACGATGCCGCCGACGTCGCAGACGCCCGCGGTGCCGGCGGACTGGCACAACCATCAGCTGTGCTTCCCGGAGTACTGGACGCCGCCGACCTTCACCGCGCCGATCACCGACTGGTTCCACAAGTACGTGGTCACCTCGGTCAAGGTCACCGATGAGTCGTCCTCGGCCCACAGCCATGTGCTGACCTCGTACAACTACGACGCAAGCGGTGCGGCATGGCACTCGAACGACTCCGAGCTGGTCGCCGACAACCACTACCGGGTCTACGACCAGTACCAGGGCTTCGGGACGATCACCACGACCAACGGTGAGCCGTACTCTCTGACGCAGGACAAGGGCCACCCGCAGACCCAGACCGTGAGCACCTATCTGCGCGGCATGGACCAGGACATGGACTTGGTCGCGTTCAACTCCGGCGGGGCCGGGGGCTGCAACGGCACCGGGGTCGATCCGGCCGTCGACTGCCCGAACATCTCCATAAGCGACGGTCAGGGCGGCTCGACGCAGGACGACGTGATCTTCGCGGGGACCCTGCTGGAGACCAAGACGTTCCAGATGCCCGACAACTCGGTGACCACCCCGACGCTGTACAGCGACAGCGTGAGCCGGCCGTGGAAGTCGGACCCGATCGCCAGCCACACGCGGACCGCGCCGCTGCCGACGTATCGCTCCCGGCAGACGGGCACCGCAATCACGGTCGCGTCCGTGCCGTTGGCGGCGGGCGGCGGGGCGCAGCGGGTGACGACGACCGAGTACTTCCACGATCAGGCCAACGGTGGGCGGATCGCCTACGTCGACACGCTGGCCCCGACTCCGGCGGACTCCAACGATCCGGAACTGTGCACCAGCACCGGGTACGCGCAGGGAACGCCATCGCAGCTGCGGATCTACCTGGAGTACGCCGACTCCTCCACGGTGACCACGGGTCCCTGCTTGTCCACGGCAGGTCCGGTGTACTCGGGGGCGTTCCCGGCCGGCACGGCCGGCGGCGGGACTGTGGTGTCAGGAACGTTGTCCTGGTACGACGCCAACTACACCGTGGGGTCGACGCACACGGATGCGGTCGGCGTCGGTGACGTGGTCGAGACTGATGCGCTGGTCGGGGCGGCAGGAACGCCCGGCACGATGACCAAGCAGGGGAGCGCCACCTTCGACCGATACGGCCGCGTCCTGACCGCGACCGACGCGCTGGGGAACGTGACCAGCACCGCGTACAACCCGGTCAACGGCACGCAGCCGACGTCGACCACGGTCACCGGGCCCGGTGTCACCGATACTTTCGGCACTGCGACGCGGATCACGAAGGCAGTGCCCGGTTTCACCTCGACCACGGCGTACAACCTGCGGGGCGAGGCGACCGACGTCACTGACGCCAACAACCGGGTCACTCACATCGAGTACGACGATCTGGGGCGCACGCTCGCCGGGTGGGCGCCGGACCACCCCAAGAGCGTCTACAACAGCACCTACAACGGCGCTGCGACCTACCTGAACCAGCCGTCGGCAAAGTACTCCTACACGGTCAGCGGCCAGCCGGCCGGGCTGTCCACTAACACGATCAACCCATCGGTGGTCGAGACCGACAAGCTGCGTGAGGATGGAACGTACGCTCCTTCGCTCACCCTGCTGGATTCTCTCGGCCGGACACGACAGGCGCAGACCGTGCCGATTTCCGGAGACTCCGGTCGGGTCGTCACCGATACGGTTTATGACACTCTCGGCCGGGTCGACACGGTCTCCGGACCGCAGTACGACTCCGCGACCGTGCCGACCGGTCAGTACTACGTGCCGACGGCCAACGCGCAGACTGTGTGGTATCAGCAGGCACAGACCTTGTACGACGGGCTCGGCCGGACCACCGACGCGGTGTCGCTGTCGCAGGCGGCTGTCCTGTGGAAGACGCACACCGACTACCACGGCGCCGACCGGATTGATGTGACCCCGCCGGCCGGCGGCACGGCGACCTCGACGATCACCGATGCGCGCGGGCACGCCGAGCAGCTGTACACGTACCACGCCACGGCGTCGGTGCCGTTCGGGACCACTGACCCGCTCCAGGTCGACATCGTCAAGTACGGCTACGACGCGGCCGGGCGGCAGAACCTGGTCACCGACGCCGCCAACCACCAGTGGAGCACTGTCTACGACCTGCTCGGCCGCAAGACCAGCTTCACGGATCCGGACTCCGGCACCAGTACATTCCTGTACGACGCCGACGGCCGGGTGACGGACACCCAGGACGCCCGCGGAGCCGCCGGCGCGCTGCACACCGTCTATGACTCGCTCGGACGGAAGACGGGGGAGTACAACCAGTACAACCCCGCAAGCCTGGACCCGACGAAGCTGCAGAGCACGTTCACCTACGACTCCCTCGACAACGGCACCACGTTCGGCGTCAAGGGACAGGCCACGTCCTCGACCCGGTACAGCAACGGACAGGCGGGGCCGGCCTACACTGAGGCCACCACCTCCGTCGACCTGGCGTACCGGCCGCTGACCTCGCAGGTGAGTATCCCGAACGGCGATGGCAACGGCGCTCTGGCAGGGACGTACAAGAGCACGAACGTGTACACGCCGCTCACCGGCCTGTTGGACCACACAGTCCTGCCGGCGGTCGGCAACGCGGCCACCGGCGGCCTCGCCGCCGACACCGTGACCAACGGCTACAGCCCCAACGGCCTGCTCACCATGGCCGGCGACAACTTCGGCGACCTGCTCTCCGACTCCGGATACACCCCCTTCGGCGAGATCCAGCGCCGGATCATGGGCGACTACCCGAGCCAGGTCGTCTCGGACACCGTCTACGACGCCGCCACCCGCCGCATCGCCAACACCACCCTTTCCCAGCTGGCTTGGAACCGGCCCGTCGACACCACGGCCTACCTCTACGACCAGGCCGGCAAGATCACCGCGGCCATCGACGAACAGGCCACCGCGACGTCGACCGGCGGCAACGGCATCGTCAGCACCAGCCTAGCCATCGACACCCAGTGCTATGCCTACGACTACGCCGCCCGCCTGCTCTCCGCCCGCACCGACTCCACCGTCCCGGACCACTCCCTCTTCGGCCACGTCACCCTGGGCACTGTCGGGGGCTCCAACACGGCCGTCCCCCCGGACGCACCCCTCAACGGAGACCTCGGCTCCTGCACCACCGCCACGCCCAATTCGAACAACCGCGCCGCGGCCACCGCCGAGGTCAACTCGGGCCCGGCGCCGTACTGGCAGACCTTCAGCTATGACAACGCCACCGGCAACCGGCAGGTTGAGAACGACTATGACCCGGCTGGCACCACATCCAAAGACACCACAACCAACTTCAAGTACGAAAACGCCGCACAGCCCTACACCCTGACCTCACGCCAGGTGAACAGCGCACCCGCGACCACCTACGGCTACGACCCGGCGGGCAACACCACTTCGCGCCCGTCTCCCTCAGGCACCGACGGCCTGAACTGGAACGCCGAGGGACGCCTCGACAACGAGACCACCGCCCCGGGCGGCGGAACGGTCAAGACGTCGTTCGTCTACGACGCGTCCGGCGCCCAGCTCATCCGCCGCGACCCGGCCACGAACACGACGAGCCTGTACCTCGGCACAGCCGAGATCCATCTCAACACCCAGAACAACACCATCACCGGCAACCGCTACTTCAGCTTCAGCGGCGCCCCGACCGTGATCGAAAGCGGCGGCACCAACCCGACTCTCACATACGAGGCTGGCAACCTGCAGGGAACCAGCAGCGTCACCATCGCCGCCAGCCCCAATGGCGCGGCCAGCGCCGTGACTGCGCGGCGGGCGTACACGCCGTTCAACACACCCCGGACGGCCGCGGCAACCGGGACCCCGTGGAACCAGGCCTTCCCTGACGACCACACCTTCCTCGGCAAGACCACCGACACTTCCACCGGCCTCGTCGATGTCGGGGCACGCAAATACGACCCGATCGCAGGACGGTTCATTTCTGCGGATCCGATTTTCCAGCCCAACGATCCGCAAGCCATCGGGGGCTACTCGTATGCCAGCAATGACCCGACTAACAAGGTCGATCCGAGTGGTCTAAGCGGCATGAAGGCTCCCATATATGGTGACGGTGGAGGCAGCGAAGGAAACGGTTCGGGATGTCCGTTCGCGACCAATGGTGACGGATCCTGCAAAGAGGACCCGACTCCCAAAAAGCCCATGACGGCAAAGAGCCTCGGCAAGAGGATGGGGCTCGACATAACGACTTACTCGAACGATGATGGGTCGTCTCGCGGAGTAATGATTGTTCAGCACAAATCATCTTGGAGCCAGTTCTGGGATGGAGTCGGCAACGCGCTATTCGAATCTGTCGGCGGACCTGATTGTCAACACGCAGGCGATGGGGATTGGCCGGAAAGCTGTCGACAGAGCCTTGCGATGGCAGTGGGTACCCTCGGCCTCGGAAGCCGGGTGCCCAAGCAAGAGCTTAGTTTTGATGCGTCGCTCCCTTGGATTGAGGATGCGACATGGGGCGGCCGTGTCCAATATGGACCGTTGGATGAATGGGGCAGGGCTACCGGCGTAGCCGGGATGATCAACAAGGATATGTTAAAGAAGGGAACGGAAGCCAACTCGAACGTCAACCCCGTTGGATTCTTGGGTGGCCAGAACGGCGACGCCCGAGGGCACCTCCTGGCGGGACTGCTGGGAGGCTCTGGTGATATCGAAGAAAATCTGGTTCCACTTATACAGAATCCAGTCAATTCTCCTGTTATGCGTGACCTTGAAGGGCAGATCAGAGATGCTGTAGAATCTCGAAACGAGAATGTTCAGTACACGGTGAAGCCGATCTATCAAGATTTGACTGGAATCGCGAATCCTACGGTTCAACAGCTGCGCCCTATTGGCATCACAATGGAGGCCTATGGGGATGGTGGATTCCAGCTGGCAGTTTCGGTCATCAACAAGTAGAAGTCTGAGGTTTGTGGTGAGTATTGACGAGTTGGGTGCCACCGTTTCGCCTCCCGAGGGGCAGCGCCCCGCTGTCCCGTGGGATGAGGTGGAGGCTATGCTGGGTAGCGCACTCCCTCGAGACTATAAAGAGTTGGTTGAGACCTACGGGCCAGGCTCGTTCTGGGGGTTCATCCATGTATTCCAGGTCGATGGTCAGTACCCAGCCCTCGATCTTGTCGGACAGGTTTCCGTCAACCTTGATGCTCTGAAGTATTTGCGAGATCGTGGAGAAGTTGTCCCGTATGATATAGAGGGCGATGCTTCGCTGCTCTCGTGCGGTCGAACGGATAACGGCGATATCATTTACTGGGTGCGCGAAAGGTCGATAGACCCTGATGATTGGGTAATTGCCGTCAACGCTGCTCGCGATGATCGATGGTTCGAGTATTCCGGTGGAATCACTAGCTTCCTCTCGAAAGTAATGACGAGGGCGTTGACTGTGCCTGTTTTTCCTGAGGCGCTTAGCGGGCGCCGTCCGAGCTTTCAGCCATACTAGCCGGTGTGATTATTTGCCAAGTATGGGGCCCTAAATTTGACTGCATATGCGAAGGTGTCACACTGGGGCTAATTGTTTAGTGATGGATGCAGCTTCTCATCGCAAGAAGTGAAAGGTGTACGAAAATTGGCGCCCCGAAAGAATGGAGAGCCAAGATGATCGACGGCAATGGTGATGGCAATATCAGCGAGTATCGGGCGGATCTGAGGCACCGTCGCTGCGCTCGCGGTGGTCGGTCTTGGAAGTCTGGTGTAGGGGCTCGGGCGACCATGCTTGCTATCAGCGCTGTAACGCGATCCACGGGGCCAGCCAGACCCGGACGGCGCGGATGAGGAGGCGCTTCAACCGTCGGGCCGAAGCGATGGGGGACAGTCGATCATTGACCATGTAGCAGTTCGGCTGGCTGGGGAAGATGGCATCCCTGGGTAACTCGTCAGGCAATGTCTGTCCTGGTCGATGGCCGTCGTTCGGGGCGCGCAGCGCGAGCCCATGGCCTTGGCGACCGCGGGCGGTTCAGTAGGGCTCAGTGATTTTTCGCAGGTTTCGATGAAGGGAGCAGCGGGACGCACTTGCAGTGGGTGCCGATGTCTCGACGTGGTCGAACGCGATCCCCCGATGGCTACCGTGTAGTAGGTGACGTCCCTCGCTACCGTCGTGGACGAGCATGCTGTGATGGCGAACGTCAGCGAGGATTTGGCTTACCCTCGCACAGACCCGGCGCCCACCTCGGTGCCGGCCCCGACCTCGCCATGCAGCAGCTTCCCGAACTCCTCCGCACTCAACGCCGCGGCGAACAGGTGCCCCTGCGCGAAGTCGCATCCCAGATCCCGCAGCCGCTCTTGCTGCTGCTTGCTTCCGACGCCTTCGGCGATCACGTGCATCCCCAGCGCGTGGGCCAGGGTGATGACCGCGACCACGATCGCCTCGTCGCCGCGGTCGCGCATCAGACCGTCGACGAAGGTGCGGTCGATCTTCAGCGCGTCGACCGGGATGTCGCGCAGGTGGCCGAGGGACGAGTAGCCCGTCCCGTAGTCGTCCAGGGCGATCATGATGCCGGCGGCGGAGAACGCGGCCAAGGCCGAGCGGGCCGATACGGAGGCCTCGTGGACCGCCGTCTCGGTGACCTCCAGGCAGATCTGGCCCGGGGGGACGCCGTGCCGGGCCAGGGTCTTCGTGATCGCGGGGACCAGGTCCGGGTCGTGGGACAGCTGGCGGTTGGACAGGTTCACCGCGAGGGTCAGCAGGTCGGCGCCGTCGCCGGCGGGGTGGGCGGCGTTCCAGGCGGCGAGCTGGCGGCAGGCCTCGGCCAGGACCCAGCGGCCGATCGGGACGATCAGGTGGGTCTCCTCGGCCACTTCGAGGAACTCGGCCGGGGTCAGCAGGCCGCGCTCGGGGTGGCGCCAGCGGATCAGGGCCTCGGCGCCGACCAGCTGGCCGTCGCTGAGGTCGACGATCGGCTGGTAGACGAGCACGAACTCGTTCTCGTCCACCGCGCGGCGCAGGTCCTGCTCCAGGTTCATGCGCTGGACGGCGGCCTCGTGCGTCGCCGGCTCGAAGAAGCGGTAGCCGCCGGCCACCGCGCCGCCGGCCTTGGCCTTGGCCTGGTACATCGCCGCGTCCGCGTCGCGCAGCAGGGCGTCCACGGTCGTCGCCGGGCCGTCGGCCAGGGCGATGCCCACGCTCGCGCGGACGTGCATCGCCTGGCCGGCGCAGCGGAAGGGCCGCACCAGGGACTCGATGAGGCGTTCGGCGATCGCGGCGGCCTCGGCGTAGCCCTGGACCTCCTCGCACAGCACCACGAACTCGTCGCCGCCGAACCGGGCCACCAGGTCGCCGCGCCGCACCGCCAGCCGCAGCCGGTCGGCCACCGCCACCAGCAGCTCGTCGCCGGCGGCGTGGCCCAGGCTGTCGTTGACCAGCTTGAACCGGTCCAGGTCCAGGAACAGCACGGCCAGCCCGCCGCGCTCCGCGCCGCCCAGCTCGATCGCCTGCGCGATCCGGCTCACCAGCAGCGTGCGGTTGGCCAGGCCGGTCAGCGGGTCGCGGACGGCCTGCTCGGCCAGCGCCTCCTCGATCCGGCGGCGCTCGGTCAGGTCGCGGCTGACCGCCAGGATGCTCGTCACCGAGCCGTCGGCGTCGAGTTCGGGGACGAAGCGGGTGTGCAGGTAGCGGAACTCCTTGTTGACCGTGACGCCGAACTCGCGCTCCGTGCACTGCCCGGTCGCCAGGACCTCGCGCAGGGTCTCCTCCCAGCCGCCGAGGAACTCCTCGGCGTAGCCGCGCTCACGGGTGGTGCGGCCCAGCATGTCGGCCTCGGTGAGGCCGGCGATGGCCCGGGCCGCGGGGTTCGCGTACGTGCACCGGAGCTGCCGGTCGTAGCGGGTCATCAGGTCCGGGCTGGTGTCGATCAGCGTCTTGAGCTCGCGGCCCAGCCGGTCGAGCTCGGCCGTACGGGTGATCAGCTGGCGCTCGGCGACCTTCCGCGCGGTGATGTCGCGGCTGATGCCGAAGGTGCCGATGATGCGGCCGTCGAAGTCCCGCAGCGGCTGCTTGCTGGCGCTGAGCGTCTCGTCGGCGTCGGTGTGGAAGCGCAGGTGCGGCTCCTCGACGTCGTGAACCGCCCGGCCGGTGGCCATGATCTCCCGCTCGGTGGCGAAGGCCGCGGCGGCGTGCTCGGACGTGAAGTAGTCGCGGACCGTCTTGCCGATCATGGCGGACGGTTCGGTGCCGGTGAAGGCCGCGGCGCTGTCGCTGACGCGCAGGAAGCGGGAGCGGCGGTCTTTGAAGTAGATCATGTCGGCGCAGGCCGAGAGCAGGTTGTGCAGGCAGATGCGGTCGAGCTCGGCCTCGTCGATCGGCCGGTCGGCGACATCGTCCGGGTCGGCGGCGGGACCGGTGACGGAGTCGGCGGCCGGCTCCGCCTCGGAGTCGGCGGCGACGGCGTCGGGCCCCGGCTCCTCCGCTCGCGCCGGGCGTTCGCCGGTCTGCGGCCCTCCACGGTGGTCCGCGCCGGCCTGGTGCCGTGCCGCACTCGTCATCGAATGTGCCTGCTCCCTGCGTCCGGGTCATACACGGTGTGAGCGGTCCTTTAGAACCGTAGTGGGGCCCCAAGATGCGATCTTCATCATATCCGAGCAAACCGGCGTCGCCGGGGGGAACGGGCTCACTCGCCCTGGATCCCCGCGACGTGGCCGTCCGGACGGATCAGGAGCGAGCCCGCCGCGCCCCAGCCCTCCCGCAGCGCCCACTCCGGACCGGTGACGCGCGGGGCGCGCACCCGCGCGAACTGTCCGGCTCCGGCCTCCCGCAGCAGGTCGTAGAGCTGGCGGGACGTCCCGTCGGCGCTTTCCAGGACCAGGTCGGGGACGCGCCGTCCCAGCCGTCCGTCGTCGCCCGAGGCCGTCGGATACCGCACGTCGATCCCCGACAGGCGGCGCGCGTACTGCAGGTTGACCTGCGGATGCTCGCCCAGCACCGCCTCGAAGCGGGACCGCAGCGCGACCCCGTCCGCCCCGGTCGCCGCGACCAGCCCCATCTGCGCGCGCACGTCCTCCAGCACGCGCTCCCCGGCCGGCCGCCGCTCCGCCTCGTAGCCGTCCAGCAGCGCGTCGGCGGTCTCGAACGCCCCGGCCCCCTCGAACCCCTCGAAGCCGTCGAACCCCTCGAAGCCGGTCGCCCCGCCCCGCTCGGCCCGCACCGCCCCCGCCAGCCGCCATGCCAGGTTGTGCGCGTCCTGGATGCCCAGGTTCATGCCCTGGCCGCCCATCGGGAAGTGCACGTGCGCCGCGTCGCCCGCGAGCAGCACCCGGCCGTCGCGGTACCGCTCCGCCTGCTTCGCCGAGTTGCCGATCGACGACACCCGTTCGGCCGCACCCATCCCGAAGTCGCTCCCGGCGACCCGCAGCAGCGAGGCCCGCACCGTGTCGGCCGTCCACACGGCCGACACGTCGTGCATCACCGCGTGGTCCACCGTCGAGACGACGAACCGCCCGTCGGGCAGCGGGATGGCGAAGAACACGCCCCGCTCGCCGGTCTGCACGTACCGCTCCGGCGGCGGGGGATCGGCCAGCTCGACCAGCGCCGTCGGGCAGACCATGGTGTCCGGGTCGCCGGTGAACCCGATGCCCGCGGCCTCCCGCACGGTGCTGTGCGCCCCGTCGCAGCCCACGACGAAGCGGGCGCTGACCGTGCGCTCCCCGCCGTCTCCGCGCACCTGCGCCGTCACCCGGTCGGCGTGCTGCTCCAGCCCGACCACGCGCTGCCCGCGCGCCACGGTGCCGCCGAGCCGGTTCAGGTGCTCCTCCAGCAGGTGCTCTGTGTGGGCCTGCGGCTGGAGCAGGACGAAGGGGAACGAGGTGGGCAGCGCGGTGAAGTCCAGCCGGCTCGCGCCCATGGCGAAGTGCCAGGTCGGCACGCGGCGGCCGGTCGCCAGCAGGGGTGCGGCGGCGCCCCGCGAGGCGAAGATCTCCAGGGTCCGGGGGTGCACCACGAAGCCCCGCGACCAGGCGGCCCGGCTCCGGCGCGCCTCGGTCACCAGGACGCGCACCCCGGCCGCGCACAGCTCGGCGGCCAGCCAGCAGCCGACCGGCCCCGCGCCCACGACCAGCACCTCGGCGTCGAGGACCGGCTCGGGTGGCGACACCATGGGATCCTCCCGGGGTTCCTCCTGGTCGAGCGCGAGTACGAACGATGATAGCCCTCGGGCGCGCTCGTCATGCATGACCTCGGCAGGCTCGGGTAGCGTGGTTGATCATTCGGATCGCGACCCGGACGGCGGAGGAAATCCATGCAGAAGCTCTCGCTCGACGCCCTCGCCCGCCAGCACCTGGAGCGCGCCGCGGCGGCCTCCACCGGCCGCAGCTCGGAGACCGTCTACGGCGGCCATGAGCACGTGCTGCGCCAGACCCTGATCGCCCTGCGCGCCGGGACCGAGCTCGCCGAGCACGACAACCCGGGCGAGGCGACGCTGGTGGTCCTGCAGGGCCGGATCCGGCTGCACGCCGGCGACGCCTCCTGGGACGGCATGCCCGGCGACCTGCTCATCGCGCCGTCCGCCCGGCACCGCGTCGAAGCCCTCGACGACGCCGTCTTCGTCCTCACCGTCGCCAAGGCGGCGTGAGGCTCACTTCCTGGCCGGCTCGCCGCCGGCCGTCTTGATGACGGCGTCGCCCTTTCCGACGGACTTCCAGAAGTCGCCGCCGACCCGGACCCGCTTCGTCGAGCCGTCCGGGAGCCGGATCTCCAGGTGGTGGTCCATGGCCGGGCCGTCCGTCATCCCGCGGGACTTGTCGACGACGACGCCTTCCCAGGCTTCGGTCCGGTGGTTTCCGCGCATTGGGCACATGTCGCCATCGTAGGCACATTTCACCGGCGCACGGCCTTCGAAGAGTTCGACGACACGCCCGGGGACCGCCGTCGGCCCGCGGAATTTTCGGTGACCGGACGAAACCGGACGTGTAAGGGGTGCTCGCAGTTCGAGACGCGCTCATTATCAAGCAACTGATATAACTCCATATCAGCTGCCGCGCCGCACGTCCAGCCGTTGCCGTGCGTTCTTCTCGTTGCTAGACAGGAAATGTCCCTAAGTCAGACTCCTAACAAGGCCGCGATCCGGCCGGAGGGGAGCACCATGACCGCACTGCTGGAGCTGGAGCCGCGCGAGGCGGACGTCGAGGAGATCGAGCTCGACGTCGACTTCGAGGCCGGCCTCGACGACAAGCTGGCTCTGACCCGTTGCTGGGGCTGCTGCGTCAACAACAGCTATAGCGACATCGCCACCCGCTCGGTTACCGGCTGAGGCCCAGCTCAAACCCGGTATTTCCCAGTGTGACAGATGATTGAGTCCCGGCGTTCCGTACGGCAGAGAGGTGATCGGCATGGCTGGTGAAGAGATTCCGGAGCTGGTCGAGCGTCTCGTCCGAGGGAGCGCCGGGACGGTCTTCCGCACCGCGACCGACGCGACATGGCTGCGCGTCGCCCCCGAGGGGGCGCGGCTGCAGCAGCACGGTTGGAAGCTGCATGTCTCGTCGCGAGCGGCGACCCTTACGGATCTGATCGGTAAACTGGTGCCGGTGCTGCTCGCCGAGGGCTGCACGTTCAAACTGGCGAAGTCCGTGGCGGTGCTGGAACGGCTGAACGACGGCGTCCACAGCCCGGCGACCGTCGGCAAGGCCTTCACCATCTACCCCGCCGCCGACCAGGTCCGCGACCTCGGCGTCCGCCTGGCCGAGCTGCTCGCCGGGCACGAGGGCCCGCGGGTGCTCAGCGACCGGCGCGTCCGGCCCGGATCGCCGGTCTACTACCGCTACGGGCCCTTCACCAAGCCCTGGACCACCGACGCCTACGGCCGTCTGATCGCCAACATCCCGGGGCCCGGGGGCGAGGAGTTCGGCGCCCTGGCCACGTTGCGCTACCGCCAGCCCGATTGGGTCGTCGACCCGTTCACCGGCGAGCGGGGCGGCGCCGCGAACGCCGCGACCGGCGGCCCGAAGGTGATCGGCGGCCACTACGAGATCGTGGCGGGCGTCTACGAATCCGGCCGCGGCGACACCTACCGCGCCGTGGACCGCCGGGACGGCCGCCGGGTCGTCGTCAAGCAGGCGCGGGCGCTCGTCGACGAGCACGGCGCGGGCGACGTGCGGATGCGGCTGCGCAACGAGCGGCGGGTGCTCCAGGCGCTGGACGGCGTCGACGGCGTCGCCGGGTTCGTCGACCACTTCCGCTACGGAGCCGACGAGTATCTGGTCACCGAGGACGCGGGGCCCGCGAACCTCGACGACGACGTGATGCTCGGCGGACGGTACGGGCTCGAGGCCGGCGCCGACCGGAGTCTGGCGGGCCTGGGCGGACGGCTCGCGCGGATCCTGCACGCCGTGCACGCCCGCGGCGTCGTCGCCCGCGACCTGAGCCCGAAGAACGTGATCGTCGACGGCGACCGCGTCACACTCGTCGACTTCGGGCTGTCCTGGTACGACGGCCTCCACCTGCCCGGTGCCACCATCGGCTACTCCCCGGCCCGGCAGTTGCGCGGCGAGGACCCGCGCCCGGCCGACGACTTCGCCGCTCTGGGCATGACCCTGATGTTCGCGGCCTACGGCCTGGCCCCCGTGTCGGTGGGCGAGGACTGGGAGGCGCCGCGGGAACGGGCCCTGCAGACCATCCGCCGGGACTTCGGCGACGCGCCGACCGGGATGATCGGGGTGATCGCCGATCTGCTGGACGCGGACGAGGACACGGTGCTGCGGGCCGCCCGGCGGTTGGCGTCCGGTCAGGACCACGCGGCCGTCCCGCGCGTGTCGGCCGCACCGCTTCCGCGACAGCCGGAGGTCACCGACACCCTGGCCGCCGAGATCGCCGACAACCTGCTCGGAGACCTGCTCGACCAGTCCCGTCGCGTGCTGAAGTCCTCGTCCGGCCAGTCGGTCGCGCACGACGCCGGCGTCTACTCCGGCGCGGCGGGGATCGGGCTGGAGCTGCTCGAACACCTGGACGCGCCGGGCGTCGCGGACGTTCTCGCCGAACTCGTGCCGTTCACGGTGCGCGCCGTGGACTCGGTGGACCTGTCGCCGGGCTTGATGGTCGGGCGGACCGGTGTCGACGTGTTCCTCGCGCGAGCGGCCGCCGAGGGGTTCCGCGACCCGGCTTATCAGGGGGCGTTCATCCCCGCCGCCGACTGGGCCCCGACCCTCGACGACCTGATCGTCGGCGCGTCGGGCGTCGCGATGGGGCACCTGCTGCTGGAGGAGTTCGAACCGGGTCGCGGTCACCTGGACGCCGTCCGCCGCGGCGCCGGGTTCGTCCTCGGCGCGCCGCTGCCGAACGCGGAGTCGGTGCCGACGAACCTGCCGGCGACCGCCGGCGTGGACCCCTCCGTGGGCCGCGCCCACGGGCTCGCGGGAACCGTCGAGATGCTCCACATCGTCGGCGGCCGGCTCGCGGACCCGGCGCTGCTGACCGCGGCCGAGGAACGGACCGCGGTCCTGCGGACCCGCGCCGAGGAGATGATCCCGCGAGCCCTCACGCGCTTCGCCGCCCCGTTGGCCGTGTCGTGGTGCCAAGGGCTGGCCGGTGTCGCGCAGACCCTCTTCATGGTCGGCGCGCGGGAAGAGGCCCACCGAGTCGCCGACGCCTGCCTGGAGTCCCTGCCCCGCGTCAGCGTCGCGACCCAGTGCTGCGGCGGAGCGGGCATCGGCAACATGCTGATCGACCTCGGCCGCTGGGACGACGCCCGGGCCGTCGCGGTCCACATGCTGCTGCGCTCCGAGGGCCCGGCCCGGCATCCGGTGTTCGTGAAGGACGAACCGGAGAACAACAGCGCCTCGTGGGCGTTCGGCGTGGCGGGCGTGCTCGGCTTCTTCCGCCGCCTGGCCCGCGGCGGCGGCCACAGCGGCCTGCCGGTGCCGGAGGCGGCGTTGAGTATGCGTACCCCCGGCTGACAGGGGTCTCGTAGAGTCTGCGCATGGCGAACGTAGAGATGATCCGCGCCTTCGTGGCGCGGGTCCTGGAGGACGGCGGCCTGGTGGACGGCCGCGCCGAGCCGGACTCGGACGGCGACTTCCAGGTACGGCAGGGCAGCGCCCTGTATTGGGTCTCCTCCGGTCAGGCCGGGGACGACTCGGGGCTGGTGCAGGTGTTCGGCGTGGTGCTGGAGGACGTGCCGCTGTCGAGGAAGCTGCTCACGGCGGTCAACGAGATCAACCGCGACTACCTGTGGATCCGCTGCTTCTGGCACGAGGGCCGGCTGGTCGTGGCCCGCGACCTCGCCGCCGACACGCTCACCGCGGAGGCGCTGGTCGGGGCCTGCGCGCAGATCGGTCGGATCTCCGACGAACAGGACGACAAGTTCAAGGAGCTGATAGGCGCCGGGCACACCTTCTTCGAGGGCGACCCCGACGACGAAGACTCCGTGGAGGTCTGAGGCGATGACCGCCGTATCCGCGATGGCCGCGTTCAGCGGCGGCCTGGCCGACCTGATCGAGCGGGTGATGCCGAGCGTCGTCGCCATCCGCGGCGAGAAGGGCGCGGGCACCTGGACCGCCGGCTCCGGCTTCGTCCTGGACGACGCCTGCCACGTCGTGACCAACAACCACGTCGTGGACCAGGAGGACGGGTTCACCTGGACCGCCGCCATCCACGGCTACCCGACGCAGCCGATCAGGATCCTGGGCCGGGACCCGCTCACCGACCTGGCCGTGGTCGAGCTGTCCGAGCCCCACGAGACCCGCCTGGTGCTGCGCGAGAAGCCGGTCCGGCTCGGGGAGTTCGTGCTCGCGATGGGCAACCCGCTCGGCGACTACCCGGAGTCGGTGTCGGTCGGGATCGTCAGCGGCCTGTCCCGCCAGCTGCAGTCGCCGCAGCACGCCCGCCCCCTGCAGCGCCTCATCCAGACCGACGCCGCGGTGAACCCCGGCAACTCCGGCGGCCCGCTGGTCGACCTGGACGGCGAGGTGGTCGGCGTCAACACCATGATCCGCGACGACGCCCAGGGCATGGCGTTCGCGGTGCCGGCGGCCACCGTGGCGCGCATCGTCCCGCAGCTGATCGCCGACGGCCGCGTCACCCGCGCCGCGCTCGGGATCGCGGTGCACGCGCGGGACGTCGAGGTGGACGGCCGCACGGCCAAGCGCGAGATCGTGACGAAGGTGGGAGCCCAGGACAGCCCGTTCCTCCCCGGCGACGTCGTCCTGAGCCTGGCCGGGCAGGAGATCGACGGTCACGCCGCGCTGTTCGACCTGCTCGACGCCGCGTTGATCGGCAAGCCGACGCCGGTCGAGGTGCAGCGGGAGGGCCGGCGGGTGACGTTCGACGTGGTGCCGGCCCGGCTGGGGGAGCGGACGTAGCGACCGGCCGGCGCCTCGGCCCGGTCACACGGTGACCGCGTCCCCGACCGGCAGGATGGTCAGCGGGACCGCGACGCCGAACCGGCCGCCGGCCGCGACCCGGGTGACCTGGCCGCGCCGTGCGCTCCAGCGGCGGAGGCCGCGGCCGTGGTCACCGCGGCCGATGCGGCGGGTGCCGGCTCAGGCCCTGGACCTCGTCGACCGGATCGGCGAGGCTATGGCGTCATGATCCGTTCGTTCCAGGTCGGCGACGGCCCGCGGCTGGCCGCGGCGTGGACGGCTGCCGCGCCGGCCGATCCGATGACATACCGGCGATTCCGGGACCTGTTCCTGCTCGACCGCAACTTCGATCCCGCCGGGTTGCAGGTCGCGGTGGTCGACGGGGAAGTGGCCGGGGCGGCTTACGCCGTGCGGCGGCTGATCGCGGCGCAGGGGGATGACCTGCAGCCCGCGTCCGGGTGGATCCCGTTCTTCTTCGTCCGGCCGGGGTTCCGGGGGCGCGGGCTGGGCCGTGAGCTGGTAGCCGCGGCGATGGAGTGGCTCCGGGCGCTGGGACGGTCCGAGGTGTTCTTCTCGTCGTATACGCCGAACTACTTCTTGCCGGGACTTGACGTTGCCCGCTATCCCCACGCGCTGCGGCTGCTGACCGGGCTGGGGTTCGCGAAGCAGTACGACGCGGTCGCGATGGACCGCAGCCTGGTCGGCTACGCGGTGCCGGCCGAGGTGCGCGAGCGGATCGAGGCACTGGAGGGCGGGGGATACCGGTTCGGCACGCCGGCCGACGACGAGCTGACCACGCTGATCTCGATCGCGGGCGCCGACTTCAACCCGGACTGGGCGCGGGCGATCCGGGAGGCCGTGGTGGCCGGGATGCCGCTGGACCGCATCGTGGTGGCGCGCGAACCCGGCGGCGCGATGCTGGGGTGGGCGATGCACGGGACGTACGAGGGCGTGATCGACCGGTTCGGGCCCTTCGGCGTCCTGCCGGCCGCGCGGGGGACAGGGCTCGGGAAAGTGCTGCTGCACCTGACGCTGGAACGGATGGCCGGGTCGGGTGCGCACGGCGCGTGGTTCCTGTGGACGGGCGAGAAGTCGGCGGCGGGCGAGCTGTATCTGAAGACGGACTTCGAGATCACCCGGAGGTTCACCGTCCTGCGGGCACCGCTGCCGGCCGGGGCAGATCGGTGACGAGCGCGACCGGCGGACTCGCCGTCGTCGGCCTGGAGGCGGCGACGGTCCCCGGCAAGCCCGAGGACGTCCGCCGGCACGCCGGGTTCCGGCGGCCGCCCGCGCGGTGACGCGGGCGGCCGCCGGAGGTGAATCGGCGATGAATCAGCTCACTGTCACATCGTCATACGTCGTGTCGGTGGCGTCGCCTGGGTTGTTCTCATCGTGCGAGATCAGCGTGAGCGTGTAGGAGTGGCCGGCGGTGATGCTCTTGGTCACCTGCTTCCATCCGGCGCCCACGGTGCAGGTCTTGGCCAGGACCGTGCTGGTGGTCCCGGTGGTGTTGTCCTTGAGCTTGGCCGTGGCCCAGTCGTACTGGACGTCGTCCGGGCAGTTCAGGTTGTACCAGAACGACACCTTGCTCGACCCGGCCGGCGCGGTGAAGGTCTGGGCGACCTTGGAGTCGCCGTTGGTGGGCTTGGACGATCCCAGCAGCACCGCGTGGGTGCCGGAGTGGACCGGCGAGCCGACGACGGCTGTCGTCCCGGAGCGGGTCCAGCCGGTGAAGTCGCCGGTCTCGAAGCCGCCGTTGACGATCGCCGAGCCGCCTCCGGTGGGAGCGATCGTCCACGAGAAGGTCGCGGACCCGCTGGCGTCGGTCGTGTCGGTCGCGGTCACCGTGACGCTGAAGGTGCCGGCGGCCGAGGGCGTGCCGGAGATCGAACCGGTCGCCGCGTCGATCGCCAGGCCGGTCGGAAGTCCCGTCGCCGCGTAGGTGAGGGTCTGACCCGCGGCCGAGTCGGTGGCGGAGATCTGGAGTGAAGCGGCGGTACCGACGGTGCCGCTCTGTGCGCCCGGGTTGGTCACGGTGACGGAGTTCTGGTTCCCCGTGGTGAAGGCGTCGGTGATCGGCGTGGCCGAGGCGCTGGCGCCGGCGTAGGAGAGCCCGTAGAAGTCCTCGAGCGTGCGCAGCACGTTGTAGTGGTTGATGTGCTCGCTGTAGGCGCCGCTCTTGACGTTGGCGCCGACCATGACCGTCGCGATCCGGTTGTTCCCGCCGCTGTCCTCGTCCTCGTCCCAGGTGAGGATCAGCTCGCTGTTGTGAGTCTTGGCCCACTGCGCGTAGGCGTCCATGTGGTTCTTCAACCACGTGTCGCCCTGCTGAACCGTTCCGTCGTGCATGTCGTCGTCCAGGTTGGGCACGACGATCGAGACCGGGGGCAGCGTGCTGAAGTCCGTGGGGAACGAGCTGAACGTGAGGTTGTCGGCGGCCGGGACGTTGCTGAACATGACCCACGGGTTGTGCTTGCGCGCGTAGGTCCCGGAGTCGCAGCCGGTGTACCCGTTCGACGGCATCGACTCGGAGTACCCCTTGAACCCCAGCCCCGCCGCGATCAGCTCAGAGCCCAGATTCGCCCCCGAGAAGTTGTTCGGGCAGCTGTCGTCGGTGACGCCCTGCGTCGACCCGGAGAAGAACGCCAGGTAGTTCGGCTCGCTGGGGTGCGTCTCGGCGAACGACTGGGTGAACGAGGCGCCCTGGGAGGCGAGCCCGTTGATGTAGGGGGCTGATGAGCTCCCGATGATCTCGGAGTAACCGTGGTTCTCCTCGATGACCACGACGACGTGGTCCGGGCGGGGGAGTCCCGCCGCGGACGGCGTGGCGGCGGGTGCGGCCGACGCGGCGGGGGCCGATCTCCCCGGCGCGGCGAACAGCAACGCCGACAGCAGGGCCAGGCAGAGGGCGGGGCGGATGGTGGCAGCGGACACGGCGGCTCCCGAAAACGGTTCGTCGATGTCGCGGCCGGGTCAGAGAGGTTCACGCTGAGCGCGTCACGTCTGCCGAGTCTCGGCAGGACGCCGCGCCAAGCCGCCTTGATGCTACGTTCGCGCAGGGTGGCGACACCCGTCAAGAACTTATAAGGAAGCTTTACTAGAACTGAGTTCTGGAGTTCCACCGCCATGGATGTGAACGCGGCGCCCGACCCCGGCGAAGCGCGCGACCTGCCGGAGTTCATCAGTGCCCTGGTCCGCTTGCGGCTCTGGGCCGGCGGACCGTCCTACCGGACCCTGGCCAAGCGGGTCGGGCCGCTCATGCGGCCGCCGCAGGTTCTGCCGCACACCACCATCGGGGACGTGTTCCAGGACCGGCGCCGCTGGCTCGACATCGACCTCGTGACCGGCGTCGTGCGCGCGCTGGGGCTGAGCGAGGCGGACGTCGCGCGCTGGCGGGCCGCGTGCGTCCGCGTCCACGCCGAGGCCAAGAGCGGTCCGGCGGCCGGCGTCCTGCGGCAGCTGCCCGCCGGGGTCGCCACGTTCACCGGCCGGGAGCGCGAGCTGGCCGGTCTGACGGCCGCGGTCGACGCCGCCCGGCGCACCGGGACCACCGTCGTGATCTCCGCGATCGAGGGCATGGGCGGCGTCGGCAAGACCCAGCTGGCGCTGCACGCCGTCGGCCGGCTCGCCGACGAGGGACGGTTCCGGGACGCGCAGCTCTACGTGAACCTGCACAGCTTCGATCCCGAACGGCCGCCCGCCGATCCGGCCCAGGTGCTGGACGGGCTGCTGCGGGCGCTCCAGGTGCCGGCGCGGCAGATCCCGGCCGGGCTCGACGAGCGGGCGGCGATGTTCCGCGACCGGCTGCACGGCCGGGACGCCGTGCTGATCCTCGACGACGCGGCCGGGGCCGAGCAGATCAGGGACCTGATTCCAGCGTCGCCGTCCTGTGCCGTGGTGGTCACCAGCCGGCGCTCGCTGGCCGAGCTCGACGGCGCGCGGCTGTTCGCCCTGGACGTCTTCAGCCGCGAGGAGGCGCTGGAGCTGCTCGTCAAGGTGGTCGGACGGGAACGGATCGCCGCCGAGCCGGAGGCGGCCGACGAGATCCTCGCGGCCGTCGGCGGGCTGCCGCTGGCGGTGGCGCTGATCGCGGCCCGGCTGCGGGCCCGTCCGGCCTGGGGCCTCGCGGAAGCGGCCGGCGTGCTGCGCGCGCGGGGGCTGGACGCGATCCGCGCGGGCGACCGGTCGCTGCGTTCGGTGCTGGACCTGTCCTTCCACGGCCTGTCCGACGGTGCCCGGGCCGCGCTGGGGGCGATCGGCGTCCATCCGGGGGCCGACTACACGGCCCCGGCGATCGCGGCGGTGACCGGCGGCGGCGTCGCCCAGGCCGAGGAGGCGCTGGAGGAGCTGGTCCTGGCGAGCCTGGCCCGGGAGCGGGTCTCGGACCGGTTCGAGGTGCACGACCTCGTCCGCGCCTACGCCTCCGAAGTCGTGGCGGACGGCGCGTCCTTCGACCGCGCGGGCGCCCTCGCGCGCCTGTCCCGGTGGTTCCTGCTCGCCGCGCGCAGCGCCGCGTCGGCCATGGACACCCCCGCCCTGCCCGACCTCGCCGATCCCGACCCCGGCGACCTGGCACCGCCGGTCTTCGACTCCTACGACGCCGCCATGGCCTGGTTCGACGCCGAGCGGGAGAACCTCGTCGCCGTCCACCGGGCGGCCGCGTCGGCGGACCTCTACGAGGTGGTCTGGCAGCTGCCCATCGCGACCGGGCAGTACCGCAAGGTGCGCTTCCGCATGGCGGAGCACCTGGAGGCCAACCAGCTGGCCTTGGACGCCGCCCGTTCGCGCGGCGACAAGTCCGTGCTCGGCTGGCACCTGCTGCTGGCGGCCGGTCCGCTCCAGTACCTGGACCGGCGCGAGGAATCAGGGGCCTGCATCGACGAGGCGCTGGCCATCTATCGCGACCTGCGGGACGCCCGGTGCGAGGGCTGGGCGCTGCTGGAGAAGGGCGTCCTCGACAACCTCCGCGGCCGCCACCACGAAGCGATCAGCGCCCTGGAGCGCAGCCTGGTCCTGAACGAGTCCTTCGGCGACCGCCGCCGCGTGATGATCTGCGGCGTGAACCTGGGCGTCGCCCACGCCCACCTCGGCGACCCGAAGGCCGCGCTGCGCTTCTTCGAGCCGGCGCTGGCCGAGGCGCGGGCGAACGACGAACGCCGCGCGGTCTGCATCCTGCTCGGCGACATCGGCGAGATGCGGTTGGCGCTGGGCGAGATCGAGCTGGCGCGGTCCAGCTACAGCGAGCAGGCCGAGCGGACCGCCGCGCTCGGGAACCGCTACGACCACGCGGTCGCGCTGGTCGGGCTCGGCGACACGCTCAAGGCCGAGGGGCGCTTCGACGAGGCCCGCGAGCTGTGGAAGCAGGCGTACGAGGAGTCCGTCGAGATCGGCAGCCTGCGCGTCGACGCGATCCGGCAGCGGATCCAGGCGCTCGGGGATCCGCTCAGCTCCTAGCCGGCCCCGTCTGGTTCTCGCCGGCGGCGGGCTCCGACCCCGGCGCCGGCCCGTAGACCTGCACCTGACCGCCCTCGATCCGCACCGGCAGCCGGGGCAGCGCGGGCAGCGGACGGCTTCCGTGCGGCCGCGTCAGCGGAGCCCCGGCCAGGGTGAACGTGGCGCCGTGGCAGGGGCAGGCGAGCTGTTCGCGCGGCGTGTCGACACGGAGCCGGCAGCCCTGGTGCGTGCAGACCCCTGATACAGCCTGCAGACGGCCCGACACCCGCCGCACGAAACCGGTGACGGCACCGAGGTCGAACGGCAGCACCGCCCCCTCGGGGAGGTCGGCGTCCCGGGCGACGGTCTGCCAGCCGCCGACGTCCGGCGTCAGGTCGCCCTCGGCGTCGACGGGGCCGGCCGGTGACCCGGAGCCGGTGACCGCACGGTCCACGGCGACAACTGCCGCCACGCCGGTCGCGGTCAGGGCGGTGGCGGCGAGGAAGCGGCGGCGACCGCGCGGACGGTAGGCCGCCGGCGGCGCGGGGGCCGGCTGCGGCGTGTCCTCCTGCTCGGAGAGGCGCCGGCGCAGCTCCTCGACGAACGCCTCGCGCGGACGTTGCGCGTCGGGTACCGCGGCGGCCAGGTCGATGGCGGCGCGGGCGACGGCGATGTCGTCCTCGGTGGGCGCGAAGGGCTTGGGGCGGCGCCGGCGCAGCAGGCTGTCCACGTAGCGGTCGATCGGGCGCTTCACGACGCATCCCCTTCCTTGTCGAGTCCAGCGGCGCGCCTCAGGGCGCGGTGTTGCAGGACTTTGGCGTTGGACACCGTCACCCCGAGTTCGGCGGCCGCGGCCTTGATCGAGTATCCCCGGAGGAAGCGGAGGGTCAGGATGGCGCGGTGCCGCTCCGGGAGACCGGACAGGATCGTTCCGATCTGCTCGGCCGTCGGCCCGGACCGCTCGTCCGAGCCCGGTCCGGTGAAGTCTTCCAGGTCGACGGCGTCGACGTCGATCACGGTGACCTGGTGGCCCAGCGTCGAGCGCCAGTGGGTGGCGAGCACCGTGCGCGCCGTCGCCAGCAGATAGGAGCGCACCTCGCCGACGCTGGCGGTCGTGCGCAGCGGTCCGAGAGCGGTCAGGAACACCTGGGACGTCAGGTCCTCGGCGTCGTGGCGGTTGCCGACTTTGGAGTACATGAGGCGGTAGATGCGTCCGACGTTGTCGGAGTAGATCGCCTCCCAGTTCGGGTACACGGCGCTGGGCAGGGTGCGGGGCTGGCCGGGCCGGCCGACCGGGCCGGCGGGTCCGGGCAGCCCGGGCGGGCCGGACGGCTCCGGCGACGCGGCGGTCATGCCGTATCCCAGAGCTCTGACAAGACGTGCCAAACGCCCACTGCTCACACCCCATCGTAGAGGGCCGTCGGTGATCGGATCCCTGCACAGACAGATAGGGACCCGGGTTACACGCCACCGCTGTAACCCCCGCGGCTATTCCTCTTCGGGGCGCCGGCCGGTGCGCCCGCATCCCGCACCGGCCGGCGGTCATCACGCGCCCCCGGTCGAGATCGAGCACAGGAAACCAGGAGTCGAATTCTTATGAACCCCAGAGTTCTCGGGCCGGTGGTGCTGGCCGCCGTCCTGCTGGCGAGCGCCTGCGGCAGCGGGTCGTCCCATCCCGCCGCATCCTCCTCCACCGGCATCCAGCCGGGCGGCGGGCAGACGCTGGCCGGGGCGCCGGGGGCGACCGGCACCGGACCGGTGACGACCGGCGCCTCGTCGATGCCGGGGATGACCATGGCGACGACGTCCGGCACCGGCGCCGCGCCGGCCGCACCGGTGGCCGGGAACGCCGTGGCGATCACCGGCTTCGCGTTCTCCCCGGCCGCGCTGACGGTGAAGGCCGGCACCACGGTGACGTGGACCAACAAGGACGCCGACGCGCACACCGTGACCAGTCAGGGCTCGGGCGGGCCGCTGCAGTCGAAGGCATTGGGCACCGGCGAGACGTTCTCGTACACGTTCACCACTCCCGGTACCTACTCCTATCTGTGCACGATCCACCCGTTCATGACCGCGACCGTGACGGTGACGCCGTGACCGACGACGCCACGCTCGACCTCTCCGGGACTCCCGAGGACGCGCCCGGCCCCGACGGCATGACCCGCCGCCAGCTCCTGCGCCACGCCGGCTGGTTCGGGTCGGCCGTGGTCCTCACCGTCACCGGCGGCGAGGTGATCAGCCATGTCGCCCACGACAAGGACAGCGCGGCCGCCGCCGCCACGGCCGCGGACGCCGGCGCCCTGCGCTTCGTGCAGATCTCCGACAGCCACATCGGCTTCACCGGACCGGCCAACACGGACGTCACCGCGTCGTTCACCGACGCCATCGGCCAGGTCAACGCCCTGGGGTTCCGGCCGCAGTTCGTCATGCACACCGGCGATCTGACCCACACGTCCACCCCCGCGCAGTTCGACCAGGTCAAGCAGATGCTGGGCGGCATCCGGACCGACCGGACGTTCACCGTCCCCGGCGAGCACGACTCGGTCGGCGACTCCGGTCGCGCCTACCGCCAGACGTTCGGCGCCGCCACCAGCGGCGACGGCTGGTACTCCTTCGACACCCACGGCGTGCACTTCATCGCGCTGGTCAACACCCTGAGCCTGGAGAAGCTCGGCCATCTCGGCCCCGACCAGATCGAGTTCGTCCGCAAGGACGTCGCCGGCCTGCGCTCGGACACCCCCATCGTGGTCTTCAGCCACATCCCGCTGTTCGCCATGTATCCGGAGTGGGGCTGGAGCACCGACGACTCCCTGCAGGTCCTGAACCTCCTCCAGCGCTTCGGCTCGGTGACCTGCCTCAACGGCCACGTCCACCAGTTGTTCAGCAAGACCGAGGGCAACGTCACCTTCCACTCCGCCACGACCACCGCCTATCCGCTCCCGGCTCCCGGCCGGGCCCCGGCGCCGACCCCGCAGGTCCTGCCGGCCGGGCACCTCAAGGAAGCCCTCGGCATCCGGACCGTGACCTACAAGACGGGCACCTCGGCATTGGCCGTCACCGACCAGAGGCTGGCATGAACCGCAGAACCCTGATCGAGGCCGCCCTGCGCGTCGCGATCGCCGCCACCCTGGCGGTCAGCGCCTCCATCCACGCGCAGCTCTATGTGACCGGCTATCGCTTCATCCACGTCATCGGCGTCATGTTCATCTTCCAGGCCAGCGTCTCCTTCGCGCTGGCGGCGCTGGTCCTGCTCGGGGGCCCGGCCCTGCTGCGGCTCGTCGCCGCGGGCGCGGCCGCCGGGGCGCTGGCCGGCTTCGCCGGATCGCGCACGATCGGCGTGTTCGGGTTCACGGAACACGGCTGGGAGCCCTCGCCGCAGTCCTCGATCAGCGTGCTGGCCGAGATCGCGACGTTGATGCTGGTGGCACCGACGCTGTTCGGCATGGGCAAGGCCGTCTGGGCGCGGGCCCGCGCCCGCGCCCGGACCAGGCGGACCTGAAGCGCGTTCCGGTCGGCCGGCCCCGCTCGGTCAAGCCGCTGACTCAGCCCCCGCCCGGCCGGCCGGCGTCGTGCGGGCGGGTCTCAGGATCCCGCCCGCACGAGCATCTTCCCCGTGTTCTCCCCGGCCAGCAGGCCCAGGAACGCGTCCACGATGTTCTCGAACCCGTCGACCACCGTCTCGTCGACCCGCACCGCGCCCGAGCGCAGGTGCGGCGTGATGAAGTCCTCGAACTCCGGGCGCACGTCCCCGTGGTCCCTGACCAGGAAGCCCTCCAGCCGGATCCGCTTGCCCACCACGTCGAACAGGTTGCGGGGGGCCGCGGGCGGGGTCCGGAGGGAGTCGTACTGCGCGATCGCCCCGCACCAGGCGATCCGGCCGAACTCGCGGAGGCCGTCGATCGCCGCTTCGAGATGGTCGCCGCCGACGTTGTCGAAGTACACGTCGACGCCGTCGGGTGCGGCCTCGGCGAGCTTCTTCGAGAGGTCGCCGCCGTGGTAGTCGAAAGCGGCGTCGAAGCCGAGCTCCTGGACCAGGCGGTCCACCTTCGCCGCCGAGCCCGCGCTGCCGACGATGCGGCGCGCGCCCAGTACGCGGGCGATCTGCCCGACCGCGCTGCCGACCGCCCCGGCCGCCGCCGACACGAACAGGTCCTCGCCGGGCTGGAGTTTGGCGACGCGGGTCAGGCCGACGTACGCGGTCAGGCCCGTGCCGCCGAGGATGCCCAGGTACGCGCTCAGCGGGACGCCGTCGGCCGGCTCCACGATCCGGCGGGTGTCCCGGGGGCCCAGGATCGCGTGGGTGCTCCAACCATGGCGGTGAAAGACGATCGCGCCGACCGGCAGGCTCGGCTCCCGCGACGCGACGACCCGGCCGAGAGTCCGGCCCTCCATGCCGAAGCCCTCCTGCCAGTCCTCGAACTCCAGCGCCTCGCGCATGTACGGGTCGACGGACAGCAACAGGTTCTCCACCAGGACCTGACCGTCCTGGAGTCCCGGGATCGTCCCGGTGACGAAGGCGAAGTCGTCCCGGGCCGGCCGGCCCTCGGGACGGCGCACGGGGTGGACGGCGGTATAAGTGGCGGCCATGGTCGCGGCTCCGAATTCTGCGCTGGAAGGATCTTGCCGCCACGACAGTAGGGCCGGCCGGAGGGCCTCCGGCAGACGCCGGCTTCGATGGAAACGCCGCTTCCATGAAAGCTGCTCATGGAAGCCGGGTAGACTGCGATCATGGCCGGCACCGAGCTCACACCGCAGGACCTCCGGCTCCTGCTCGCCGTCGCGGAGACCGGCAGCTTCACCGCGGCCGCCGAGAAGCTCGGCCTGACCCAGTCGGCAGTCTCGCACGCCGTGGGCTCCGCCGAGCGCCGGATCGGCGTCGTGCTCTTCGACCGCGGCCGCCGCGGCGCGCGCCCGACAGCGGCCGGGGAACGCGCCGTGGTCCACGCCCGGCAGATCCTGCGCCAGTACGAGGTGCTGGTGACGGAGTCGCGCGACGCGGCGGCCGGGACGGTGACCGGCACAGTGCGCATCGCCGCCTTCCGCAGCGCCGCGGCGTACCTTCTGCCGCCCGCCCTCGAGAACCTCGCCGCCCGCTTCCCCGGTGTGGTGCCGAAGGTGCTGATCGTGCCGGAGCTCGGCCGGGGGACGGCCGGTGAAGTCGCCGACGGCCGGGCCGACGTGGGGATCGCCACGCTCGCCGAGGACGAGGAGCCCCTGCCCGGGCTCTCCGCCGTGGAGCTGCTGCGCGAGCAGTACTTCCTGGTGCGCCCCAAGGGCCGGACCGACGTCACCAGCCTCCCGCTCATCGACTGGGCCGAGAACTGCTCCTCCTACACCCGCGCCTGGTGGACCTGCCAGGACTGGCTGCCCGCCACCCGGATCGACGTCGCCGACGACGGCGTGGTGCTCTCGATGGTCGCCAAGGGCATCGGCTTCGCGGTGCTGCCGGAGCTGACGCTGACCGACCCGCATCCCGGCGTCGACGTGGTCCCTCTGGACGGCGAGCCGCCGACCCGGCGGCTGGTCCTGATCACGACGCCGGCCACGGCCCGGAGCCGGGCGGTGCGGGAGCTGGTCCGCAACCTCCGAGAATTCCGGTGATCGATCCCGACTCTGCATCCTGAGTCGGGATCCGTGGGTGAAGGGTGCGCCGTCGGTAGACCCCGACGATGCCGTTGGCCTGTCTGTCGCCAGATCTCCCCGATGAGTTTCCCGAGTATCGTCCTGCTCCCTTCGATGCGGACCCTCTCCCCGCTCGGTCTGCGGGATTCCATGTACATCGCTGTTCATTGACAGTAGGCTGAGTTACTCAGCATCGGGGGATGAGGGGGCGGGCATGTCACGCGAATCCTCGGCGAACCAGCCGACGCAGCAGCTTCAGGTCATCGGACGGTCGAACGCACCTTCCCAGCCCCAGGAGCCATCGGTGCCGACCGGGCCGATCGGGCCGACCGGACCCGCGGGGCCCACGGCGCCCACGGGATTCGCGGCACCGAGCGAACCGGCCGCGGGCCGCCGGCGGACGGTCGTCGCGCTGGGCGTGGTGCTGGTCCTGCTCGTGGCCGCCGGCGGTGCGACGTGGGCGTTCTGGCCGAAGGACGAGAAGGCCCCGGCCGCCGCCAACCCCCGCCACATCGTGCCCGGCACCCTCCAGGCCGCCGTGCTGACGCCGGACGAGGCCAGCCGCGTCCTCGGGACCACGGTCGTCGCGGGGCTCGTGGTCGACCAGCCGCCGGCCGCGCTGGCCGTCGACCCGGCCTCGTGCGCGGTGGCCGCCGGACCCGCGACGGCGTCGGGCTATCCGCAGGGCTGGACCGTCTTCCTGGCCACCACATATCAGGATTCCGCCGGCGTCGGCGACTACAGCCTCACCCAGACCGTCGGCGTCTACGGGGCCGCGGACCAGGCCGCGGGCGTGTTCGGCAAGCTCGGCGACGGGTTGAAGGGCTGCCAGTCCGCGACCCGGACCGACGCGAACAAGAACTCTGTGAAGTGGAACTACTCGGTCGACAACGCGACCGCCGACACGATCGCCTGGACGGCCTCGCAGGACTCCGGCGGGGGCTGGGCCTGCTACCGCCAGGCTCGGCTCAAGGGCAAGGACATCGTCCAGGTGGCCATCTGCGAGGGCGGTGACGGCAAGGCGGGCGTCGCGGCCGTCGCCGATCAGCTCACCGCCCGGGTGGGCGGTTGACCGTGACCAGGACGGCGGACAAGCGCGGCGGAGTGCTGCGCCGTTCAGTCGCGGTCCTGGCCGCCGCGGCGCTGACCATGACGGTGGCCGCCGGCCCGGCCCGGGCTGCGACCGGTGCGGCCCACCCCGGAGTCACCGGCGGCACCGGTGCCGCGCCATCGCTCGCGCAGGCCTCCGCGACACCCCACGCGGCGCACCACCTCAGCGGCCCGACCCCGAGCCCGGCCCCGCCGATGCCGGCGCCGCTCGACACCTCCGGCCCCGCCCAGGTCCAGGCGGCGGCCCAGCAGTACCAGGCCGACGTCCAGAAGGACCAGCAGAAGGCTGACGCGCTCCAGAACGAGAAGGGAACGCTGGAACAGCGCGCGGGGGACATCCAGACGCGGGAGGACTCGCTGGCCTCCCAGGCCGCGGACCTCAAGGCGCAGGCCGACGCCCTCAAATCCCAGGCCGACGCGCTGAACGACGCCATCGCCGCGCACAATGCCGAGCCCCACACCTTCACCCTCCCGGACGAGGAAGCGGCGTACGCCGCCTACAACGCCGAGAAGGAACGGCTGGACGCGCAGAAGGCCGACCTCCAGAGCAAGAGCACCGCGCTCAACGGCAAGGCCACCAAGCTGCAGGGCGACCAGGAGAAGGCGGACGCGGACCAGACGCAGCTCGAGGCGGACGTCCAGAAGCACAACGACGCCGTCAGCGCCCTGGAAAACGACATCTCGCAGCTCGAGGACGAACGCCAGCAGGTGCTCGCCAAGATCGCCGACCTGCTGGAGAACCTGGAGGAGGCGCAGAGCGGCGAGACGGCCGCCCCGGGCGGGGACGAGGACCAGCCGCAGGCGCTGACCGCGCCGCCGGCGCAGACCCAGGCCGCGCCGACCGGCGGCGACACGCCGGCCCCGTCAGCGCCCTCCTACGAGCCGGTCGGCACCCCGCAGACGTCCCCCTCGGGAGGTGCGGCGCCCGGACCGGCCGGTGCCGCCGCCCCGCCGCCCGTGCTCCCGGCACCGGTGACCGCGACGCTGGACCCCGAGACGGTGTCCGGGCTGCCGGCCTCCAAGGCCGCCGACCTGAACCCGCGCCAGGGTTTCAACGGCCTGATCCCCGAGGCGAACGGCGACTACGCCGCCGCCCAGGTGCAGCCGCCTCCGGGAGCGTCGCTGACGCCCGGCCAGAAGGCGTTCGCCGACGCCGTCAACAACGGCGGCAAGGCCACGGCCCGCGTCGGCGGCGGCAAGGTCACCATCGACCACGTCGTCCCGGTCGCCCAGGCCCCCGCCGCCGACCAGGGTGGCGACATCCCGCGCCCGACGCGCGCCGCCCCGCCCAAGGCGAGCACGCCGAACTGGCTCCCGCCCTCCGCACCCGCCACCGCGAACGCTCCACCGGTCAGCATCAGCGACCTGCCCTCGCTGCTCGACCAGCACGGCTTCGGCGACCAGGCGAAGGACTTCGACCTCGAGTACGCACCGGTCATCACCGACGCCCAGGGTGCTCCCGCCTACGGCTCCGCCCCGACCGACGCCCTCGGCAACCCGGTCCGCGGCCCGACCGGGAAGCCCGTCATCCAGTTCTCGGATCTGGGCCTGCAGAACCCCGGCAAGGCACTCGACACCTTCTACCGGCAGGCGGTCGACGAGGAACTCGCAGCGGGCGCGGGCGCCGGGCCGTGCCCCGAGCACAGCTTCGCGGGGGCCACCAAGGTCCTGATGGCGGACGGATCCGCCAAGGCGATCCAGGACGTCCGGGCCGGCGACCTCATCGAGAACGCCACGCCCGGCGGCGGCACCGAGACCCACCGCGTGGAGCGGGTCCACGTCACCACCACCGACACCGACTTCGTCGACGTGGTCGTGGGCGGCGCCGGCACTCACGGCGGCACCGTCACCGGAACGGCCGACCACCCCTACTACGACCACACCGCCGGAGCCTTCGTCGACGCCGGGCGCCTGCCCGCGGGCGACCGGCTCCAGACCGGCGCGGACACGACGGCGACGGTCGAAGCCGTTCACCCGCACGGCGGACCCCTGGTCACCTACGACCTCACCGTCGAGGGCCTCCACACCTACTTCGTCATCGCCGGCGACACCCCGGTCCTGGTCCACAACTGCGGCGATCCCGAAGCCGTCGCGGCCCTCACCAAGGCCCGCGTCGACGAACTGCACGACAAACTGGCCCAGGGCGCCCGCGGCCGCCGCTCCACGGCGATCATCCAGGCCCGCGACCAGAACGGGAAGACGGTCAGCGTCGTCGGCTGGAGCGGCGACCGCACCCTCGACCGCCGCATCCGCGACGCCCTCGGCCCCGACGAGATCCCCGCCGACCGCATGGCCGGCGACGCCGAGGCCACAGCCCTCGACTACATCAAACGCCAAGGCTGGACCCCGATCGCCGGCGCGGCCAACCGGCCCGTCTGCCCCTGGTGTCAGAACGCGTTGTTCGACGACTTCAGTGCTAGCATCGGCCCGGCCCGCATGGTCGGACCATGGTCTGCGACCCGGATCGGCAACAGCATGAGAACCGCGCCGGACGGCACCCAGCTGATGGGCCGATCACAGTTCGTATGGGATTAGGAGACGGGTGGCATGTTCGACGACGACCTCGTCCAAGATCTCGTCGACCAGGCCACCCCCTACCAGCGGGCGCTCGCCGCGACGCTGTGCCTGAACCGGGCGAGTGCCTTGGCGGAGGACGAGCGGGCCGACGCCGCCGGGGTGCCGGGCTTGCGCCGGCTCATCGACGACTCCAAGGGTTTCTGCCGGGCGCGTGCTCTCGGAAGCGCGGCGAGCGTCGGTGCCGCTCCCTTCGAAGCGGAGGCGCTCGGGGTCAGGTTCCGCGAGATCCTCGGTCCCGACGACGCGCCGTATGACGAACCCGATGGTCTCGCGGCCTGGTTCGTCGACGTGCTCTCGATCGCGGACTACGTCGTACGGACGTGGAACGAGCCGGAGGAGAGCGGGTCGAGATGCTTCGACGTTCTCGTGGCCGGCTACTCCCTGGCTGGCATATTGGAGGACGATCCCGAGCCGCCGAGCCCTCAGCCGTTCGGGGATCTCGAAGCCGCCCGGCAGCTCGCGGACCTGAGGGCCGTGGCCGGTGTGCCGGAACCGATCGGCTCCGATGATCTCGACGCGCTGATCGCCGAATCCGCTGTTCTGCGCGAGGGGTATGTCAGCCGGTTCCAGGAAGTGTCTCCGCCACCTGCGCCGTGACGTGCCGGACGCGCTCAGGCGAAGCCGTGGCCTGCCCGAGTCGGTGACCGATCTGCCGGGCCAGTTCCTGGGAATCCGCCAAGAGACGGACCGCGCCCTCGGGGTCGCCCGTCCTGCGGAGTAGGTCTCCGAGTCCGCCGAGCACGTGGGTCTGGCAGATCGGGAGACCGAGCAGGCGGCTCGCCGCTGGACCGCATCGTCGGTGGCTGGTACCTGCGGCGGGATTGGCAGCAAGGTGCCACGCATCTTCGTGCCGCAGACTCTCCCTTCCGCCGCAGGCCGGAGCTTGGAAGAGTTCTTCTTGCCGGCCCGGGACGCCATCGGGGAGGCGCACCGGGCCGGCGTCGCCGGACCGAAGACGATCACCGACACGAGTGCCGATCGGGGATACCGCCATGCCGGAGAACGCCCAGCTGGCGCACTGACCGCGAAGCTCCTGGCTTTCCCCCAGCCAGGGGCTTCGCGCTTCCCGGCATCACCTTTCCGCCGCAAGGAGTAAGAACCATGATTCAACGCAGTAGACGCGCAGCGGCTCTGGTCGCTCTCTGCGCCGCCCTCTCCACGACCGCCGTCGCCGGCGGGGCCTCGGCGATGGCGGAGAGCCCGTCGCAGAGCGCTACGCAGACTGTCAGCTACCTGGGCCACCAGTTCACCGTCCCGGCGAGGTGGCCGGTCGTGGACCTCGGCAAGGCGCCTTCCACGTGTGTCCGCTTCGATCAGCATGCTGTCTATCTGGGGACGCCGGGCGGTCGGCAGGACTGTCCCGCGCGGGTCCTCGGACGGACCGAGGCGTTGGTGATCCAGCCCGCGGCCGCGTCCGCAGCGGCCCCGCGGACCACGGAAGACCGCGCGGCCCAAGAACTCGTCGCCACCGGGAACGGCTTCCAGGTCACCGCCACCTACCGTGCCGATCGCGCTCTGGCTCAGTCGATCCTCGCCGGTGCCGCGTTGCCGCCGCCGACTTCGGGCAGCGCCGCGCCCCCGCGTGCGAGTGCGCTGGTCTCCGCCGACTCCGTCGTGGCGGGCAGCACCAACTTCACCGGCCAGGGCTTCGACGCCTGCGCCGCGCCGGACTCGAGTTCCATGAGCGCGTGGAAGAGCTCGTCTCCGTTCTCCGCGGTCGGCATCTACATCGGCGGCACCAACCGCGGGTGCTCGCAGCCGAACCTCACCGCTGCCTGGGTCTCCCAGCAGGCCGCGGCCGGATGGCGGTTCCTGCCGATATACGTCGGACTCCAGGGCCCGGGCAACGGCTGCGGGTGCGCGACCCTCACCTCGGCCAGTCAGGGCACCGCCGCAGCGGACGACGCGATCAACGAGGTCACCGCCCTGGGCTTTCCCGCCGGGATCGAGATCACCTATGACATGGAGGCCTACTCCACCAGCGGCGGCGACAGCTCGCTGGTCGTCGGCTTCGAAGCGGCCTGGGCCGCCGAGCTCCACGCGCGCGGCTACAAGGCCGGCGTCTACGGCAGCATGTCCAGCACCATCGGCGACCTGGTCAAGAACTACACCTCGGCCACGATGCCGGACATCATCGACTTCGCCAGCATCCCCGGCAGCGGCGGCAGCACGGTCTCCGATCCGGCGATCCCCAGCGGTGACTGGGCCGATCATCAGCGCATCCATCAGTACACGGTCGGCCACACCGAGACCTGGGGCGGCGTCGCCATCGGCATCGACAGTGACTACTTCGACGTCCAGCTCAGCTCCGCCACCACGCCGCCCGGCTATACGCCGAATGCTGACAGCGGATGGTCGGTGTACGACTCCAACACCGACAAGACGACGGTGTTCGGGATGGGTTCCGGCGGGCATCTGGGGTTCAGCCAGGGTGCGGGCA
>NZ_BAAAQM010000056.1:0-69975 GCF_039531675.1 Catenulispora subtropica
ACCGCAGCCCGCGCGGGGGGTTGGTGATCCCCCGGAGCCGAGGCCCGCCGGAGGCATTGCTTTTGACTTTCCAGCCCGCGAGCCGCGACATGGTCGCTCATCCTGTGTAGGGGCCGCAGGCCACGACCGGCAGTCGCCTTTGCGACCAGATGAGAATCAGTGAACTGCGACTTCCAGCGAGCTTTCAACACCATGGCCGAAGGTCGTAATAATGCCTTTCAACCCACAGGTGAACCGCCGCCCTATCACCGCGACCCGACAACCAGCCACCAGCGATCCTGCCATCGCGATCGCGATCGCGATCGCGACCGCGACCGCCAGCGCCGACGAGTGAGCACTGGCCGCCAGCGCCGACGAGCGAGCACCGACCGCCAGCGCCGACGAGCGAGCACCGACCGCCAGCGCCGACCGACGGCCAGCGCCGACCGCCAGCGCCGACCGCCAGCGCCGACCGCCAGCGCCGACCGCCAGCACCGACCGCCAGCACCGACCGCCAGCACCGACCGCCAGCACCGACCACGAGCGCTGACCCACGAGCACCGACCACCACCCAACCGAGACCCCTACACCCCCATCCCGCGCCCCAGCCTCTCCGTCGCGTCGAGATCGGCACTCACCGCCGCCAGCTTCGCCCGGATGGCGTCCACGGCATCGTCGCCCAGCGCCAGGCGCAGCGGCGGTTCCGGCCAGTCGAGGACTTCCAGCACGGCGGCTGCCGCCTTGGCGGGGTCGCCTTCCTGCGAGCCGTGCGAGTTCGCCAGGGTCTCGCGGGTCGCGCCCGACGTGGATGCGTAGTCGGCGATGCGCGACGCGGCCGGCCGGAGCGCGGACGGGGCGGCGAAGCCGGTGCGGAACGCGCCCGGCTCGACGATCAGAACCTTGACGCCCAGTGGCGCGACCTCCGCGGCGAGGGCCTCGCTCGCCAGCTCCAGGGCGCCCTTCGCCGCGCTGTAGGAACCGACGCCGGGGAACGACAGCAGACCGCCCATGCTGCTGATCTGCACGATCGTCCCGCTGCGGCGGGCCCGCATCTGGGGGAGCACCTGCCGGGTCAGCGCGACAGCGCCGAAGAACATCACCTCGAACGCGTCGCGCAACTCTGCGTCGTTGATCTCTTCGAAGGCGCCGAGGATCCCGTAGCCGGCGTTGTTCACCAGGACGTCTATGCGGCCCGCGGCCTCGATCGCGCGGGTCCGTCCGTCGGCGTCGCGCACGTCGAGTTCCACGACCGTCACGCGGCCGGGGTGCGCGGCGGCCAGTCCGGCCAGCGTCTCCGGCCGCCGGGCCGCGGCGACCACCTCGTCGCCGGCGGCCAGTGCGGCGTGGGCGAAGGCCAGACCGAAACCGCTGTTCGCGCCGGTGATGAACCAGCGGCGGGGCGCCGCGGAGGAGTTCTCGTTCATGACTCCATCGTCGGCGGCCGCGGGTGGCCCCGGTATGGCCCGAAGGTGGAACATCGGAGGGTGACCATCGCGCTGCCCGGACCCGCGCCGAAGCCGCGGCCGCTGCCCGCCGACGAGCCGCTGAGTCCCGAGGACTACCGGCGCGCGGTGGGGGTGGTGGAAGCCGTGGATCAGTCCACCGACCTGGCCGAGTTCCGCGAGCGGCTGGTGCGCGCGCTGAAGAGCTGGTTCGGCTTCCTGGGTGTCACGGTCCTGCACGGCGACACCGCGGCCGACGCCCTTCAGCACGGCTGCGGCGTGCAGTCCGGCTACTCGGCCGAGTTCATGGCGCGCTACGCCGACGGCTGGATCGTCGAGGATCCCTTCCGGTCCGAGGAAGTCCTGGCCCAGCTGGCCGCCGTCGGCGTGCTGCGCCTCGGCGACGTCGCCGCCGACTCCCGTTTCGTGCGCCAGTACCTGCGGCCGCACGGCATCACCGACAAGGCCGCGATGCTCATCGAGGCCGGGCCGTCCGGCGTGCTGCTGGTCAGCGTGGCGGTGCGGGACGGCGTCCCGCGCGTCCCGGACCGCGACCTGGCCGTGCTCCGCGTCCTGCGCCGCCACCTCGCGCCGCTGGCGGTCGAGCAGCTGGCCCGGCACCGGGCCCGGGCCGCGCGCAACGAGTGGCAGCTCACGCCCCGGGAGTGGGACGTCGCCGACCTCGCCGCGCAGGGACTGACCAACCGCCAGATCGCCGGCCGCCTGTTCATCGGCGTGGACACCGTGAAGAAACACCTGACGCGGGTCCTCGCCGCCACCTCCTGCGCCAGCCGGACGCAGCTCGCCGTGTTGTTCAATGCGCGCGACACGCCGGTGTGAGGGCAGAGGAGCCCGACGGTCCCGGGGGCGGTCTACGCTCGGCTGTTGAAAACGACATTCATTGTCGAAAACTGTCCGGAGTGGACCGAGAGAAGGAGGACCCGCATGTCCCTGGACGTCGCGCCGACCCTGCTGCGCCAGGCCGAGGTCGGCGAGGTGGACGCGGAGGACTTCGCCGCCACGGTCGCGGCATCCCTGCCCTACGCCTACGCCCTGGTCGAGAAGCTGGCCGCGGACCTGGAGTCCGGTGACCCGGCCCGGGAGTTCGCCGACAACGTGCACGGTCCCACCGAGGCCGAGCGCGGGCAGCTGCTGCGCGCCCTGGCCTCGGACGCGATCCGCGGCAGCCTGGAGCGGCGCTTCGGTGTGAAGCTCGCGTTCCAGAACTGCCATCGCGTCGCGGTCTTCCGGCCGGAGGCCGCCGGTTCGCAGACGCACCGCGGGTTCATCTCCGAGCGCGCGCAGGTCCTGAACCAGTCCCCTGAGTTCCGCGACTGCTGAAGTCGCGGGAAGCCTCGGGGCGGCGGTCCCGCCCCGGGGCCGGTGCCGTGCTCAGACCTCGCTGAAGGAGTGGAGGACCGCGATGATCAGCAGCGTCCAGAACGCGGCGGAGATCAGCGAGCACACCAGCCCGGCCACGGCCATGCCCTTGCCGTCCTGGCCCATGCGGTTGCACTGCGAGATCCCGACCGCGCTGAAGATGATCCCCAGCAGCGCGACGACCGGCGCGGCGAACCAGACCCAGAAGAACACCAGGCTGACGATCCCGAGCACCATCCCGGCCACCGCCATGCCGTTCGTCTTGCGGGCCAATCCCGGCGGCCCGTAGTAGGGCGGGTAGCCGGGCGGGCCGTAGCCGGGCTGTGGTCCGTACGGGGGAAATCCGGACGGTCCAGGCGGCATCGGCCCCGGTCCAGGCGGCATTAGCCCCGGTCCAGGCGGCATCGGTCCCGGTCCGGTCGGCATCGGCCCCGGTCCGGGCGAGGGGTACTGTGCGGCCGGGAAGCCCGGTGCCGTGGGCGGGACGTCGCTGATCGGGGTGCTCCACGGATCGCCTTGCGAATAAGGGTCCTGACCATGGCCGGGCACCCGGTCGCCGTACCCCGGTCCACCTTCAGCGTCGTAGCTCATCAGCGCTCTGCCTCCCCATGACCCGCCGGCCGCCCGCTCCCGAACCCGCCCAGTATTCCGCCCGTCGTCCCCTGTGACCATGCCCTACGCGGGCTTCAGCAATCCCCCGAGTCCGGCCCGCGTCGCCGCCACGATCAGCAGATCGCCCGCCGTCAGCCTCCGGCCCCGGTCGGCGCCCGACCAGTCGAACTCCCGGCTCCCGCTCCGCCGCACCGCCAGCACGCGGGTCAGCCCCGCCCGGTCCAGCTCCCGCTGTGCGACGCCGACCAGCTCCGAGCCGGCTTCCACCGCGACCTCGGCGATGAGCAGGACGTGGCGGAACACGGACAGCGTCCCCAGCACCTCGCGGCCCATCATCGCCGCCGCGAACGCCGGGGCCGCCAGGTACGACACCGAGCGTGAGGCCGTGTTGCCGAACTCCTTGTACACGTGCGACGCGAAGTCGTCGTCGAACAGCCGCACCACCACCCGGACGTCCGGGTTGATGGCCCGGGCCTCCAGGGCCGCCTCCAGATTCGCCACGTCGTCGCCGGTCACCGCCACCACGGCGCGGGCCCGCGCGATCTGCGCCCGGCGCAGGGCGTCGTCGATCGGCCGGTCGCCGGTCACCACCGGGACGTCCAGGCCGCGGGCGGCGGCCATGCCGCGGGCCTCCGGATCGCGCTCGACGCCGACCACCGGGACGCCCAGGGCGTGGAACAGCGTCGTGACCCGGGTGCCGGCGTTGCCGAGACCGACCACCACCACGTGGCCGCGCAGCCCCGCGCTCGGCTGCCGGGTGCGGACGTTGCGGCGTGCGGCCGTGCCCTCGACGAAGACCGCCGTCACCACCGGCATCAGCACCACGCCGGACAGCGTGAGCGCCACTTGGAACACCCGCTGCCAGCTCCCGCCGACCGCGCTGGGCTGTCCGTACACGTCCGGGACCGCGGAGCCCGCGACGTCCAGCAGGCTCTGGTACAGCGCCCAGCCGAGCGGCCGGGCCAGCAGCCAGATGCCGGTGAACGCCACCAGCAGGGTGAGCACCGCGACGATCAGGACGGTGCGGAGTTTGGCGCTGGTGAAGAAGCGCAGTGCGTCGGCGGCGCGCCAGAGCAGGCGGGTCATGGCCGGGGCCTGGTTCCCCGCCGAGTCGGTGTGGGAGATGTCGAGGAACTGCAGGGCGGCGTGCCGTGGGGAGCGTTCCTGCAGCGCCATCCACTCCTGGGCGCGGCTGCGCGCGGCGGTGGCGGGCAGCATCTTGATCTTCTTCGGCCGGTCGCGGTCGACGTCGTCGGCGACCAGGAACGGCGTCTGGCGCATGTCGATGTCCGGGCCCATGGCGATCCACAGGGACCGCCCGCCCGCGGTGACCGTGTGCGGGCGTCGCAGGGCGGCGTTGACGAAGGCCGGGGCGGCGGTCGCGGAGGCCGACAGGACGGTGCAGTCGGCGACCAGCTGAGCGATGTGCCGGCCCAGCCGCTGGTTGAACATGCGGATCACGATGCCGATGCCCGGTTTCAGGGCCGCGGCCCGCATGGCGGCGTGGATGTTCGTCCGGTCGTCCCCGTCGACGAAGGCGATGGCCCGGGCGCGGTCGATGCCGGCCTCGCGCAGGGCTTCCTCGGTCACGTGCGCGCTGATGACGGCGTTCCCGGTGCCGACCGCCCTGGCGATCTGCACGGTGTACGGCGTCTCCTCGGCCGGCACGATCGCCGCCGCGTTCGCGTCGTACTGCTCCGTGAGTTCGACCGCCAGGCGGTACGCCAGAGCGTTTCCCCCCACCACGATGAAGTGGTCTGACATGCACGAAGGCTAGCCGCCGTGGGTTAACGCACGGCGGCCAGGGGGCCTTCGTCAGGGGCGCATCTCGTAAGCACCGGACAACTGCGCCACCCGCTCCCAGATCCGGCTGAAGCGTTCCTCGTCCACGACCGGCTTGCGGATCGCGCCCAGCGCCCACTCCTGCTGCGCCGGGGTCGAGGACGGCTTGCCGTGCAGGGCGACGGCGTACTCGGAGAAGTCGCGGATCAGGAAGTCGAAGATCTGGTCCACGACTTCATCGGCCAGTCCGGTCAGGCGGGCCTGCTCCAGCACCAGCTGGCCGTAGACCACCAGGGTGAACAGGTGGCCGACGTTGAGCAGGAAGTCGAGGTCCTTCTGCTGCGCCTCGTCCGGCGGGCAGGTGGCCAGGAACCGCGTCAGCGCCTCGGCCTGCTCGGTGAAGCGCGCGACGTTCGGGACCGCCGCGGCCTGCCGGTAGGCGGCGCGCCAGTCGTGGAACCGCACCTTGCCCAGACCGCGCGCCGGGCCCTGCCGGAACAGGAAGGCGTCGTCGGCGGCGTCCGTGCGGGTCGGGACTTCGGGGTAGTCCTGAGGGTTGAACAGGTAGTTCGGCATGAACTTCAGCACCAGCGCGAGGTTCACGTGGACCGTGCCCTCCAGCTTCGGCAGGGCCCTGATGTAGTGGGTGGCGCCGTTGAAGTAGGTGTCCTTCTCGAAGCCGCGGGCCGCGATCACGTCCCACAGCAGGTCGACGACCCGCTCGCCCTCGGACGTCACCTTCATCTTGGTGATCGGGTTGAACAGCAGGTAACGGCGGTCGTCCGGACCGGCGCTGCGGAAGTAGTCCACGGCGCGGGCGCTGAACAGCTTCATGGCGACCAGGCGCGCGTAGGCGTCGACGAAGGACGCGCGGACGTGGCCGAAGTCGGTGACCGGGTGGCCGTAGAGGATGCGGTTGTGGGCATGGGTGATCGCCTCGTAGAACGAGTGCTCCGCGATGCCGACGGAGGCCGTGCACAGGTTGAACTTGCCGATGTTCACCGTGTTCAGGGCGGCGCTGAAGGCGTCGGCGCCGGTGTGCAGGATGTCGGCCTCGGTGACCGGGTAGGCGTTCAGCGTGAACTCGCTGACGAACATCTGCGAGTCGACGACGTTCTGCACCAGCTCGAACTTCTCGTGGGGGCTGTCGACGGCGAAGAAGACGTAGCCGTCCGGCCCCTCGACGTCGGCCCGGCGGCCGAAGACCGAGACCAGGCCGGCCACGTTGCCGTTGCCGATGTAGTACTTGCCGCCGGTGGCGGTGTAACCGCCGTCGCCGTCGGGAGTGAGGATCATGTCGGTGCTGTAGACGTCGGCGCCGTGCTCCTTCTCGGAAAGGCCGAAGGCGAAGACGTGACCCTCGTCCAGAAGCCGCGCCGCACGCTCCCGGGCGGCGGCGTTCCCGCTCATCCACACCGGCCCGAGCCCGAGGACGGTCACCTGCCACGTGTACCAGTACGGCAGGCCGTAGAAGCCGAGGATCTCGCTGAGCGCCGCGTTGCGCGCGGTGTCCCAGCGCTGGTCGGCCGCGGCGGATCCGAAGGCGTTCGCCGCCGGCGTCTGGAAGGTCGCGAACAGCTTCTCCTCGGCCGCGAACTCCAGGAAGTCGGCGTACCAGACCCGGTCCAGGTCCTCAGCGATGAGCCGCTGCTTCCCCCGCCCCTCGAACCAGTCGATGACGGCGTTGAGCAGCCGCTGGGTCTCCTCGTCGAACTGCGAGGGGTCGAACGTGCGCGGGTTGAACAGCGCGGCCGGGTCGTGAGTCATGGCGTGATGCTACCAGCGGGTAACTTGGCGGACCGGCAGGTGTGAGCCGGGACACTGGGTGTCGCCGGCTGACCGGCCGACCGGCCGACCGGCTGACCAGCCGACCGGCCGCCCGGGTCAGCCGGCCGCCCGGTCAGCCGCCGGGGGTCCATCGCATGAGGAAGTCGGGAAGCCGCTCCATGTTGTCGCGACCGTCGGTGGCCTCGACGACGGCGAAGCCGTGGCGCTCGTAGAAGGCCCGGGCGTCGGCGTTCTCCTGGAACACCCACAGGGACAGGCCACCGGGACTGTGCCGCTTGACCGTGTCGAGCAACAACGTCCCGATGCCCCGACGGCGGACGTCCGGCCGCAGGTAGAGGTGTTCCAGCATGTCGCCTTCGAGGGCGGCGTACCCGAGCACCTCATCGCCCTGGGCATACACCCAGACCCGGCACTCGGTGAGCACGACGTCCTCGACCCACCGGGTGACCTCGTTGTGCGGGCGGCTCTGCGCCACGGGCAGGAACGGCATCGCCGCCGCGCGCGCGTCCATGTGGATCCGGGCGACCGCGGCCGCGTCGGCCGGGGTCGCGAGCCGGATCCCGGGCGCTTCGCCATCGTTCATGAGCACGAAGGCTAGCGTCCCGCGCCGGGAATCCGTCGCCCCGGGCGAAGGTGAGGATGCGTCGGGAAGGTGATGGAAATCGGCGTCAGGGGCGGGCCTGGCAAGCCGGATGAACTGCCTCGACCTGGTTGGTCGTGGCTGTTCAGCTTGGCCGCGCAGCGGTCAAGGCACCGGCGCCGCCAGGATCGTTCCTGGCGTTGATTTCCGCGGCGGATTCCCGGCGCGGGACGCTAGATCACCGGTAGTTCGCGCGCGTCCGGATTTTCGAGATCACCAGCAGCACCGCCAGCGTGATGGTCATCATCACCGTGGTCACGGCCGCCGCGACGAACTGGTGGCCGCGGTCGTCGAGGGCGTAGATGCGCAACGGGAGCGTGGTCCAGTCGGCCGAGTAGACCATCGCGGTCGCGCCCAGTTCACCCATGGACAGCGCGAAGCACAAGGCCAGTGATCCGGTCAGCGCCGGCAGCAGCAACGGCAGCTTCACGCGCAGCAGCGTGTAGTACGGCCGCGCGCCGAGCGAGGCCGCGGCCTGCTCGTAGGCCGGGTCCAGACGCGTCACCGCGGCCGAGACCTGTTGGAACGCGTAGGCCGTCACCAGGATCGCGTGCGCCATCACGACGATCGTGTTGGTGCCGTTCAGCAACACCGGGCCCTGGGAGAAGGCCACCAGCAGCGCCAGGCCCACCACGACCGACGGCACGGCCACCGGAAGCATGAACACCGTCTGGATCAGGGTCTTGCCGACGCGGTGGCGGACCGCGTCCAGGGCCAGCGCGGCCCAGGTGCCCAGGGCCAGCGCGACGAGGCTCGACGCCGTGGCCGTGATCAGCGACGTCTCCAGACCGTCCAGCGGGTCCTTGTGGAAGGCCGCGGTGATGTTGGAGAACGTGTACGACGACGGGAACGCCCCGTTCCACTGCCGCGTGAACGCCGCCAGCACCAGCACGCCGAACGGCAGCACGAACAGCAGCAGGAAGAAGAACCCGAAGACCGCCCACGCGATCCTCTGGGCCCTACGCGTGTAGAGCAGCACGACGGCCTCCAGACATCCGGGCGAGGAGCACGCGGTAGCCGGCGAACAGCGCCAGCGACAGCACGACGTTGACGACCGCCAGAGCGCAGGCTCCGGCGTAGTTGGTCTGCTCCTTGGCGAAGTTCTCGATCAGGACGGGCAGCGTCTGGTACTTGGCGCCCGTGAACGACACGATGCCGTACTCGTTCATGGTCAGCATCAGGACCAGGGAGCCGCCGGCGAACAGGGCGGGCAGGGCCTCGGGCAGGATCACCTGCCACACCACGCGGCCGGCCCGCGCACCGAGCGACGCGGCGACCTCCAGCTGCCCGGAGTCCAGCTGGGAGAAGGCGGTCAGCAGCGGGCGCATCACGAACGGCGTGAAGTAGATCAGCTCGGCCAGCCAGATGCCCCACGGCGAGTACTCGATGAAGTCGACCGGCGTGTCGTGGGCGCCGCCGGTGAGCGAGGAGGCGATGTGGTTCACCATTCCGACCCGGCCGTACAGGAACATGATGGACACGGTGATCAGGAACGACGGGAACGACAGGAACACGTCGACGAACCGTGACACCGCGCGCGAGCCCGGGAACGGCACGAAGGCGATGATGAGCGCCAGCAGGAAGCCGAGCACCAGACAGCCGGACGTGGAGTACACCGCCATCTCGATGGTGTTCTTCACGACGGTGCGCGTGCCGGGGTCCTTCACCGTGTCCGAGAACGACGTCGTGACCTTGAACGGGTTCGCCGGGTCCGGCGGGCTGCCCTCGAACGCCTGCTTCACCACGAGGTACAGCGGATAGAGGAACGCCGCGGCCAGCAGCAGAACCGGGGGAGTGGACCACAGCCACGCTGTCGCCGGGCGCTTCTTCGGCGCGGGGCCGGTCGGCCGGGCACCCGGCGTGACCGGCGCAGTCGGCGGAAGCTCGGTGACGGCGCTCATCGCGCGCCGCCCTGCGCGGGTATCAGCACCGCGTCCTCGGCCGAGAAGTGCAGCCACACCTCGTCGCCGATGCCCGGCGGGTTCCGCAGCTCGGTGGTGTCGATCCGGACCTCGTGGCCGTGCACCTCGGCGAACACGCGGTGCGCGGAGCCGCGCCACTGGACCTCGGTCACCTTGCCGGCGAAGGCGTTGTCGTGGTGGTCGGCGGCGGCCAGGTCCACGAGGTGCGGCCGCAGGCACAGGACCCGCTCCTCGCCGGCCGCGGCGGCCTCGGCGCAGCTCGCCACCACCGGATCGGCGCCCTCGGCGATCCGCACCGTGGCCCGGAACGAGCCGTCGGCGTGCGGCGCGCATGCGGTGACTTCGACCGGCAGCAGGTTGGAGTTGCCGACGAACCCGGCGGCGAACTCGGTGCCGGGCCGCTTGTACAGCTCGCGCGCCGTGCCCACCTCGACCAGGCGGGCGTCGTTCATCACCGCGATCCGGTCGGCCAGCGTGAGCGCCTCGATCTGGTCGTGGGTGACATACAGGATGCTGACATCGGGCAGCTCCCGGTGCAGCCGCGCGAGTTCGGCCAGCATCCCGCTGCGCAGCTGCGCGTCCAGGGCCGACAGCGGCTCGTCCAGGAGCAGCACCGAGGGCTGGATGGCCAGCGCGCGGGCGATCGCGACCCGCTGCTGCTGTCCGCCGGACAGTTCGCGCGGGTAGCGCTTGGCGTACTGGGACATGCCGGTCATCCGCAGGGCTTCGGCGACCCGTTCCGGGATCAGGGACTTGGCGACCTTCTGGGCCTTGAGCCCGAACGCCACGTTCTGCTCCACGCGCATGTGAGGGAACAGTGCGTACTGCTGCACCACCATGCCCAGGCCGCGCTTGTACGGCGGCAGGTCGGTGACGTCCCGGCCGCCGGCATGGACCCGGCCGGAGGCCGGCCGCACGAACCCGGCGACCGCGCGCAACGCCGTGGTCTTGCCCGAGCCGGACGGGCCGAGCAGCGCCACCACCTCGCCCGGCGCGACCTCCAGCGAGAAGGAGTCGAGCACGACGGTGCCGTTGTAGGCGACGGTCACGTCGTCGAAGCGGATGCCGCCGCCTCGGGGGCTCGCTGATCGTCGGTCCGGCCGGCCTGCTTCGGCTTCGGCTTCGGTCATGATCACTCCTGTGCGGTTCGGGGTGCGTACGGAAACACGGGTAGGTGCCCCGCCCCGTGTGTCGGAGCGGGACACCTGGCGGTGCTAGTCGTCGTGCGGGGTCACGGTCAGCTCGGGGTGCCGGTGGCCTCGTCCCAGGCCTTGACGTCGCTGTTGTAGTTCTTGGCCACGTCGTTCCAGTCGACCGGGAAGACCGTCACGCCCTGCAGCAGGCCGCTGATGGACGCGAAGTTGTCGTCGGCGGGCTTGACGTCGGTGCGCGCCGGGAAGCCGTACGCGATCTTCGAGGCGTCCAGCTGGGCCTGCTCGGAGAGCAGGAAGTCGATCAGCTTCTTGCCGTTGTCGGCGTGCGGCGCGCCCTTGACCAGCCCGGCCATGTAGGGCAGGGAGAAGGTGGTGGGCTTGCCGTCGGCGCCGGCCAGGAAGAAGATCTTGGTGTTCGGGTACTGGGTCTTGCTGTCCACGTAGTTCATCTGGACGTCTCCGTTGGCCACCAGCAGGTCGCCGGTGTTGACCTTGGACTCCAGCTTGCCGGTGGACTTGGACGGGCCGACGTTGTTCGCCTGCAGCTTCTTGAAGTAGTCCCAGGCCGCGTCCCGGCTGCCGAAGTCGTGGATCGCCTTGATCATCACCGCGGTGCCGTCACCGGCCACACCCGGCGTGGAGTACTGCAGCTTCTTGGCGAACTTCGGGTCGAGCAGGTCGTTCCAGGTCTTCGGCGGGCCGTCGGGCAGCTGCTTGGTGTTGTAGATGAAGGACAGGTAGTTGCCCATGACGGCTTCCCACTGGCCGCTCTTGTCCACCAGCGACGGGTCGACCTTGTCCACACAGGCCGGGCTGTAGGCCTGCAGCAGGCCGGAGGCCTGCGCCTTCTGGATGAACGGCGGCAGCGTGACGATGACGTCCGCCTTCGGGTTCGCCTTCTCCGAGTCGACCTTGGCCTCCACGCCGCCCGAGCCGTCCTCGGAGTAGTTGACGTGGATGCCGGTCAGCGCGGTGAACTTCTTGAACTCGGCGTTGTACCAGTTGTTGTCGTCCTTGGTGTCGTACAGGCCGTCGGCGCTGTAGATGGTCACCTCGCCGCCGGAGCCGTCGGCCTTGGGCGCGTCGGTCGGGGCGGCGGCGCCCAGGGCCGGGCACGAGGCGGCCGGGGCGGCGGCCGGGGTGGTCCCGCCGGCCGAGCCGGCTGAGCCGGCCGCGCTGGCGGACTTGGAAGAGGAGCAAGCCGTCAGTCCGGTCAGCGTCAGCCCCCCGACGGCGAGGAGCGCGCCGAGGCGGCGGGACAGTACTTGCGACATGGGTGTGCCCTTCTGGCTGGATATCTCCGGGTTTCGTGTGACTCGGAGCCGTACCTTCGCGGCTGCAAGTGACTGACAGGCGTTCGCCTGGTGAACATTCGTGTCCGGGCATGGCGTGGCAGGCGGTCTTCCGTGCTCCGCAGTGTTCCGCCCGCAGGCAGACGGGCCAACCGCCTTACCGGCTATGGAGCCCATAGCCGAACGCTTCAGCGCAGGCCGGCGCCATGTGTCACCCGTCGGTTAACGCACTGTTCATCCCCACCGGGCTCCATAGCGGGGCGCTATCCAGTCCATGCCGAAGAGCGGTCTTGGCGAGAGCGCACGCTCACCCCAAGGTAGGAACCATGGTTGATCAACACCCTGTCCGCCCCGAGCACCTCGGCAACTTCGTCGGCGGCGCCTGGGCCCCGGCCGTGTCCGGCGGCACCCGGCCGAACGTGAGCCCGGCCGACACCTCCGACGTCGTCGGCCACTTCGCCGAGTCCACCGCCGCCGACGCGGCGCGCGCGGTGGACGCCGCCGAGGCCGCGCTGCCGGCGTGGCGGGCGCTGGGGCCGATCAAGCGCGCGGAGTTCGTGCGCCGGGCCGAGCGGATCATCGGGGAGCGCGAGGACGAGTTCGCCCACGCCGTCAGCCGCGAGCAGGGCAAGCTCCTCAAGGAGGCGCTCGGCGAGGTGCGCCGCGGGATGGCGATCCTCGACTTCACCGCGGGGGAGGGGCGCCGGCTCAACGGCTCCACCACGCCCGCCGAGGAGCCGCGGACCGTCGCGATGACGTTCCGGCAGCCGATCGGGGTGGTCGGGCTGATCACGCCGTGGAACTTCCCGTTGACCATCCCGATCTGGAAGGTCGCGCCGGCGCTGGTCGCCGGGTGTACCAGCGTGCTGAAGCCCTCGCCGTTCACGCCCCATTCCGCGGCGCTGCTGGTGCAGGCGTTCGCCGACGCCGGGCTGCCGGCCGGGGTGCTGAACCTGGTGCAGGGCGACCGGGAGCCCGGCGAGGCGCTCACGAACGACCCGCGCGTGGCCGGCATATCGTTCACCGGCTCGCTGCCGGTCGGCCGGGCCATCCACCAGGCCGGGGCCGGGCGGCTGATGAAGACGCAGCTGGAGCTCGGCGGCAAGAACGCCGTGCTGGTCCTGGCGGACGCCGATCTCGACAAGGCCGCCGCGGCCATCGTGTTCGGCGCGTTCGGCCAGGCCGGGCAGCGCTGCTCGGCCACCTCGCGCGTCGTGGTGGACACCAGGGTCAGGGAAGCCCTGCTGGAGAAGGTCGTCGCGAAGGTCGCCGCCCTCAAGGTGGGCCACCCGTCCGACCCCGCCGCGGAGGTCTGCCCGGTGGTGAACGAGGACCGGATGAACGCCTGCCTGGACGCCGTCGCCAAGGCCCAGAAGGCCGGGGCGAAGGTCGCGGTCGGCGGCGGCCGGTTCACCGACGGCGTCCCGAACGGGTACTACGTCCAGCCGACCGTGCTGCGCGACGTGCCGTGGGACTGCGAGATCGCCCAGGAGGAGATCTTCGGCCCGGTGCTGTCGGTCATCGACTGCGACGGCTTCGACGACGCCATGCGCATCAGCAACTCCGTGAAGTACGGCATGTCCGGCACCATCTTCACGCAGAACCCGGCGCACATCTTCGAGGCGCTGGAGCGCTTCGAAGCGGGCATGCTGCACGTGAACCGGCCCGGCGTCGGCGCCTACGCGCACCTCCCGCACATGGGCGCCAAGCAGTCCCAGTACGGCGCGCCCGAGTGCTCGCCGGAGGTCTGGGACTTCTACACCGAATGGCGGTCGGCGTGCATCAGCTTCTGACCAAGGCCCTCGTCCTGCCGGCGGCCGAGGCCGTCGAGCGGTTCGTCGAACCGGGCGCGGTGCTGGGCCTGGGCGGCCAGAACATCAACCGCTGCCCGATGGCGCTGGTGCACGAGGTCGTGCGGCAGCGCATCGGCGAGCTCACGGTGGTGGGCTGCAACCTGTCCCTGCCGCTGGACTTCCTCGTGGCCGCCGGCCTCGTGGTCCGCACCGAGCAGGGCAGCGGCAACCTGGAGAAGTTCGGGACGCTGTTCACCTGGCGCCGCGCCGTCGAGGCCAACCGGATCGCGGTGCGCGACTACTCGCACCTGTCCATGGCCTCCCGGTTCCTGGCCGGCGCCATGGGCCTGCCGTTCATGCCGGTGCGCTCGCTACTGGGCTCCTCGGTGCTCGAGCGGCTCGTCGCGGAGGACGACGCGGTCGTCACCGCCGACCCCTGGAGCGGCGAACCGGTGGTGCTGGTCCGCGCCTGTACGCCGGACGTCTCGCTGATCCACGCCAACGCCGCCGACGCCGACGGCAACGTCGTGATCGACGGCGTCACCAGCCACGAGATCGACATGGTCCGCGCCTCCCGGCACGTGATCGTCTCGGTCGAGGAGGTGCTGCCGGCCGGCGCGTTCGACGACCAGCCGGAGCGCGTCACCATCTCCGGCGCCTACGTCAGCGCGGTCGTCGAGCAGCCCTGGGGCGCCTGGCCGACCAGCGTCTACCGCCGCTACGACTACTTCGAACCGGACATCGACGGCTACCAGAAGATCGCCAAGGCCGGTGACGAGGGCCCGCGCGCCTTCCTCGCCGGGACCGTGGAGTCCCACCCCGATTTCGACGCCTATCTGGCCGCGACCGACCCCGACGGCTCGGCGCGGACCGCGATGGCCGAGCAGATGCGGAGACTGCTGTGACCGTCACCGAACCCGTCGCCCCCGGGCACCTGGAGCCGCCCGGGGCCCTGCCCCGGGAACTCCTCGTCTTCGAGGGCGCGCGGCAGATCGCCGACGGCGACTGCGTGATCGCCGGCACCGGGCTCCCGCTGCTGGCCGGGCTGGTGGCGCAGCGCACGCACGCGCCGGACGCCCGGCTGCTCATCGAGTCCGGCGTGGTGTTCCCCAAAGTGGTGCCCACCCCGCTGTCCGTGGTGGACCCGCGGATCATGCACGCGCCGTCCAAGCTCGGCTCGCTGATCGAGTCGCTCGGCGGGTTCGTGCAGCGCGGCCTGGTCGCCACCGGCTTCCTCGGCGGCGCGCAGATCGACGCCCGGGCGAACATCAACTCCACCTGGATCGAGCGCGGCACCGGCCGGGTGCGGCTGCCCGGCAGCGGCGGGGCCAACGACATCGCCTCGCACTGCGCCACCATCGTGGTGCTCACCAGCCACGAGAAGCGCCGATTCCCCGAACGCTGCGACTACGTCACCTCGCCCGGCTTCCTGGACGGCCCCGGCGCGCGCCGCCGCGCGGGCCTGAACCCGGTGCGGGTGAAGGTGGTCACCGACCTGTGCGTCATGGAGGGCGACGACACGGTGGGCGAACTCACCGTCAGCGCCCTGATGCCCGGCGCCACCGTCGAGGAGGTGCTGGCGAACACCGGCTTCACGCCCCGCGTCGCCGACACCCTCGGCGTGGTCGCCGCGCCTTCCGCCGAGCACCTGGCGCTGCTGCGCGACGTGCTCGACCCCGAGTCCCGCTATTTCCCCGAACGACTGAAGAACGGAAAGCGCTGAGATGGCCGAGAGCACTGAGAAGACCCCCTTCCACTGGAAGTCGAATATCGCGTGGAAGAACCGCGACCGGATCGTGGTCCGCGGCTACGACGTCAACGAGCTCACCGGCAGCCTGGACTTCGGCCAGATGCTGTTCCTGGTGCTGAAGGGCGAGCTGCCGACCGAGGCGCAGGCGAGGATCACGAACGCGATGATGGTCTCGCTCGCCGAGCACGCCATGTCCCCGTCCTCGGCCACCGTCCGCTTCGCCACCGCCGGCGGCGCCGAGCTCAACGGCGCGGTCTCGGCCGGCGTCGCCGCGATCGGCCGCCTGCACGGCACCGCCGACCGGCCGGCGGCCATGTACATCGGCGTGGAGAAGCGCGCCGAGGACGAGGGCCTCAGCATCGAGGAGGCCGCCGCGCTCACCGTCCGCGAGATGCGTGCCCGCCGCGAGAACATGCCCGGCTTCCACCACGCGCAGCACATCCGGGACCCGCGTACCGTGCGCCTGCTGGAGCTCAGCGACAAGTGGGGGATCAGCGGCACGTACGTCGCCATCGCCCGCGCCATGGAGGACGCCACCGAGGAGGTCTTCGGCCGCCGGCTGTGGATCAACGGCCCCGGCGCCATGGGCTGCATCGGCTTGGACGCCGGCTACTCGCCGCTGGAGATGAAGGCGATGTTCATCACCTGCCGGACGCTGTCGCTGTGCGCGCACTCCATCGAGGAGTCGACGCGGGAGAAGGGCTGGCGCGCCTCGGAGAACTCGGACATGGTGCAGCCGCTGTCGCTGCAGATGCAGGGGCCGGACTGGTACGACGGCCCGGCGGACCGTCATCTGCCGGGCGACCTCGTCGGATAGTTCGAGAGGACGCTGTGGTCGCCCGTCCTCCTCGCGTCGGGCGGAAGGTCTGCGGCTGGTGAGATGGTTTACGCCCCTACGCGGTGCTGGGCTCGTGGGGCCGGACGCGCGCCGGTTGTTGGAATCGGTGTCCAAGGCCGACTACTACGCCATTGAGGCGATGCGGGTCGAGATGGCGTATCCCGGAGCCCTCCGCACCAAGGCCTGACGAGGCACGACGGCAAGACCTGACGGCAAGGCATGACGAAGCCCCCGCGAGCTGGCTCGCGGGGGCTTCGTCGCGCTGTTCCTGCGTTCGGGGATCAGCCGTTGACGGCGCGGACCTTCTCCGCCTGCGGGCCCTTCGGGCCCTGGGTGATCTCGAACTCGACCGTCTGGTTCTCCTCGAGGTTCCGGTAACCCTGACCCTCGATGGCGGAGAAGTGGACGAAGACGTCCGGGCCGCCGCCGTCCTGGGCGATGAAGCCGTAGCCCTTCTCGCCGTTGAACCACTTGACCGTGCCAGTTGCCATGCTGCGTTCTACCTCGGAATCACTCCCGCTGTCCGCGGGACCGGTGGTTGGGTACCCGCGCCTGTCGCGCCGATACCGGTCGAGCTTGGAGTGAGTCCCGATGTGCTTCATGAACCGACTGCCCAGTGCGACCGTGCGTCACGGTAGCATCACATCGGCCATCACGCCGAGTGAAAGTTGAAGGCCGTGGCCGTGTCGTCACCCTCGTGGCGGACAGATCATCACGGTTTGCGTGCTCTTGCCCGACTCCTGAGCGTCAACTCGGGGATATCCCCGGGCCTCAGAGCGACTCGCCGAAGAAGCGGTACGCCATCTCCGTGTGGAGGGGGAACGCCAGCGGCTGCGCCCGCTCGACGACCACCAACTCCTGCGTCTCGCCGTTCGACAGCGCGGACACCTTCTCCGGCGTCAGCCCGTCCAGCTCCGCGATCGGCCGCGGCCGGACCCGCCCGAAGATGAGGATGACGTGCCGGGGGGCGCTCAGCACGTCGGCGAGCTCCACCTCGTCCACCTCGGCCCGCAGCCCGGTCTCCTCCCACAGCTCGCGCACCGCGGCCTGCTGCCAGCTCTCCCCCTCCTCGATGAAGCCCCCGGGCAGCCCGACCTCACCCACTTGCGGCTCGATGCCACGCCGCACGGTCAGCAGCCCGGTCCGCCCGTCACGGCCGATCACCGGCATCATCACCAGCGCCACGGGCAGCGGGTTGATCCAGGTCGTCTCGCCGCAGTGCGCACAGACGCGGGGCCACGGCGCGCCCGAAGGGTAGGCGGTGCCGCAGTAGGAGCAGTGGGAGTTGTGGACTGGCATGGTTCATCAGCGTACGCCGACGCCGGTAGCCGGGACGCTCCGGTCCTGGGCCGCAGGGGTTTCCAGCTAGGTGCCGGGAGCGGCCACCGGTCGGGGAGCCGGACGGGGGCGTCCCCGGGGGGCTGTGAGGGCTGGAGGGGGACCGTGCCGGGCGGGCGGGGCCGGAAGGGTGGAGCAGACTGCTCCGGCGGGTTCTGGGGCGCTACGGGGTCTATGAGGCCTCCATCGCCGCTCCTGCCGCAGCGTCCCTCACGCCACCGAGAACTCGATCGGCTCCGTCGACGACAGCCGGACCCGCCCCGTCACCGCCAGGTGCCGCAGGTGCGACCCGGCCTCGCCGAGTGCCAGGTGCCGGGCGAACGTGTCCAGCCGCTCCCAGCCCTTGTTCCACTCCATGCGCTCGGCGATCGCCCACAGCGTCTTCGGGCCCGCCGCCAGCTGCTCCTCGATCTGGGCCAGGCGCCGCTCGTGGTGCTCGGCGATCTCGGCGGCGCGGGCGGCCACGCCGTCGAAGGGTGCGCGGTGGGCCGGAAGGGCGCGGGTGGTGGGCAGGCGGGACACCTTGTGGAGGGAGGCCAGGAAGTCGCCCAGCGGGTCCGAGGTGCCGGCCACGTGGTCGTCGTAGACCGTCACCACCGGGGTGATGCCGGGCAGGACGTGGTCGCCGGTCAGCAGTTCGCCGGTGTCCTCCAGGTGGAAGCAGGTGTGGCCGGGGGAGTGGCCGGGCGTCCAGATCGCGCGCAGGGCGCGGCCCGGCACGTCCATCAGCGCCCCGTCCTCGATCAGCACGTCCGGCACCGCGGGCTTGGCGCCCTGCGGGATCGCCGCGCCGGCGCTCGCCACCGCCTCGGCCGGGGCGCCGCAGAGCTCCAGCAGGGCCTTGTAGCGCTTGGTCCACGGGCCGCGCTCGGCGGTGCGGACCATCTCGACCACCTTCGCGTCCTCGGCGTGCAGGGCGACGCGGCAGCCGCTCAGCTCCCTGATGCGGCCGGCCAGGCCGTGGTGGTCGGGGTGGTGGTGGGTGACCAGGACGGCGTGCACGTCGGAGACCGACGTGCCGATCGCCGCGAGGCCGTCCTCCAGCGCGGTCAGCGAGACCGGGTCGTCCCAGCCGGCGTCGACCAGGACCGGGCCGCCGGCCCCGGCCTCCAGGGCATAGACCAGGGTGTAGCCGAGCGGGTTGTCGGGGAACGGCACCCGGATCGACCAGACACCGGGGGCCTCGGCGACGACGGCGTCGGTCATGGGGGCTCCTTTGGTTCACGTGATGTAGGAACACGTTCTCATAAGTACTTAGCGAGGCGAAAGGTTCCCCGGCCCGGAGCGTCATTGAGCTTCACCATCGAAACTGATATCTGTTCTAGTGGCTGCCGCCTGACGGTCTTTCAGCTGAGAGGGCACACTCATGGGCACCGTGACCGAGCACGCGAAACTGTTCATCGGCGGCTCCTACGTGGATCCGGCCACCGACGCCACGCTGGAGATGATCTCCCCGGTCACCGAGGAGGTGTTCGGGCGGACGCCCGAGGCCGCCCCGGCCGACATGGACCGCGCGGTCGCCGCCGCGCGCCGGGCGTTCGACGAGGGCCCGTGGCCGCGGATGAGCGTGGCCGAGCGGGTGGAGATCCTGCGGAACCTGCGCGACCAGTACGAGGCGCGCTCCGACGAGCTCGCGCGGCTGATCAGCTCCGAGACCGGATCGCCGTACTCGTGGTCGATCCTGGCGCAGGTGTGGGCTCCCATCATGATCTGGGACTACTTCCTGACCATGGCGGCCGACTACCCGTGGGAGGAACTGCGCCAGGGGCTGCTCGGCCCGACCGTGGTGCGCAGCGAGCCGGTCGGCGTGGCCGCGGCGATCGTGGCGTGGAACGTGCCGCAGTTCATCACGGTGAGCAAGATCGCGCCGGCGCTGGTGGCCGGCTGCGCGGTGGTGGTGAAGCCCTCGCCGGAGACCGCGCTGGACGCGTACATGCTCGCCGACATGGCGATCGCGGCCGGGCTGCCGGAGGGGGTGCTGAACATCGTGCCGGCCGGGCGCGAGAACAGCGCCTACCTGGCCGCGCACCCGGGGCTGGACAAGATCGGGTTCACGGGCTCGACGGCGGGCGGGAAGGCGGTGCTGGCCGCGGCCGCGCCCCATCTGACCCGGGTGACGTTGGAACTCGGCGGGAAGTCGGCGGCGATCATCCTGCCCGACGCGGACCTCGCGACCTCGATCCCGGGGCTGCTGCCCAACTCCTACATGAACAACGGCCAGGCGTGCGTGGCCCAGACGCGGGTGCTGGTGCACCGGGACCGGTACGCCGAGACCGTCGAGGCGATGGCCGAGGCCGTCAGGGCCCTGAAGACCGGGGATCCCCTCGATCCCGGCACGCAGGTCGGTCCGCTGGTGGCGCGGCGGCAGCGGGACCGCGTCGAGGCGTACATCGCCAAGGGCGTCGGCGAGGGCGCGCGGGTGGTGGTCGGCGGCGGCCGGCCGAAAGACCTCCCGAAGGGGTGGTTCGTCGAGCCGACGCTGTTCGCGGACGTCGACAACCACATGGTGATCGCGCAGGAGGAGATCTTCGGGCCCGTGGTCGCGATGATCCCCTACGCGGACGAGGACGACGCGGTCCGGATCGCGAACGACTCGGACTACGGCCTGTCCGGCTCGGTGTGGTCGGCCGACACCGAGCACGCCCTGGGGGTGGCGCGGCGGGTTCGGTCCGGGAACTACGGCGTCAACACCTTCGGCATGGAGTTCAACGCGCCGTTCGGCGGGTTCAAGCAGTCGGGGATCGGACGCGAGTTCGGGCCCGAAGGGCTCAGGGCATACCTGGAGACGAAGACCATGCACCTGCCGAACGGCTATACCCCGGAAGGGTTCTAACCGGTGTCAGATACCAAGTGGCGCGTGACTGTCGATACGGACCTGTGCATCGGTTCGGGTGGGTGCGTTCTGCGGGCGCCTGACGGGTTCGAGCTGGACGCGGCGCGGCAGTCGTGTCCGCGGCACGAGGTGATGGCGTCGTCGGAGGCGGTGCTCGACGCCGCGGAGAACTGTCCGGTCGAGGCGATCACGATCGTGGAGGAGGAGAGCGGGCGGGCGGTGTTTCCGCCGGAGGAGTGAGGCCGTCGCCGCGCCGGCCACTATTCCTTGACTCGGTCATTGACTGAGTCAAGCATCGGCCCCTACCGTGGACGCATGCTGGATCTCGCGCCCGCGGTGGCCGCCGTACGCTCCTTCAACCGCGCCTACACGAAGCTCATCGGCCTGCTGGACGAAGGCCTGGTGAAGAGCCCTTACACCCTGACCGAGGTCCGGGTGCTGTTCGAGATCGCCCACGCCGGCCCGGACGGGGGGAGCGTCCCGCGGATCCGCGAGGACCTGGGCCTGGACGCCGGGTATCTGAGCCGCATCCTCGCCCGGTTCGACGAGGAGGGGCTGGTCGTCAAGGGCCGGGCCGCGGAGGACGCGCGACGGGGGACCGTGGCGCTGACCGAGCGCGGACGCTCGGTGTTCTCAGGGCTCGACGACCGTTCCGGCGAGCAGGTCGCCGCACTGCTGTCGCGGCTGGGAGCCGAGGACCGCGGGCGGTTGGTCGAGGCGATGGTGCAGGTCGGCTCGCTGCTGGAACTGGAGGTCGGAGCCGGGAGCGAGGTGACGCTGCGGGCACCGCGCCCCGGCGACTACGGCTGGGCGGTGGAGCGGCACGGGGTGCTGTACGCGGTCGAGCGGGACTTCGACGAGACGTTCGAGGCCGACGTCGCGCGGATCGTGGCCGACTACGCGTCGTCGCACGACCCGGAGCGCGAGGCGTTCTGGATCGCGGAGGCCGGGGGACGGCGCGTGGGGTGCATCGCGTGTGTACGGCGGCCGAGCGAGGACGGGGTCGAGACCGCACAACTCAGGATTCTGCTGGTCGAGCCCTCGGCACGGGGGCTGGGGGTGGGCCGCCGGCTGGTCGAGGAGTGCCTCGGGTTCGCGCGCAAGGCGGGGTACCGGCGGATGGTGCTGTTCACGGTGGACGGGTTGAGCGCGGCGCACCGCATCTACCGGGACGTCGGGTTCGAGGTCGTGCATCAGGAGGCGGTCGAGGTGTGGGGGCACCATCTGGTGGAGCAGGAGTGGCGGATGGAGCTGGGATAGCTGAGCCCGGCCTGGGACTGAGGCGGGTCGGCGCGGTGTCGGTCGGCAGCAGGTCGGCGCGGCGCCAAGTCGGCGCGGCGCCAAGTCGGCGCGGCGCCAGGTCGGCGGTGACGGCGGTAACGGCGGTAACGGCGGTGACGGCGCGGCAGGGTGCGCGGCGGATGGCAGGATGGTCCCGCCATGGACCTGCCTGCCGATCTCGCCGCCGCGCTTGAAGCCGCCACCGCCGACCTGTCACTCCGTGAACTGGAGGCGTCGGTCGAGCGATTGATCATGCGTTATCGGACGCCGGGGCGCGCGGCGCGGCCGATCCTCGCCGGGAGCGTGGATGCCGCCGCCTACGCCGCCTACCGGATGCCCGCCACGTGGGGCGCGGTGCGGGCGGCGCTCGGCGCGGTCGCGGAGCGCGTCCCGGAGCTGGGTCCGCGGAGCCTCGTCGACGTCGGCGGGGGAAGCGGGGCCGCGGCGTGGGCGGCGAGCGGGGTCTTCCCGTCGCTGAAGGACATCGTGGTCCTGGATCAGGTCGGCGATGCGCTGGAGCTCGGGCGCCGGCTGGCGCGCGACGCGTTCTCCGGTGCCTTGCGGCACGCGGAGTGGCGCCAGGTGCGGTTCCCGGCCGAGATCCCCGAGGCCGATCTGGTGACGGTGTCCTACGTCCTGTCCGAGCTGTCGGCCGAGGACCAGGACGCGCTGGTCCGGGCCTCGGCCGTCGGGGCGGGGACGATCGCGGTCGTCGAGCCCGGTACGCCCGACGGTTACCAGCGGATCATGGCGGCGCGCGATGTGCTGATCGCGATGGGGCTGCGAGTGGTCGCGCCGTGTCCGCACTCGGGCGCGTGCCCTCTGGCCGGCACGCGGGACTGGTGCCATTTCGCAGCGCGGGTCCACCGGTCGCCGTTGCATCGCCGGCTCAAGGGCGGAGATCTGGGACACGAGGACGAGAAGTTCGCGTACGTGGTGGCGACTCGCGTGCCGGTGCCCGAGTCACCGGCACGCGTGTTGCGGCATCCGCAGATCCGCAAGGGTCTGGTGATGATGCAGCTGTGCGAGCCGGACGGCGCGACGGCTCAGACGCTCGTCTCCAAGCGTCAGGGCGACACCTATCGCGCGGCCCGGGACGTCGACTGGGGCGACCTGTGGCGCGGATCGGCTGACTGACCACCGGCCCGCGCCGCGGCACCACCTGCTTCAGTCCCGCACGTAGCGCACCCGCCGGTCGGCGGCCGCCTCCGCCTCCGCCCGCTCCCGCCGCACCGCCGCGGCGCGCGCGATCAGCTCCTCGGGGTCCGGGCGCGTGGTGTCCAGCTCCCGCTGGCGCCGCAGCACGTACGTCCCCGGGCCGATGCCCGAGTACGCGTGCTCCGGGTGCGCCAGGTACGCGGTCGCGTCCGTGCCGACGGTCAGCACGCCGATGTCCAGCCCCTCCTCGGGCGCCGGGTCGAACGTGACCGTGCCCTCGGCGAGCAGGGTGTGGGTGTGCCCGCCGAACTCACCGCGCACGACGGCGACGCCGTCGCGCGGCACGGGGGTGGCCGCCGGGGCCTGCGCGGAGCGCGGGACGACCATCACGTCGCCCTGCGCCTGCAGGCCGGTCAGCACCGGGATCGTCATCTCGCGGTCGAGGTGCTCGTCCACGTCGATGCCGTGGAGCTCGATCGCTTCTGCCAAAGTCCGCACGTTCTCCTCCGGGAGGTTCGTGGTTGTCAGGCCCGGCGCTGCAGCTGCGCGTATTCGTCGGCGGTGAGGCCGTAGCCCCATGCGGCGGCGCCCAGCGCGGTGCCGACGGTCACCGGGACGAGCAGGCCGAAGGTGTGGCGGCCGCCGTCCAGGTCCACCGAGCCGTTGGTGCAGACCAGCACGTGGGCCGGCGTGCCCCAGACCTTGCCCGGCACCGAGTGCAGGCTCAGCCACTGGCCGGGGTTGCCCGGGTCCGGGCATTCGTCGAGCAGGGTCAGCTCCGCCTCCTCGGTGAAGCGGGCCCAGCCCATGGACTCGATCGCGCACCGGCGGACTTCGACGTTCGGCTCGGTCGCGATGCGGGCGACGGTCGGTTCCAGGACCGCCCACCGGGGCACGACGCGGCCGTGCCAGAAGTAGGCGGAGAAGCCGCCGTCGGGGTAGGCGAGGGCGGGGCCGTCCTCGGCGTGGAGCCGGCCTTCGCGGTCCAGGGCGCGGACGGAGGGGCGTTCGCAGACGACGGCGACGTCTTCGAACGGCCACCACCAGCCGGCCGAGCGGGCCACGCGGGCGATGCCGTCGACGGGGCGGAAGGGGGTGGTGTCGTGGTGGAGGCGGGTGAAGAGCTGGTTGTCGAGGCGGCCCAGGGCGTCGAGGAGGGCCAGTTCCTCCAGGTGCTCCTGCTGCCCCAGGGCCCAGTCCAGACACTCCTTGACCTGGAGGTACTGGGGGGTCCGGTAGCGGAGCCACTGGGGGAGGTCCTTCTCGGGCGCGCCGACGGCCTCCATGGCGACGCGCACTCCGCGCTTGCGGTAGTCGACGCGGCCGTGGCTCCAGAAGGCGTGCAGGCCCCAGGTCGCCATGGACGCCTCGATCCGGGTCTGGGTGGCACGCCACTCGGACTGCAGGACGAACGGGTCGCGGGGAACGGGCGTCTTCGGGCTGCGGGTGGTGAAGGTGAGGCCCAGGGCGGCGGAGCGCGTGGCGGACTCGACGCGGCCGGTCGGGAAACGCGTCGCCGCGTGCGCCTGGTCCCACGCGCGGTTGGTGTAGACCAGGGACGCGGCACGCCGCCCCCGCTGACGCGCCTCGGACCAGACCATTCCGGAGGTCCGGGTACCGCGGTTCGCCAGGACGGCCGCGACGACCGCGCCCAGTGCCGGGTCCGGCACCCACACGACGGTGCGGGGCGGGGTCAGGCCGGCGCTGTCGTAGGCGAGGGCGATGCCGAACTCGGCCTCGTAGCGGTCCGCGGGCAGGGTGCAGGACTGCGCGTCGAGCCACTCCTGGCGGATGGCCGCCAGCGCCGCGGTCCGCTCGGTAAGCCGGGAAATCCTGGATCCCATGTCGTCACCCCCTGGCGACCGATGGTGACAGGGGATTGCGATGGCGGGCGAATGCTTTTCGAGGGCGCCCGCGCGGGCCCTACCTCGGCCCGATCGGCGGCGTCCGGGGCGGCGTCCCCCGCGTCAGCCCCCGGAGCACGCCACCCAGGCTCATGCCGCCCGCCATCACGGCGGCGCCGAGGCCCAGGACGGCCAGGCCGATGACGGTGTCGACCAGATCGTCGCGGCCGTCACGGCCGTCGCCGCCGGCCTGGGGCCGCGTCGAGTCCGCCGCCGCGGACCGCGCCTCAGTGGTGTTCTGCTCGTCGCTCATGTCCCCCACCTCCGGCCTCCAGTATGAGACCTCTGCGATACGGGGGCCAGCCGGCCGGGGCTACTCGGCCGCGGCCTGCGAGATCAGCGTGCACGCGGTGTCGATGTCCGCCTTCACCTGGGAGATGGAGGCGCGTCCGGACAGCCAGGTGATCAGCGTCGAGTGCCAGGTGTGCGTCACCACCCGCACCGCCGCCAGCTCGGACCGGGTCAGCGGCCGGCCGGCGTGGACGGCGTCGGCGATGACGTCCGTGATGAGCCGGTTGACCGAGTCGACCTCGGCGGACACCGACCGGTCCGCGAACGTGAGCGCGCGCATCATCGCCTCCGCCAGGTGGGGCTCCCGCTGCAGCGCCTTGAAGGTGCGCATGAGCGTCTCCGCGACGCGTTCGCCGGGGTCGGCGCTGACCGGTGGCTTGCGGCGGAGCTGGTCGTGGAGCTGCTCCAGCTGGTCCTGCATGGTGGCGACCAGGAGGTGGATCTTGGAGGGGAAGTAGCGGTAGAGCGTGCCCAGCGCCACTTCCGAGAGCTCCGCCACCTCGCGCATCTGGACGGCGTCGAAGCCGCCCCGGGCGGCGAGCTGCTGGGTGGCGCGCAGGATGCGCTGGCGGCGTGCCTCCTGGCGCTCCGTGAGCGGAGGGACCGGGCTCGCCGGGGCGGCCGGAACGGGGGAGCCGGCGGTGGCCGACGCGTCAACCGTCATGGGCTTTCCTCAACTTCTTCGTCCGACCCGCGGACCCTGTCTGAACTGTGTGAACTGTGTCACGCCCCAACTCTGCCACCTGCGGCGGGGCCGAAGTAGGAACTTGTTCTAGATTAGCGCCACGGATTATGCTCCGGTGACCCGCTCGTGACGCCGTCGAAGCCGTGAAGGCGGGACACGGACTTGCGGAGCGAGGTGACGAAGGGCCATGGCGGACGAGGTGTCGCGCGGCGAGACCCTGCGCATAGCCCTGCTCGCGTATAAGGGGAACCCGTTCTGCGGCGGACAAGGTGTCTACGTCCGCCACCTGTCGCGGGAGCTGGCTCGGCTGGGGCACTCCGTCGAGGTTCTGGCGGGACAGCCCTACCCGGTGCTGGACCCGGAGCCGGGCGTCACCCTGACCGAGATATCCAGCCTGGATCTGTATCGCCAGCCCGATCCCTTCCGGACGCCCAAGCGCGGGGAGTACCGCGACTGGGTGGACCTGCTGGAGGTCGGGACCATGTGGACGGCCGGATTCCCCGAGCCGCTGACTTTCTCGCTGCGGGCGCTGCGGCATCTGAGCGCGCGTCGCGGCGACTTCGATGTCGTGCACGACAACCAGTGCCTCGGGTACGGCCTGCTCGGTATGCAGCGCCTGGGCTTCCCGACCTTGGCCACCGTGCACCACCCCATCCAGGTGGACCGCGAGCTGGAGCTCGCCGCGGCGGCGACGCGGGGCAAGCGGGCCTCCGTGCGCCGCTGGTACGCCTTCACCGCGATGCAGACCCGCGTCGCGCGGCGGCTGCCCGAGATCATCACCGTCTCCTCGTCGTCCGCGGCGGAGATCAGCCAGTACCTGCGCGTGCCCCAGCGGCGCATCTCCACGATCCCGATCGGCGCCGACACCGACGCCTTCGCGCCGGACCCGTCCGTGCCCAAGATCCCGGGCCGGATCGTCACCACCGCCAGTGCCGACGTCCCGCTCAAGGGCCTCCTGCCGCTGGTGGAGGCGCTCGCCAAGGTGCGGGTCGAGGTGGCGGACGCGCATCTGGTGGTCGTCGGCAAGGCCAAGGAGGACGGGGTCGTCGCCAGGGCGGTCGAGCGCCTGGGCCTGGGCGGCGCGGTGCGGTTCGTGCACGGCATCTCCGACGCCGAGCTGGTCGGTCTGATCCGCTCGGCGGAGGTCGCGTGTGTGCCGTCGCTGTACGAGGGCTTCTCGCTGCCCGCGGTCGAGGCCATGTCCTGCGGCGCGGCTCTGGTCTCCACCACCGGCGGCGCGATCCCGGAGGTGGCCGGCCGGGACGGCGAGACCACCCTGGCGGTCCCGCCCGGCGACCCCTCGGCCCTGGCCGCGGCCTTGGTGCGGGTCCTGGCCGACGCGGATCTGCGCGCCCGGCTCGGCGCCGCCGCGCGGGAGCGGGTCCTGGAGAAGTTCACGTGGCGGGCCGCCGCGGTCGCCACCGCCGAGCGGTACCGCGCGCTCATCGACGCCGCCCGCGACCCCGTCGACTGGGACCGTCAGGCCGGCGACCGCCGGCCCCGGACCGGAAGTACCCGTCAACCACGAAGGGCAGGGGTCTGACGTGCTGACGGTCGACTTCGCCAAGTTCCCGATCGCCAAGGGCGAGAAGGTCCTGGACATGGGCTGCGGCTTCGGCCGGCACGCCTTCGCCCTGCTGCGGCAGGGCGCGGACGTCGTCGCCCTGGACTACAGCCAGGACGAGGTCGCCGAGGTGACCAAGTGGTTCGCGGCCATGCAGCTGGCCGGGGAGGTGCCGGCCGGCGCCAACGGCATCGCCGTGCGCGGCACCGCCTACGGGCTCCCGTTCGCCGACGGCACCTTCGACGCGATCGTCGCCGCCGAGGTGCTGGAGCACCTGCCCGACGACCGGCTGGCGATGTCCGAACTGGTGCGCGTGCTCAAACCCGGCGGGCGGCTGGCGGTCACCGTGCCGCGCTGGTTCCCGGAGAAGGTGTGCTGGGCGCTGTCCGACGCCTACCACGAGGTCGAGGGCGGCCACATCCGGATCTACAAGCGGCGCGAGATGATCGAGAAGCTGCGCGCGGCCGGCGCGGTGCCGCACGAGCTGCACCACGCGCACGCGCTGCACGCGCCGTACTGGTGGCTCAAGTGCGCGGTCGGGGTCGACAACGAGAACGGCCCGGTGAAGGCGTACAAGAAGCTGCTGGAGTGGGACATCGTCAAGGCGCCGGCGCTCACCCGGGCCGGCGAGGCCCTGCTGAACCCGGTGCTCGGCAAGAGCCTGGTCGTCTACGCCACGAAGCCCGCCGCATGAGGGTTGGGGCGGCCGACGGCTCCGTCGCGCTCCTGGCCTCCGAGGGGATCCTCGACGCCGAGCAGATCCGGGCCACCGCACTCGGCATCGCCGCGGTCCAGCGGCCGGACGGCGCCATCCCGTGGTTCCACGGCGGGCACCTGGACCCCTGGGACCACACCGAGGCCGCGATGGCGCTGGACGCGGCCGGGATGCCGGAGCGCGCGCTGGCGGCCTACCGCTGGCTGGCGGCGTCGCAGAACGCCGACGGGTCCTGGTACGCCGCCTACGCCGACTCCCCCGAGGGGGTCGGCGAGCCGACGAACCGCCTCCGCGAGACCAACTTCACCGCCTACATCGCGGTCGGCGTCTGGCACCACTGGCTGGCCACCGGCGACGAGGACTTCCTCGCCGAGATGTGGGGGCCGGTGTGCCGGGCCACGGAGTTCGTGCTCGGACTCCAGGCGCCGGGCGGCGAGATCCTGTGGTGCCGCGACGAGCAGGACCGCGCCGCCGGCGAGGCGCTGCTGACCGGCTGTTCCTCGATGTACCAGGCCCTGCGCTGCGCCCTGGCGATCGCCGAGCGGATGGGCCGGGCGCGGCCGGACTGGGAACTGGCGTGCGGCCGCCTGGGCCACGCGCTCGCCGAGCATCGCGAGCTGTTCGCGGACAAGAGCGCGTACTCGATGGACTGGTACTACCCGATCCTCGGCACGGCGCTGCGCGGCACGGCGGCCGAGGAGCGCATCGCCGAGGACTGGGACCGCTTCGTCGTGCCCGGCCTCGGTGCCCGGTGCGTGTCCCCCAACGCCTGGGTGACCGGCGGCGAGACCTGCGAACTGGTGCTGTCGCTGTGGGCGATCGGCGACGTGGAACGGGCCCGGACCCTGCTGCGCGACATCCAGCACCTGCGCGACGAGAGCGACGGCATGTACTGGACCGGCCGCGTCTACCAGGGCGACGACCAGGGCCACCAGCCGGCGATCTGGCCGCAGGAGAAGACCGCCTGGACCGCGGGCTCGGTACTGCTCGCCCTCGCCGTGCTGGCCGAGGAGAAGGCCACGGTCGCGGTGTTCGGCGGCGAGGGGTTGCCGGAGGGGTTGCCGGTGCTGTGCGCGGATCAGGAGTGCGCCGCCGCGTGAGCGGAGCGCACTGGTGCGGAAACTGGTGCGGACGAGAGGATCCGGTCGGGGTTCGGTCTTCGGCGGCGGCCGCGCGCAAGCCGCCACCCGATCCGGCTCAGCCGTTACAGGCGGTGTTCACCGCCGCGATCGCCTTGCTGGTCTCGGGGATCGTCTTCGACATCGACTGCGAGTCGCCCTTCTCGTAGAAGTCCGCGAACTTCCTCCAGCTGTCGGACTCGCTCTGGATCGCGGTCTTCACCGCCGGGTCGGTGGCCAGCTTGGCGTCGGCGGCGAGGTTGTCGGCCAGCTTGCGGTCGGCGGCGATCTGGAAGTCCTTGCCGCCGTTGGCCGCCGGGTTGGACGCGTTGAAGGCGTCCAGGTCGCGGGAGGCCTCGCCGCAGCCGGCCTTGGCGCCGGTCGGCGTCGAGGGCGACGTCGACGTGGTCTCGTCGTTCGGACCGGTCGTGGTCAGGCTGTCCGGGCTGGTCGACGTGGTGACGCCGTCCGGGCTGGTCGGCGTCGTCGGCGGTGGGCTCGGGGCCGTGGTCGGTCCCGTCGGCCGGGTGGGTCCGGTCGGGCCCGACGACACCGGCGGATTCGTCTGCGACGAGCCGCTGGAGTGCATCAGCTCCGTGACCGCGAACGTCGCGCCGGCGCTCACCGCCACCACCGCCGCGACCGCGAGGCCGACCTTCAGCCCGCTGCGCCGGGGCGGCGGGACGACCAGGTACGAGGGCTGATGCGGCGGCACCGTCGGGTGCTGCGGCGGTCTGGGCGCGGATTCGGTCAGGTCTCGGGTGGGCGGTATCCCCTCGCGGTTGCTGCCGGTGGCACCCTCGTTGCCGAGCAGGACCAGCGCCGACGCCACCGAGGGGCGCTGCGCCGGCTCCTTCGCGAGCAGCCCGGCCAGCAGCGGGGCCAGCCGGCCGGCCCGGGTCGGCAGCGGCGGCTGGTCGAACAGCACCGCGCTCATGGTGGCGGTCGGGCTGTCCCGGCGGAACGGCGAGACGCCCTCCACCGCCTGGTAGAGCGTCACGCCGAGGGAGAACAGGTCGCCGGCCGGCCCGGAGTCCTGGCCGCGGGTGCGCTCCGGGGCCATGTACTCGGCCGAGCCGATGATGGCGCCGGTGACCGTCAGGGAGCTGTCCGAGACGTGCTGGGCGATGCCGAAGTCGGTGAGCAGCACCCGGCCGTCGTCGGCCAGCAGCACGTTCGCCGGCTTCACGTCGCGGTGCACGATCCCGGCGGCGTGCGCGGCGGACAACGCGCCCAGCAGGGTCTCGGCGACCTTGGCGGTGTTCTCCACCGACAGCGGCCCGTGCTCGCGCACGTGCTCGGCCAGCGAGCGCCCGGTGACCAGCTGCATCACGATCCACGGCACGCCGTCCTCGACCACCACGTCGTGCACGGTCACGATGCCGGGCTGGTCGCGCAGCCGCACGGTGTTGCGGGCCTCGCGCTCGGCCCGGCTGAGCCGCTCGGCGTGCTGCTGCTCGGACAGTGTGAACGGCAGCGACACCTCCTTGACCGCCACGTCGATGTTCAGCGTGAGGTCGTGGGCGCGCCAGACCCGGCCCATGCCACCGGCGCCCAATCGGGCGACCAGCCGATACCGGCCGCCCACCAGGCGGCCGGGCTCAGAGTGCTCAGGCATGTACCCCCCCGGGTCGACTGCGAATCCGACATCGGACAGACTACGGAAGCCCCGTAATGATCACATCAAGTGGATCCCCGAGGAAGGGAAGCCTTCATGTCGTATCCCGACCCCCGGTACTTCGCCGACACCGGCGAGGTGTCCGCCACCTTCCGCCCCGCCGACGCCCCGCCGGAGATCACCTTCTCCTCGGGCGGTACGTGCAGCCTGCTGTCCACCGACAAGGACTCGGGGGGCCTGTACGGGCTCTACCGCTGGGACTTCGCCGCCACGCCGAGCGGCCCCGGCACGCACTTCCACAAGACCATGAGCGAGGCGTTCTTCATCCTGAAGGGCTGCGTGCGCCTGTTCAACGGCGAGAAGTGGGTGGAGGCCACGCCTGGCGACTACCTGTTCGTGCCGCCCGGCGGGCTGCACGCGTTCCGGAACGAGTCCGGCGAGGAGGCGTCCATGCTGTTGATGTTCGCGCCGGGCGCGCCGCGCGAGAACTACTTCCGCGGCCTCGTGGAGGGCCTTCCGGCCAAGCTCGGTGAGGCGTTCTTCCTGGAGCACGACCAGTACAACGTCGAGGACTGACGTCCGGCTCGACCGTGAGCGGGGGACAGCCCTCTGCCGTCCCGTCGACGGCAGAGGGCTGTCCGGTCTGAGCCGCTGCTCAGTGGTTGGTCCCGGTGGCCCACAGCGCGACCGGACCCGGGTCGTAGATGACGACGTTGCCGTCGTCCTGGCAGATCAGCCAGTCGTTGGGGTGGCCGGCGGTGTTCGAGGCCCACAGCGGCTTGCCGTTGACGTCGTAGACGACGGCGTTGCCGTCGGTCTGGAAGACGAACGAGTAGCCGCTGCCGGCGGTGTTCGACGCCCAGCGCGCGGTGCCGTTCTCGTCGTAGTCGACCAGGTTCCCGTCGTTCTGGAACAGGAAGTTGGCCTTGCCGTTGGAGCTGGCGCACACGACCGCGTTCGCCGCCTTGGCGTCCTTGGAGGTGGAGACGGTGTACGTCGTGCCCGGCGTGACCTTGGTCCCGTCCTTGCCGTCGTCGGCCGCGGCCGGTCCGGCGGCGCCGAGCATGGCCAGCGCGGCGGCGGCGAGGGCGACGCCCGCGCGCCGGTCCGCGTTGGTGATCTTCATGAGATCTCCCTTCCGGTGAGGACCGTCCGGATCGGTACGGTCTCTCCGGTGATCGGCCCGCGACCTGGGGATCCGCACGTGTTGCGCGTTTCCTGACCGATCAGGAAACAGGAAACGGTGAAGGGATCGGCAGGTGTGTTCTACCGGCCCGGTTTCCGCAGCACCCTGAGCGATCCCGTCACCGACTCCTCCTCGAACTCCCCGGACTCCAGCGCCCGCAGATAGATCCGGTACGGCGCCTGCCCGCCGTCCTCCGGGTTCGGGAACACGTCGTGGATCACCAGCAGGCCGCCGGGGGCGACGTGGCGGGCCCAGCCCTCGTAGTCGGCCTGCGCGTGCTCGTCGGTGTGGCCGCCGTCGATGAAGACCAGGCCGACCGGGGTGTTCCAGAGGCGGGCCACCGCGGGGGAGCGCCCGACGATCGCGATCACGCGGTCCTCCACGCCGGCGGCGTGCAGCGTGCGGCGCATGGTGGGGAGCGTGTCCATCAGGCCGACCCGCGGGTCGACCAGCTCCGGGTCGTGGTACTCCCAGCCGGGCTGCTGCTCCTCGGAGCCGCGGTGGTGGTCGACGGTCACCACCGTCCGGTCCGCCGTCGCCGCCGCCGCGGCCAGGTAGATCGTCGACTTGCCGCAGTAGGTGCCGATCTCCAGCAGGTCGCCGACCTTCGCGGCGCGCTCGGCCGCCTCGTAGAGGGCCAGGCCTTCGTCGGCGGGCATGAAGCCCGGGGCGGCTTCGGCGGCGGCGCGCAGCGAGTGATCCATGGCGCCACTCTATCTTCCGGATAACTGAAACGTGTTCTACTATCCGGCTCGTGGCTTCCGTGACCGCCGGCATCGGCTCTGTAGGGATCACCAGCGAGCACCGCGACTTCGCCGCGTCAGTCCGGGGGTGGCTGGCGCGCGCCGTCCCGCCGGCCACCGTGCGGGCGGCACTGGACGCGGACCGGGAGGAACGGCCCGCGTTCTGGGCCGGCCTGGTCGACCAGGGCCTGCTCGCCAACCACCTCCCGGAGGACCTCGGTGGCGCCGGCGCCGGGCTGTTGACGCTGGCCATCGCCCTGGAGGAAACCGGCCGCGCCGCGACGCCGGGCCCGTTCCTGCCGACCGCCGCCGCCGGCGTGTTCCTGGCCGGCACCCTGGGCGAGGCCGGCGCCGACGTGGTCTCGGGCCTCGCCGACGGCAGCGCCACCGCGGCCGTCGCGGTCGCGTCCGGCACCCTCGTCGCCGAACCCGTCGAAGGCGGCTACACCCTCACCGGATCGGTAGAACCGGTTCTCGGCGCGGCGCTCGCCGACTGGCTGGTGCTCACCGCCCGCCGCTCCGACGGCTCCGAGATCCAGGCGCTCGTCCCCGCGGCCGACGTCGTGATCAGCCCGCTGCTGTCCCTGGACCGCACCCGCCGCGTCGCGAAGGTGACCGCGGACGGCGTCCGCGTCCCGCGCGAAGCCGTCGCCGTCGGCGCCACCGGCCTCCTGGACCGCACCGCCGCGCTCCTGGCCGCCGCCGAGGCCGTCGGCATCGCCGACTGGTGCACCCGCACCGCCGCCGAGTACGCCAAGGTCCGCGTCCAGTTCGGCCGGCCGATCGGCCGGTTCCAGGGCGTCAAGCACCGCTGCGCCCGGATGGTCGCCCGGATGGAGCAGGCCCGCGGCGCGGTGTGGGACGCCGCCTTCGTCGCCGGTTCCGACACGGGCGCCGACGACGCCGAGGTCCCGATCGCGATCGCGGCGGCGCTCGCCCTGGACGCGGCCGTGGAGTGCGCCAAGGACTGCGTCCAGGTGCTCGGCGGCATCGGCTTCACCTGGGAGCACGACGCCCACATCTACCTCCGCAGGGCCCTGGCCCTGCGCCAGCTCCACGGCCCCACGAGCCGCTGGCGCGCGCGGGTCGCCGACCTCACCGCCGCCGGCCGGCGCCGGGAGCTGAAGGTCGAGCTCCCCGAGGACGCCGACGCCCACCGCGCCGCCGCCCGCGTCGCGTTCGAGGCGGTCGAGGGCCTGACACCGGCTGAACAGCGCAGGGAACTCGCCGCCACCGGCTATGCGGCCCCGTATCTCCCCAAGCCCTACGGACGCTCCGCGAGCCCGGTCGAGCAGATCGTCATCGCGCAGGAGATGGCCGCCGCGAAGGTGAAGCTGCCGGACATCGTGATCGGCAACTGGGTGGTCCCCACGCTGGTCAAGTACGGCACCGACGCGCAGCGCGACCGTTTCGTGCTGCCCACCCTGCGCGGCGAGATCATCTGGTGCCAGCTGTTCAGCGAACCCGGCGCGGGCTCGGACCTCGCGGCGCTGACCACCCGCGCCACCCGCGTCGAGGGCGGCTGGCGGCTGGACGGCCAGAAGGTGTGGACGTCGGTGGCGAACTTCGCGCAGTGGGCCATCTGCATCGCGCGCACCGATCCGGACAAGCCGAAGCACGAGGGCATCACCTACTTCCTGGTGGACATGAAGTCGCCGGGGGTGGACGTCCGGCCGCTGCGCGAGATCACCGGCCGGTCGATGTTCAACGAGGTGTTCCTGGACGGCGTCCACGTCCCGGACGACCTGGTGGTCGGCGAGGTGGACGGCGGCTGGCCGCTGGCGCGCAACACCCTGGGCAACGAGCGGGTCTCGCTGGCCTCCGGCCCGGTGCTCGGCGGTTCGCTGGAAGGGCTGCTGACGTCGGTCGCCGCGCGGGCCGAGCACGATCCGGTGCTCGGGCAACGGCTCGGCGAGCTCGTCTGCCAGGGCCAGTCCGCCGCGCTGCTCGGCCTGCGCACCACGCTGCGCCAGCTGTCCGGCATGGAGCAGGGGCCGGAGGCCAGCATCAGGAAACTGATCTCCATGCAGCTGGCCCAGGACGTCGCCGAACTCGGCCTGGAGGTCCTCGGCGGCGCCGGCGCCACCGAGGAGGACGGCGCCGCGGCCGGCTGGACCCAGGCGTTCCTGTCCAGCCGCTGCCTGACCATCGCCGGCGGCACGACCGAGGTGCAGCTCAACGTGATCGGCGAGCGCATCCTCGGACTGCCGCGGGATTAGAAGACCTCTGACAATCCAGACAGCGAGGGATGCGACTGTGAACAAGGTCTACGTCGTCGGCGTCGGCATGACGAAGTTCGAGAAGCCCGAGACCCGGCGGTGGCGCTACTTCGACATGGCGCGGGAAGCCGGCACCGCCGCGCTCGACGACGCCGGCGTCCGCTACGAGCAGGTCGAGCAGGTGGCGGCCGGCTACGTCTTCGGCCCGTCCACCTGCGGCCAGCGCGCCGCCTACGAGCTCGGCCTGACCGGCGTCCCGGTCTACAACGTCAACAACAACTGCGCCACCGGCTCCACCGCGCTGATGATGGCCGCGCAGTGGGTGGCCGGCGGGCTCGACGACTGCGTGCTGGCGCTGGGCTTCGAGCAGATGAAGAAGGGCGCGCTCGGCGGCGGGATGAACAACGACGACTTCAACGCCTCCCCGCTGGCCCGGCACTACACGCTGATGGCCGAGCTGCACGGCTTCGAGCCCTCGCCGCCCACCGCCCAGATCTTCGGCGACGCCGCCCGCGAGCACATGGACCGGTACGGCACCACCGCCGAGCAGCTGGCGCAGGTCGCCGCCAAGAACCACCGGCACTCGGTCCACAACCCGAACGCGCAGTTCCAGGACGAGTACTCGGTCCAGGAGATCCTGGACGCCAAGGAGATCCACCGCCCGCTGACCAAGCTCCAGTGCTCCCCGACCTCCGACGGCTCGGCGGCCGCCGTCGTCGTGAGCGAGCGCTTCGTCGACGAGCACGGCCTGGCCGACCGCGCCGTCGAGATCGTGGCCCAGGCCATGGCCACCGACACCGCCGAGGCCTTCGAGACCCGGACCATGATCGACGTCGTCGGCCGCCCCATGAGCCGCGACGCCGCCCGCCGCGTCTACGACGCCTCCGGCCTCGGCCCGGACGACCTGGACGTGATCGAGCTCCACGACTGCTTCTCCATCAACGAGCTCATCACCTACGAGGCCCTCGGCCTGTGCGGCGAGGGCGAGGGCGGCAAGCTGATCGCCGACGGCGCCACCACCTACGGCGGCCGCTGGGTCGTCAACCCCTCCGGCGGCCTGATCTCCAAGGGCCACCCGCTCGGCGCGACCGGCCTGGCGCAGTGCGCCGAGATCTCCTGGCACCTGCGCGGCCTGGCCGGCGCGCGGCAGGTCGACGGCGCGCGCGTGGGCCTGGCGCACAACATCGGGCTCGGGGGAGCGGCGGTGGTGACGGTGTTCCGGAAGGTGTGAGAAGTGCCGGACCTCAGAACCCCACGAAGAGGGTGAGGAGGAAGGCGAGCACGAACAACGCGAGTGTCGCGCCTGCCGCTGTGCTGATGAGGCCGCTCCGCCCCCTGGGGCTCGCGGGGAGGTTCGGCGTCGTCGCCGCGGGAACGTGAGCAGGCACCGCCACGGCGCGGGTGGGCGGTACACGTTCCGGCAGCGGCTCGGCGCCGGCGGCCAGCATCGCGATCAGGTCCCGGGCCGGCGGCCGGTCGGCCGGCTCGGGGCTCAGACAGCGCTGGATGACGCCGCGCAGTCCGGGCGGCACAGCGGTGAGATCGGGCTCCTCGCTCACGGTCCGCAACAGCAGCGTCGCCGGCGCTCCGGCACCGAACGGTCCGCGGCCGGTCACGGCGAAGGTGAGCACCGCGCCGAGGGCGAACACGTCCGCCTCCGGCCCGGTGTGCCGGCCGTGCGCCTGCTCCGGGGCCAGGTAGCCGGCCGACCCGAGCACGAACCCCGATTCGGTGAGGTCGGCCAGGGCGTCGGAGCGGATGATGCCGAAGTCGATCAGCCGTGGCCCGTCCGCGGCCAGCAGCACGTTGCCCGGCTTGACGTCCCGGTGCACCAGGCCCACGCGGTGCAGGTCGGTCAGCGCCTCCGCCAGCCCCGAGCCGAGGCGGCGGGCCTCGGCCAGAGGCAGCGGTCCGGCGTCCGCGACGCGCTCGCGCACGGACGGGCCCTCGACGTAGACGGTCGCCAGCCACGGCCGGTCGGCGTCCGGATCGGCGTCCAGCACCGCGGCCGTGTACGCGCCCGAGACCTGGCGCGCGGCGTCGATCTCGCGGCGGAACCGGGTGCGGAACTCCTCGTCCTCGGCGATTTCCGGGCGCACCAGTTTCACCGCGGCCAGGCGTCCGCTCGGCGAGCGCCCGAGGTAGACCACCCCCATGCCGCCGGCCCCGATCCGGCTGCGGATCTCGTACGGCCCCAGGCGCACCGGGTCGCCCGGCAGTAGTTCCCTCATCGCGCCCCCCGCTGTGGACGAACCCGTGGACGAACCCGTGTCGCCGCAGGCTATCAGCGGTCTGATGACACCGCGACGTCCACCGACCCGCTCATGACCCCATCGCCGCGAGCAGCTTCTCGTCGGTCTCGCCCAGCACCATCGCCACCGCGCCGAGCGCGCAGGCCTGCGGCCCCAGCGCACCGGTCTGGATCGTCATCGCGCCGCCGGCCAGCGGCAGCGACGCGGCGGCCGCGGCCTCGCGCAGCGGGCCCATCAGCAGCTCGCCGGCCGCGGCCAGGGCGCCGCCGATGATCACCGTCTCCGGGTTCAGGATGTTGCCCAGCATGCCGACCGCGCGGCCGGCCATCGCGCCGGCGTCCGACAGGGCCCTGATGCAGCCGCGGTCGCCCTGCCAGGCCATGGTGATCACGTTGCGCAGGGTGAGGCGGTCGCCGTAGGCCGGTTCCAGGGCGCGCATCACGACCGGCAGGCCGACGAAGGTCTCCAGGCAGCCGCGGTTGCCGCAGCGGCACAGCGGCCCGTTGGCGTCCACGATCAGGTGCCCGATCTCGCCGGCGCCGCCGGTGGCGCCGCGGGCCAGCTGCCCGTTGGAGACGAAGGCGCCGCCGACCCCGCCGTGCAGCTTCATGTAGACGAACTCGTCGCAGCCGCGGGCCGCGCCCCAGCGCCGCTCGGCCAGTGCGCCGAGCTTGGTGTCGCCGTCGGCCAGCACCGGCAGGCCCAGGCGGGCCGTGAGCTCGGCCGCCACCGGGATCCCGGACCACGGCGAGGGCATCCCGGAGTTCGGCACGCCGCGCCGGGTGTCGAAGGGCCCCGGCACGCTCACCCCGACGCCGAGGATCCGGCTGGGGTCGGTGCCGGCCTCGCCGATGGCCGTGCGCACCAGGTCGGCGGCCAGGTCGAAGCCCTGCCCCGGTTCGTAGTCCACCGGCAGCCGCACCGACTTCGCGATCCGCACCGCGTGCGCCACGTTGGCGATGATCACGTGCACGTGCCGGTAGCCGAAGTCGACGCCGATCGCCTCGCCGCTGGCCGGGTTCAGCATCACCGCCGCCCCGGGCCGGCCCGCACCGCCGCCGGCCGGGGCCAGCCGGGCGTCCAGCTCCACCACCAAGTCGTCCTCGACCAGCGCGGCGATGATGCCGGAGACGGTGGAACGGGACAGGCCGACGGCCCGGGCTATGTCGGCACGGCTCATCGTCCCGCGTTCGCGCAGCAGGCGGACGACGGCCATCCGGCTGCGTTCGGCACGGGACTCCGGGGGTGGCGTCCTCATGGGCCTCAGGATGGTCGGACGGGTCTTCATTAGTCAAGGATCAAACAAATAAGGGGGTGGAGACCTTGGTTAGTTCGGTGGAATTTGTTCGGTCATCACGGAATCGCAACATGCTTGACGCCTTCATTTCGTCAGCTTTACGGTCCCCACACAACGGCCACGCTTCCCACGACAACAGATCCCTCACTCGAGTTGATGAAAGAAGGCTGATCATGGGCGCAAGCTCCCCCCGGTCCGTTTCGGCTGTGATAGCCGTCGGGCTCGCCTCCGGTCTGGCGTTGGCCGGCTGCTCGTCCAGCTCCTCCAAGCCGTCCGCGAGCGGCACCTCGGGCTCCTCGGCCCCGGCCTCCGCCGCGTCGTCCTCCGGCGCCCCGTCGGCGTCCGGCTCGTCCGCCGACGTCGCGCTGCCCGACCTGTCCGGCAAGTCGATCCAGGTGCTGGCCGAGTGGTCCGGCGAGGAGCAGAAGTCCTTCCAGAAGGTGATCGACGCCTTCACCGCCAAGACCCACGCCTCCGTCAGCTACCAGGGCGCAGGCGACCAGACCGTCACGGTGCTGAAGAGCAAGCTCGCCGGCGGCGCCGCCCCGGACGTCGCGCTGGTCGCGCAGCCCGGTGCCATCGCGCAGCTGGCGCAGGCCGGGCAGATCAAGCCGCTGTCGGACAGCGTGCTCAGCACGATCGACGCCAACTACGCGCCCGGCTGGAAGACCCTCGGCACGGTCAACGGCAAGGTCTACTCGATCATGTTCAAGGCCGCGAACAAGTCGACGTTCTGGTACAACACCGCGCAGTTCCAGCAGGCGGGCGTGACCGCGCCGAAGACCTGGGACGACTTCATCAAGGCCGCCGGAACGCTGTCCGACGCGGGCATCACCCCGGTCTCGGTCGGTGGCGCCGACGGCTGGACGCTGACCGACTGGTTCGAGAACGTCTACCTGTCGCAGGCCGGCCCGGACATGTACGACAAGCTCGCGCACCACAAGATCCCGTGGACCGACCCGTCGGTGGTCCAGGCCCTGACCACGCTCAAGCAGCTGTTCGGCAACGACAAGCTGATGGTCGGCGGCAAGTCCGGGGCGCTGCAGGTCGACTTCAACACCTCGATCACCCAGACCTTCACCAGCCCGCCGAAGGCCGCGATGGCCTACGAGGGCGACTTCGCCGGCTCGGTGATCACCAGCACCACCAAGGCCAAGCTGGGCACGGACGCGAACTTCTTCCCGTTCCCGGCGGCCGGCTCGCTGACCGACTTCGTGGTCGGCGGCGGCGACGCGGCGCTGGCCACCAACGACAACCCGGCGACGATGGCGTTCGTCCAGTTCCTGGCCTCCCCGGCGGCGGCCCAGGCCTGGGCCTCGCAGGGCGGGTTCCTGTCCCCGGACAAGAACGTCCCGCTGACCGCCTACCCGGACGACACCACGAAGGCCGAGGCGCAGATGCTGGTGAGCGCCGGCGACAACTTCCGGTTCGACATGTCGGACCAGGCGCCGGCCGGCTTCGGCGGCACCAAGGGCTCCGGCGAGTGGAAGGACCTGCAGGACTTCCTGAGCAGCGGTGACCCGAACGCGGCCGCCGCCGCCCTCGAGAAGGACGCGGCCAAGGAGACTTGGCAGTAGACATGGACGAGAGCCTGTCCGCGACTCCCGCCGCCGGGGACTCCCCGGCGGCGGGGCCGCCCACCCCGACCCCGGACGCCGCGCCGGACGCCAGATCGGACGCCGCGCCGGACCCCGTACCGGCCGCCGTCCCCACCCCGGCACCGCTCCTTCAGCCCGCGCTGCCCTCGGGACCGCACCCGCTGGCCGGCCACGGCGGCCCCAGCCCGCTGCGCATCCCGGTCCGGGTCCGCTTCGGGTTCATGGTCCCGGCCGCGGTGATCCTGCTGGGCATCATCATCTGGCCGGCCATCGACTCGATCTGGCTGAGCCTGCACGATCACGACGGCTCCAAGTGGGTCGGCCTGCAGAACTACAAGACCCTGTTCACCGACCACGCCACGCTCAAGGCGCTGCAGAACAACATCATCTGGGTGGTGTGCGCGCCGACCGTCGCCTGCGCGCTGGGCCTGATGTTCGCGCTGCTCAGTGAGAAGATCCGGTGGTCGACCGCGTTCAAGGCGATCATCTTCATGCCGATGGCCATCTCGTTCCTGGCCGCCGGCGTCATCTTCGAGCTGGTCTACCAGCAGGACCCGAACCAGGGCGTGGCCAACGCCGTGGCCGTCGGGATCCACGACACCTTCGCCCCGTCGTCGAAGTACCCCGGCGCGCACCCGCGCCCGGACCTGGCGAAGCCGGCTGCCGGCGGGTCGTTCACCTCGGTGAAGACGTACACCGCCGGTTCGGTGGCGAACGTGCCGCTGGTCGGCATCCAGGCGGCGAAGCTGCCGGGCAAGTCGGCCCAGGCCGCCGCCCCGGCCGCGCAGCCGGCCGCGGACCAGATCGAGGGCACCGTCTGGCTGGACATCATCTACGGCGGCGGCGGCACACCGAACCACATCGACACCGGCAAGAAGGGCATGCCGGGGATCTCGGTCAAGGCGATCGACACCGCGACCGGGAAGGCCGCCGGATCGGCGACCGCGCACGACGACGGCACCTTCACCATCAAGGGCCTCAAACCCGGGGCGAGCTACGCCCTGGAGATCCCGGCCGCCAACTTCGCCGAACCCTACCGCGGCATCCAATGGCTGGGACCCAGCCTGGTCACCCCGGCGATCATCGCGTCGTACCTGTGGATCTGGGCCGGCTTCGCGATGGTGCTGATCGCCGCCGGACTGGCCTCGATCCCCCGCGAGCTGCAAGAGGCGGCCCGCGTCGACGGGGCGAACGAGAGACAGATCTTCTGGCGCGTCACCGTGCCGCTGCTGGCCCCGGTGCTGCTGGTGGTGCTGGTCACCCAGATCATCAATGTGCTGAAGGTCTTCGACCTCGTCTACGTCATCGCCCCCGGATCCACGCTGCCGGACGCGAACGTGCTGGCCGTGCACATGTGGAGCGTGTCCTTCGGCGGCGGCCAGGACCAGGGCCTCGGCAGCGCGATCGGGGTCTTCCTGTACCTGCTGGTGCTGCCGGCCATGTACTTCAACATCCGGCGGCTGCGCAACGAGAAGAAGGAGGGGCGATGAGTGTCACTCGACCGGTGGCGGTGCCCGGCCAAGTGCCGCTCGGAACCCGGATCGCCAAGCGCCTGACCGGCGGTGCGCTGTACATCGTCGTGCTGGTGGTCGGCGTGGTCTGGCTGATCCCCACGCTCGGCCTGTTCATCAGCTCGTTCCGCAAGGCCTCCGACATCACGGGCAGCGGCTGGTGGACGGTCTTCACCCACCCCGCGCAGCTGACGTTCAAGGACTACACCGACATCTTCGGCAACAAGGGGATCATCCAGTCCCTGTGGAACACGGTGCTGATCACCGTGCCCGCCACGGTGCTGGTGGTGTTCCTCGGAGCGCTGGCGGCGTACGCCTTCGCCTGGATCGACTTCCGCGGGCGGGACTGGCTGTTCGTGGTGGTGGTCGGGCTGATGGTGGTGCCGATCCAGGTGGCGCTGCTGCCGGTGGCCTCGCTCTACCGGAACCTGCACATCTTCGGGACCATCCTCGGCGTGGTGCTGTTCCACGTCGGGTTCGGGCTGCCGTTCGCCATCTACCTGCTCCGCAACTTCTTCGCGGCGATCCCGCGGGAGCTGCTGGAGGCCACGCGGATGGAGGGCGGCAGCGAGTGGACGATCTTCCGGAAGGTGATCGTGCCGCTGGGGCTGCCGGCGATCGCCTCGCTGGCCATCTTCCAGTTCCTGTGGGTCTGGAACGACCTGCTGGTCGCGCTGGTGTTCTCGAACGCGAAGACCCAGCCGCTGACCGTGGCGCTGCAGTCCAACATGAGGCAGTTCGGCAGCAACATCGACATTTTGGCGCCCGGCGCGTTCCTGTCGCTGTCGGTCCCGCTTATCGTGTTCTTCGCCTTCCAGAGATACTTCGTGCAGGGACTCATGGCCGGTTCGGTCAAGGGCTAGCGGGTTTGCAAGCCAGGCAGGAGAGCGCGAAACCGTGGCGGACGTCCGCTTCATCGACGCCACCCGGGTGTTCCACGGGGCGTGGCGGCCCGCCGTCGACGGCGTCAGCATCGACGTCCGCGACGGCGAGCTGCTCGTCCTGACCGGCCCGTCCGGCAGCGGCAAGAGCACGCTGCTGCGGATGCTGGCCGGTCTGGAACCCGTGGACCGGGGCACCGTGCTGATCGGCGGCAAGGACGTCGGCCGCACCGCCCCGGACAAGCGCGGCGTGTCCATGATCTTCCAGGGCTTCGCCCTGTTCCCCAACCAGACCATCCGCGAGAACATCGCGCTGCCGCTCACGATGCGCAAGTCGTCGGTGAAGTCGGCCGCGGCCCGCGTCCAGCAGGTCGCCGAGCTGTGCGGCGTGGCCGACCACCTCAACGCCAAGCCGGACGCGGTCGGCTACGACGTCCGCCAGCGCACCACCATGGCCCGGGCCATCGTCCGCCGTCCGGACGTGGTCTGCCTGGACGAGCCCCTGGCCGGCTCCGGGACCCCGCACATGATGCGCGGCCGCTCCCCGATCGCCGCCCTGCAACGCGAACTGGGCATCACCACCCTCTACGCCACCTGCAGCTCGGTGGACGCCTGGCAGATCGCGGACCGCATCGCCGTCCTGGACGGCGGCCGCGTCCAGCAGCTCGGCACCCCGGCCGAGGTCTTCGCGGCGCCCGCCACCATCGCCGTCGCGCAGTTCCTCGGCGAACCGGGCATGAACCTGGTCACCGCCCCGGCCGTCGACGGCGCGGTCCGCCTCGGCGGTCTGGCCGTGCCTCTGACGCCGGCCCAGGCGGCCGCCCTGACCGGCCCCCGCGCCGTCATCGGCGTGCGCCCCGAAGACCTCGCGATCGGCTCCGACGGCGCCGAGGGCATCCGGGCGACGGCGGTCCTGGTCCGGGACACCGGACGGGACTACCTGGTCACGGCCCGCACGGTCGTCGACGGCGTGGAGAGCGACCTGGTGGTGCGACACGCCGGGGGACCGGTGCCGGCGAAGGGCGAGGGCGTGGTGCTGGGAGTGCGAACCGGGGCGGCGCTCCATCTGTTCGACGCCGGGAGCGGGGTGCGGCTGCCGGACTGAGCACTCCGCGATCCCGTCGTTCCGGGCCGGAGACCGTCAGACCCCGGCCTCGTAGACCCAGTGGTTCGCCGCGAACGGCCGCCCGGCGAACTCGATCTCCTCCGGGCCGAGCAGGTCGAAGCCCAGCGAGCGGCAGATGCCGTTGGAGGCGGCGTCGGTGACGCCGGGGAACGCGTGGACCGGGCCCCAGCGGCCGTCGGCGCGGGCCGCGTCGAGGAGCATCGCCACCGCGCGCTTGCCCACGCCGCGGCCCTGGTAGGCGGTCAGGACCATCCACCCGATCTCCGAGAACTCCTCGCCGCCGTGGTGGTCGCGCCAGATGGTGACGGCGCCGGCCACGTCCTCCGGGTAGGTCTCGTCGAGCACGATCATCTTGATCCAGCTGGTCCCGGCGGCCGCGTCGGCGGCGTCCTTCGCGACCTTGGGGCCGATGGCCTCCAGCGGCTGCGGGCCGCCGAGCTCGGCCATCATCGCGGGGTCGCAGCGCAGGGCGACGTAGGCGTCGTAGTCGGCCGGCTCGACATCACGCAGCAGCATCTCTCGTCCTCCGGTGCCGTGGATCTTCCATCGCCGACGGTATCAGGACTCTGTGACAATCGTCGGGCGGCGGCGCCGTTCCGGCGCGGCGCGTGATGGAGAACCCTGACATCACCGTTCGGTAACGGGCGCAACGGCGCAGCGTGATCATCCCGTTCTCCGACACATGAGTGAAGCGTCCGGCGCGTCCGTCCGCGCGTCCGTCCGCGCGGGGAGCCGGCGATGAGCGGGGGCCCGGGTCTGGTCCGGCGGCGCGCGGCCGCACAGGCGACCCTGCTCGCGGCCGCCTTCACGGTGCTGCTGCCGGCGCTCGTGCTGGTCACCCTGGTGCGGATGCACACCGCTGCGGCGGACCGCGAAGGGCTGCGCAAGGCGTTCGACGAAATCCCGCCCGCCGCGCGCACCGTCTTCGCCACCTACGACACCGGTTTCCGGTGGCCGGACGACCCCGCGCTGCGCGGCCGCGTCGACACCGAGGCACGGGACGCGGTCTCCGGCGCCTTCGGCGACATCCCGGTCACCGTCGGATCCACCGTCGCGAGCGTCGCCTACGGAATCGACACGGCCACTCCGCCGGTGAGCGTCTATTTCTGGGCCGCGTCCGATCTCCCGGCGCACGCCCGCCTGCTCTCCGGCACCTGGCCCGGACCGCTGGGCGCCGATGCCGCGGCCGGAGCGGTGTTCCAGACCGCGGTCCCCGAGGCCGCCGCGACGGCGCAGCACTGGAAGGCCGGCGACACGGTCACCGTGGACGCGCGCCAGGACGGCGCGAAGGCGGTCTTCCGGATCACCGGCGTCTACCGGCCCACGGACCCCGGCTCCCCGTTCTGGCAGCACGAGCTGTTCCTCGGCGCGCAGCGGGGCAACCTGGACCGGCCGACCTTCGGCCCGCTGGCCGTCGACCCGAGCGTCACCGCGGGCCCGGTGCTGGAGATCAAGACCCTGGGATACTCCGCCACCCCGGCGTTCGCGGCCGTCACCGGCGGCCAGGCCGCGACGCTGGCGGACCGGCTCGCGGGCCTGGACGTCGCGCTCAAGGCCGCCGCACCGCCGCAGATCCAGCCCACCGTCTGGGACACGCTGGGCCCGCACACCGTCGGCATCACCGCCGGCCGGCAGATCAGCGACCGCCTGAACCTGCTGCAGGTGCTGCAGCTGGCGATGCTCGCGGGCACCGCACTGGTGCTCACCGCGCGGCTGCTGGCCGAGTACCGGCGCGAGTCCGACGGCCTGCTGCGGGCGCGCGGCGCCTCGGTCGCCGGCCTGCTGCGGATCGGGGTGACCGAGGGGATGCTGCTGGCCGCGCCGGCCGCGCTCGCCGCGCCCTTCGCCGCCCGCTGGCTGGACCACCGGCTCACCGCCCGCCGCTGGTCGACCGGCGGCGGTTCGCCGATCTCCGGCGGGTACTGGGCGGTGGCGTTCGGGGTGGCCGCCGTGACCGTGGTCCTGCTGGCCACCGCCGGGCTCGGCGGCGCGCTGTCGTTCGTGGGTGTGCGCCGCGGCAAGAGCCGTTCCACCGCGCGGACCGTCGTGCAGCGCACCGGACTGGACCTGGTGGTGGTGGCGCTCGGCGCGGCCGCGCTGTGGGAGGTGGTGCACGCCGCCGACGTCGCGCGCGTGGGCCGCCTCGGCGTCCCGCAGGCGGTGGCGCCGTCGGTGCTGCTGGTGGCCGGCGCGCTGGTGGCGCTGCGGCTGCTGCCGCTGCTGGCCGGGCCCCTGGAGCGGTTCGCCGCCCGGCGCCGGGGCGCGGTCGGGGCGCTGGCCGGCTGGCGGGTCGGACGCACCGCGCGGGCCTACGCGGCACCGATGATCCTGCTCATCATGGCGGTCGCGGTCGGGGTGCAGGCCACGGTCTTCCTGGCCTCCGCCGACCGTTCGGCGCACGATCAGGCCACTTATACGGTCGGAGCCGACGTGCGCGCCACCCTGGTGCCCTCCGGCGGCGCCGGGACCCTCGGCGGCCTGGCCGCCCTGCCCGGCACCGGAACGGGGACCGCCGTGCTGCGGGACGTGGCCTCGCTCGGGTACTCGAGCTCGGACACGGTGGACGCGGACGTGCTGGGCATCGATCCGGCGCGGGCGGGGAAGGTGTTCACCCTGCGCTCGGACCAGGCCGGGCAGCCCTGGCCGGCGCTGGCCGGAGCGCTGGTGACCGATGGTTGGGACGCGCACGGTGACACCGGCGGCGTCCCCTTGCCGGGCCGTCCGGACAGTCTGGCGCTGACCGCGCGCTACAGCTCGGATCGCGCCGACAGCGGTCTCGGACAGCTCTCGGTGGCCGCCGCGATCGCCGACGCCTATGGCGGCCTGACCTGGATCGACCTCGGCACGGTGAACGGTCCCGATGGGGTCGCGCACCCGCTGACCGGCCGGATCGACGCCCGCGGCGGCACCATCGCCTACCCGCTGCGGCTGCTCAGCGTGCGGTTCACCTACGGGCAGCCGACCGGCGTCCGCGAGAACGTCACGGTGCGGATGTCCGATCTGTCCGCCGGCGGGCGGCCGTCGCCGCTGCCGCCCGGGATCCGGCCGTGGGCCGCCGGGGACGCCGCGGGCCACGCCCTGAGCCTGCTGTCGGTTCCCCCGGACTCGATGCAGATCTCGGATGGTTCGGGCCCTGATGCGTTCACGATGAACCAGACCTCCGGATACGGCACCCAGGACCGGCTGCCGTTGACCCAAGCCGTGGTCTTCCGCGGTGAGAAGCCGACCGTGCCGGCGCTGGCGTCCGCGCGGCTTTTGGCCGGCCTGCAGAAGAAGGTCGGCGACACGTACGACACCACCGGCTTCGGCGGCGACACGGTCAAGCTGCACTTCGTCGGAGTCCTGGACTCCGTCCCCGGCACAGACCCGAACCCGGCCCGGAACCCGGGGCGCGACCGCGAGGTCCTGCTGGTGCCGCGCGGCTTCTACAACCTGCGCGACGCTCCCACCGGCACCGGCCACTCGGCGGAGTGGTGGGCGTCCGCGGCCCCCGGGACCTCGCCGGCGCAGTTGGACGACCGCGTCCAGGGCTATCTGGCCTCCTTCGAAGGCACGCACCCGACCGCGGACCGGCAGCGCTTGACCGCCGCCCTGCGCGACGACCCGTTCGCCGCCGGCATCCGGATCACGCTGCTGGTCGGCGCCTCGGCCGCGCTCCTGTTCATCCTCGTCGGCTTCAGCCTGCACGCCGTCACCACCCTGCGCGAGCGGTCGGTCGAGCTCGCGCTTCTCCACGCGCTGGGACTCTCCCGGCGCCGCACCCTGGCCGTGCTGCTGGCCGAGCAGGCGCTGCTGGTACTGCTCGGCACCGCCGCCGGGCTGGCCCTGGCCACCGTCGCGATCCGATCGGAGCTGTCGTTCATGATCTTCACCGACACCGGCGCGACCGCGGTCCCCGCACCGCACGAGGTGGTCGACCGGCCGATGATGGCCGGGGCGGTGGGCATGACGGCGCTGTTCCTGTTCGGGACGTCCTTCCTGGCCTTGCGGGGCCGGCGCGAGCCCTCGGGCCTGGTGCTGCGGGCCGGGGCGGAGCGATGAGCGCGCGGTGGCGTGCCGAACTGCGGGCCGGACGCTCCGCGCTGGCCCTGGTCGCGCTGCTGGCCGCGGCGACCGCGGGGGCCGCCGCGGCGGTGCCCGCGGAGACGGACGCCTCGGACGCCGCGACGGTCTCCACGATCACCGGCCGTGCGCTGCACACCCAGCGGGATCTGGTGCTGACGGCGAAGTCGGGGTTGCCGGACCAGACCTTCACGGTGGAGGACGGCGCCGCGCTGCGCGAGATCGCCGCAACGAGCCGGGGATCGCTTCCAGCGGTGGTGGGCGGTCTGGTCACAGCGACGCGGATCACGGTGGCCAAGGAGATGTCGCTCCAGGTGACCGATCCGCCGGCGACGGTACGGCTCCCGGTGCAGGCGAGGCCGGTGTCGGTGGTCGGATATGAGAGCGCTGTCTCGTTCGTGGAGGGGGCTCCGCCAGGGCCGCCTGCGTGGATGAAGAGTACGGCGCCGGGGCCCACCGGATCGCCGCAGCCCGGATCGTCGCAGCCCGGATCGCCGGGGCCGGGCTGGTCGGTGCCCGTCGCGCTGTCGCGCAGCGTGGCCGACGTACTGGGGCTGCACACCGGGGCCAAGGTGCACGCGCCGGTGGCCGGCGCCGGAGGCTCGGCGCGGGCGTCGAGCGCGTCCACCCTCGAGCTGGTGGTCAGCGGGGTCTTCGACACCGGCGCGCCGACCGACGATCAGATGTGGGCGTTCACGCCGAACCTGCTGCGCCCGTTGAAGACACGGGCGTGCAACCCGCCCGCCGTCGACTGCAAGGCCCTGTCGGACGTGTGGATGGCGGACGTCCTGGTGGACGATCCCTCGACGGTCGACCTGGTCGCCCAGTTCACGGGCGATCCGGTCGTGGTCACGATGGAACACATCGTGGACCGGGCCCGGCTGGCCCGCGCCGGCCTGCCCGCGGTCGCCGCCGGCCTGCGGGACGCGCAGCGTTTCGGCAAGGGCGCGACACCGGCCGACCCCTCGGGAGTGCCCTACCCGATGGAGCTCTCCACCGGACTGCCGAAACTGATCGCCGCCGCCGAGGAGGATCAGCGGGCGGGCCACGCGCTCGACGCCGTGGTGCTCGGCGGAACAGTGGCGGGGGGACTGGCCGCGTTCCTGCTGATGCTGCGGATGACGGTGACCCGACGATCGGCGGAGATCGCCCTGTGCAAAGCACGAGGTGCGGCCTCGTGGCGGCTGGCTGTGCGGTTCGCCGTGCAGACCGGCGCCGTGGTGCTGGGTTTCGGCGCGGTGGGCGTCGGGATCGCCCTGGCACTCGGACCGACGCCGCGCAACGCGGCGGAGGCCTGGTACGGCGCGGTCTTGGAGACGCTGGTGTCGGTGGCGATCGTGCTGGTGCTGGTGGGGCGCCACACGGATCGCCTGCCGTCGCAGCGCCACGAGCGGCTCGGCGGTGAGGCGCGGGCCCGGCGCGCGGTGCGGGACGGGGGACTCGTGGCCGGCGCGGTGGGAGCACTGGCGTTCCTGCGCTCGCAGGGCGTCGACGCGGCGGCGGGATCGATCGACTGGATCGCCGTCGCCGCCCCGGCGCTGCTGGCGGTGAGCGCGGGCGTCGCGACGGTGCGGCTGGTTCCCGCGCTGCTGGCCGGACCGGCCTTCGCCGCACGGGCGGGGCGGGCGGCGGCGGGCTTCGTCGCCACGGTCCTGGCCGCGCGGCGGGTCCGGGCGGTCGCGGCCCCGCTGACCGGCCTGGCCGTGGTGGTCGCGGCGGGGATGTTCGCCGCGGGATACGACGCGGCGGTGCCCCAGCGCGTGCGGATCGACGCGGTGCACACGGTGGGAGCGGCGGCACGGGTCACGGCGCAGCAGGCGGTACCGGATCCGGAAGCGCCGGCGCCCGCCTTCGACCCGGGGTTCGTGGACGCGGCGAGGAAGGTGCCCGGGGTCACCGCGGTGGCGGCGGCATGGGTCGGCCCTGGAACCATCGACCCCGGTGGGGACCCGGGTGGACGGCGAGCGGCGCTGATCGTGGTCGATCCGCGCTCGTTCCGGGCTCTGGCGGCGGCGACGCGGGAAGCCTTCGACGTGCCGATGGGCACGGTGCCGGATCTGTGGCCCCGCACCATCGGAGACGACCGGGCCGCACCGGTTCTGGTGTCACCGGACTTGGCGTCGCTGGTGGGGACGGACGGGAGCGTCGGGCCGCCCGGCCAGACGGTGAAGGCGGACTACGTGGCGGCCGTGGACCTGCCGGCCGCGGAGTCGGTGACGGCGGAGAACGGGCAGTCGTATGTGATCGTGGCGGCGGACCAGCTGCCCGGCGCAGCGGTGACACCGTTGACGACGTTCGGAGAGCCGAACACGGCCTGGATCGCGGGAACGCCGTCGAGGCGGGACCTGCAGGCGGCGCTGGCGCCGTACAGCCCGGCGGGCCTGCTCGTCGACCGCTTCGCCGACGCGGAGAAGACCGGTCTGGGCGACGCCCGGGTGGCCGCGGCGCGGACGGTCTTCCACTTGGTGGAGCTGCTGTGCGGGGCGTACTTCGCCCTGTGTTTGTTGTTGCTGTTGGCCTCGTCACGCGGCGCGAGCAGGGACAGCGCGTTGTTGTTGCAGGTGTTCGGGTTGCGCGGCGGAGCCGCGAGGGCGATCTCCTTCCTGGTGACGCTGCCGCTGGCGCTGCTGGCGGCCGTGGTCGGGATCGGCGCCGGAGTCGCCTTGGCGCCGATCATCGGACCCCTGACCCGGGGCGGAGCCGCGGTTGTCGGGACGGCGCCCACGGGGATGCGGTGGGCTGTGATCGACGGGGTGGTCGTGGTCGGGGCGGTGGTGGCCGGGACGGTGGCGGATGTCTTGATGCGGAGGTCGGCGGAGATGACGGTGCGCTTGCGGGCGGCGGAGTTCGAGTGAACCCGCCGCAGCCTCACACTTCGTCCACCAGCATGGCCGGCAACTGATCGAGACTCGTCAGATAGAAGTCCGCCTTGGCGACAAGGTCCGGGTGATCCCCGTGCACCTGCCCCCACGGGCCCCTCCGAATGAACGCCGTGCGCAGCCCCGCCCCCCACGCCGGGCGCATGTCGTTGTCCAGCCGGTCGCCGACGTACAACACGCTTCCGGCCCCCGACAGCGGCCCGCGTCCCTCGGCCCGCGACACCTCGTCGCCGACCTCGACGACCTTCGTGAAGAACGCCGGATCCGGCTTCTCCAGGCCGCCCCACATCGCGGAGGTGGTCACGAGGTGGACGGGAAGGTCCAGGCTCTCGAGGATGCGGTGGGAGGCCGCTGTTTGATTGGCGGCGATCAGGACCAGGTAGCCGGCGTCTTTCAGGGCGGCCAGAGTGCGGCGGGCGTCCGGGTAGAGGTCGCGTTCGCCGTAGCCTTCGGGGCGCCCGGCCAGGGCGCGGGCTTCGCGTTCGGCGGTGAGGTCGAAGCCGGGTTGGAAGTGCTCGAAGACGTCGAGGTGCGGGCGGCCCGCGGCGATGACGGCGCCGAAGACGGCCGAGAAGGTGTGGCGGGGTACGCCGAGCCAGTCGGCCCAGTTGTGGTACTCGATGGTCTCGTCGACGAGGGTCTCCCCGACGTCGAAGACGACGGCCTCGATGGTGCGGGACTTGCCCGGGATGTGCATGGTGCGGGTTCCTCTCGCGGGACGCTTCGGCGTCAGACGGCTCCCCATTCCCAACAGTGCCCGATGGCGCGGCGTTGCTGCGGTGATTGTAAAGCGGTGTTGCCCGGGCAGGGCGATGTCGATGGGAAAGTCATGCCAACGGGTTACGGCGTCCGGGTGGTGATCCGTGGCGGGCCGTTGCGAGGTGCGGAGGGGCCGGAGTCGTCGGCGGCTTCAGATCCTCGCGTCCGGGACGGCGTCGACGGTGTCCACGGCGTCCAGGGCGGTGTCCAGGGCCAGCGCCGTCCAGATCACGCCGAGGTGGGTGAACGCCTGGGGGAAGTTGCCCAGCTGCTCGCCCTCCGGTGTCAGCTCCTCGGCGAACAGGCCGGTGGGGCCCGCGTGGCCGAGGAAGTCCATGAACATCTTCCGGGCCCGCTCCACTTCCCCGCTCCCGGCCAGGGCCGTGTGGTACAGGGTCGTGCACAGGTCGAAGCTCGACTCGTCGCCCTCCAGGCCGTCGCTGAAGTCGTCGACGCGGTAGCGGTGGCAGAGCCCGTCGTGGGTCAGGCCCTGCTCGATCGCCGTCAGGGTCGCGTGCCAGCGCGGGTCCTCCGGGCTGGTGAAGCCGACCACGGGCATCAGCAGCAGGGAGGCGTCCAGCGCGGGGTCGCCGTAGCTCTGCACGTACGAGCCCTGCTTCTCGTCCCAGCCCTTGAGCCGGATCTCGTCGGCGATCGCGTGGGCCATCACGGCCCACATCCCCGCGTTCTCCTGGGTCGGGGCGATCCGCAGCCCGTACTCGAACGCGGCCCAGCACATCAGCCGGCTGTAGGTGAAGTCGCGACGGCCGCCGCGGGTCTCCCAGATGCCCTCGTCGGGCCGGGCCCAGTTCTCCACCAGCCAGTCCAGCAGCTTCGCGACGGCGGCCTGGCCCTCCGGGCTGCGCAGGTGCTCGGTGCCGCCCAGGGAGTAGAGGAACTCGCCGTAGATGTCGAGCTGGAGCTGCTCCGCGGCGCCGTTGCCGATGCGTACCGGGGAGGAGGACATGTAGCCCCTCCATTGCGGCAGTTCTTCCTCGATCAGGTCCGACGTGCCGTCGACCCGGTACATGATGTCCAACGGCTCACCGAGGCGCGTCGGGCCTTCGGCCAGGCGGGCGGTGACCCACCGGGCGAACGCCTCGGCCTCGTCCCGGTATCCGAGGTCGAGCAGGGCCCGGGCGGAGAAGGAACCGTCACGGATCCAGGTGTAGCGGTAGTCCCAGTTGCGCGGTCCGCCGATCTGCTCCGGCAGCGCGGTGGTCGCGGCGGCGACGATCGCGCCGGTCGGCGCGTGGGTCAGCAGTTTGAGGGTGATCGCGGAGCGGTGCACGGCGTCCGGCCACCGGCCGCGGTAGCCGCTCTTGGCGACCCAGCCGAGCCAGAACGCCAGCGTCTCGGCCAGCGACCGCTCCGCCTCGTGCTCCACGTCCGGGACCCAGTCGCCCGGCGCGGAGGCGGCCACCAGGAAGACGGCCGCCTGCCCGGCGAACAGTTCGAGCTGCGCCGCCGCGGCCTCGCCGACGGTGACCATCGGCACGGTGCCGAACAGGGTCAGCGAGGTCTGCGATCCCTCGAACACCGCGGCGTGCGCCGTGCCGCGCCGCTCCAGGACGGGCTCGCGGGCTTCCTCGCGCCCGTAGTCGAACCGCGGGTGGCAGTACATCGTGAACCGGATCCGGCCCTCGACGCCGCGGACGATGCGGTACAGGAGGGTCCGCCCGTCGTCCGCGGAGCTCTCGTCCGGGACCATGAAGTCCACGACCTCGCCCACCGCGCCGTCGGCGGCCACGAACCGGGTCACCGCCACGGCGGTGTCCGGGATGTACGCCAGGCTCGCCGACGCGCCCTCGCTCCAGACCCGGAACGCGCCGCCGCCGACCGCGTCGTCCAGCAGCGCGCCGAACACGCTCGGCGCGTCGAACCGTCCGGGGCAGAACCAGTCGACGGTCCCGTCGCCGGTCACCAAAGCGCAGGTCCGCAGGTCGCCGAGCAGGGCGTGATCGTCGATCGCAGGGTAGGCGTGCGAGGTCATGGCCAGACCCTACAGTCCGGCGCGACGTGTTCAGTGCAGCGCGCTGCCCGCCGTCCAGTCGGCCCAGCTCAGGTTCCAGTCGCCGAACCCGTTGTCGGGTTTCACGGTGTCCTTCGAGTTCACCACGGTGACCGGATCGCCCGGAATCACCTGGTTGAAGAACCACTCCGCGTCGGACGACGACAGGCCGATGCAGCCGTGGCTGCCGTTGACCTTGCCGAACTTGCCCTCGTTCCAGGGCGCGCCGTGCACGAAGGTGCCGGACGGTGTCAGGCGTACCGCCCAGTACACGTGCGGGATGTCGTAGGCGTTGACGCCGAAGATGTTCACCGTGGTGGAGTTCATCCGGATGTCCTGGTCCTTCTCCAGCACCGTCATGGTGCCGTTCCAGGTCTCGAACCCGGGCTTGCCCGAACTGGTCAGCAGGGTCGTGGTCTTGCCGCCGGTGGTGACCGTCATCTTGTGCGCGTCGGCGTCCATCGTCGCGACCAGCGCGCGCCCGATGGTGAAGGTGGCGTCGCGGTTCTGCTTCCCGTACAGGCTCCCGCTCTTCACGCCGTCCAGCCGCATGTGCAGCGTCACCTTCGTGCCGGCCGCCCAGTACTGCTGCGGCCGCCAGTCCACGCGCTGCGAGCCGAACCAGTGCCACGCGCCGTCCACCGGCGGGTCGGACGTCACGGTCAGCTGCTTCTCGACCGCGGCCTTGTCCGGGATCGGCTTGTCGAAGGTGATGGAGACCGGTTGGGCGATGCCGAAGGTGGTGCCGTTGTCCGGGGTGTAGGTGCCGGTGTAGACGTTGGCCGGCTTGGCCGTCGTGAACTGGGACGTGACAGTCTGCTGCTTCCCGTCGTCGCCCGTGGCCACGGCGGTCACCAGGTAGGTGTGGCCGATGCCGACCGGGTTGGCCGACGTCCAGGAGGCGCCGGAGGCGTCCAGGGCCCCGGCGACCGCGCCCCCGCCGGACAGCTGCGCGGTGACCGACGTCAGCTTCCCGTTGGCCACGCTCACCTGGATCTGCGAGGCGGGGTCGGCGTCGGACGTGTTCGCGGCCGGCTTGATCACGACGACCGCGGCCGAGGACGACGACGAGGACGTACTCGGCGCCGCGCTCGACGAGGAGGACGCCGCCCCGCCGGCGGTCGGTGTGCCCGATCCCGCAGCCGGGTTCCCCACGGGATTCTTAGAGGCCTTCGAGCCGCTTCCACCGCCGCCGCATCCACCGGCGAGGGCCACGACGGCCACCGCGGCCATCGTGGCGGCGAGCTTCTGCAGTCTGCGCATAATCGCCTCCTGTGCTCGATCTTATAACTGGCTGATACCGATGCCACCGCAGCGTGCTGTCGAACCGTTAGGTTTTCCTTAACCAGCGGCGAGGCAGAATGCCAACTGCCAAGGGATGGGAAACACGAGGGGGCCCTGGATGACGCTCGCCACCGGAAATCCGCCGACATCGGCGCCGGCCGCCACGGGAGCCGGCGCGGTCGCGCAGCACCCCGGGCCGCCGGCGGCACGCCGCCCGCGGACCGACCGCAGGCTGGGCCGCACCCGCGTCGTGCTGGCCGTCGGCGCGCTGCTCTTCGGGGCCGCGGGCATCATCTCCACGCAGATCCGCGCCGACGGCGCGGACGACGTGAAGTCGCACAGCGGCGTGCTGATCCAGCAGGCCGAACAGCTCTACCACGACCTCTCCGACGCCGACGCCACGTCGGCGACCATCTATCTGCACGTCGGCGAGGCGCCGAAGGAGCTGCTGCAGCGCTACGACGACGACCTCAAGGGGGCGCAGAGCACGATGCTCGCCGCCACCAACGAGGCCGGCTCCGACCGGGCGGCCAAGGACGCTCTGGACCGGATTGCCCAGCAGCTGCCGATCTACGCGAAACTCAACGCCACGGCCGCGGCGAACAACCTCGTCGGGTACCCGGTCGGCATCCGCTACCTGACACAGGCCTCGAACCTGATGCAGGGCACGATCCTGCCGCAGGCGCAGAAGCTCACCGACGCCGAGGCGAAGAACCTGTCCGCCGCCGAGGACACGGCCACGCAGTTCCCGTGGCCGATGATCGCGGTCGGGGCGCTCATGCTGGGCGGGCTGATCGTGATCCAGGTCCGCGAGAGCCGCCGCACCAACCGGGTGTTCAGCATCGGCCTGCTCGCCGCCACCGCCGCGCTGGCGCTGTCCCTGATGTGGGCCGCCGCCGCCACGTCGATCCAGAGCAGCCACGTGGACCAGGCGAAGAAGAAGGGCTCGAACCAGGTCAGCGTGCTGGCCACGGCCCGGATCCTGTCGCTCCAGGCCCGGACCGACGAGATGCTCACCCTGGTGGCCCGCGGCACCGCCGATGACAAGGAGACCGACTTCTCCGGGAGCACCGACGCGGCGAACAACCACACGCCCGGCACTGAAGAGAAGCTGGCCGCCGCGCTGCAGAGCGCGGGCCAGATCGCGACCGACGGTACCGGACGGGACTTGGCCGGAGCCGCCGCCGACGACGTGGATCAGTGGTCCAAGCAGCACAAGATGCTGCGCGACCTGGACGCGCAGAACCAGTACCAGAAGGCCGTCGACTCGGCGCTCGGCGAGCGCGACTACGTCGCCCCGGCACCCAGCGCCGCACTGTCGTTCGGCAAGCTGCAGGCCGACCTGGACAAGGCGATCGCCCACGCCGAGGACGCGTTCCGGTCCGAGGCCGCGTCCGGCGCCGACGCGCTGACCGGGCTGGAGATCGGGCTCGGCGTGCTCGCCGTCGCGATGGCCGCCGCGGTGGTCGTGGGGCTGGGCCGGCGGCTTGCCGAATACCACTGAGGGGGCAGTGAGGATGATGATGCAGACGAAGCTGATGAAGCAGACGAAGCCGACGAAGCTGACGAAGCAGCGCAAGCGGATCCGCGCCTGGGGCGCCGTCGCCGTGGTGACGGCCGTCGGTCTCACCGCGGCGTGCAGCTCGAGCAAGGAAATGAAGGGGTCGCCGAGTGTCCCGCGTGCCGGCGAGGGCATCGGCAACAACGCCATCCCCGGCGCGCCGGCCGCGCCGCCGACGCCCTGCGGCAAGGAGGCGACCGCCGCGGCCTGGCAGGGACCGCTGCCCGGCCCGCACGACGCCGTGCCGGCCGGCGGCACCCTGGACCAGATCCGCAAGCGCGGCTTCCTGGTCGCGGGCATCGACCTGAACACCTACCTGTTCAGCTACGACCCGCACCACACCAACGAGCCCCAGGGCTTCGACGTCGACATCGCCAAGGCCATGGCCCGCGCCATCTTCGGCGAGGACGGCCACATCCAGTTCCGGATGGTGACCCTGGCCGACCCGAAGACCGGAGAGTACGCGCAGCTGCACAGCGGCAACATCGACCTGGCCGTGCACACCACCACCATCACCTGCGCGCGCATGCAGGGCCCCAAGCGCATGAGCTTCTCCGACCCCTACTACCTCACCGACCAGACGCTGCTGATGCCGCTCGGCGCCGACGGCAAGCCGCAGGCGGCCACGCTGGAGAGCCTGAAGGGCACCGGCAAGAAGGTCTGCGCCACGCTGAACTCGACCGCCGTCGACACCATCAAGCTGAAGGCCGGCGACGACGCCGCCTACCAGGCCCCTTACGCCCTGGACTGCCTGGCGCTGCTCCAGGAGGACCAGGTGGACGCGGTGTTCACCGACGACGCCCTGCTGCGCGGCATGGAAGCGCAGGACCCGCACGTCCACCGCACCACCGCGCCGGCGGTCCAGACCCAGCCCTACGGCATCGTCACGAACTACGACCCGGCCAAGGCCAACGACCTGACCCCGTTCGTGAACACGGCGCTGGCGAACCTGATCGCCGACCCCGGGCCGAACGGCTGGGACTCACTGTTTGCAAACGATTTGGGTAAGCCGGTGGCGCCCCACCCGAAGGCCCCCGACCAGTACCCTCTGAAATAGGCCGGACCGACGGACGGGGCCGGTAGACCGCAAGGCATGGGGGGAGCACGAGCACGACCGTGACGACCATATGGACCCGGCAGGCGATCGACGCCGCGATCGACCGCCGTGCCCAGGAGCGCTCCGGGGTCTCGGCCGGTCTGCTGGAACTGGACGACCACCCGGGGCGGCGGCTGCTGGACGGTGCCCAGCTCAGCGGCGACACCGCCACGGCGTGGGCGCGGGCCTCGGCCGAGCTCGCCGCCCTCTGGACCGTGTTCGAGGCCTACCAGCAGGTGCTGGACCGGGTCTCGACCCTGCGCGGCGGCCCCAAGACCCGGCTCGGCGACAAGGAGCTGGCGGCCCTGGCCGACCTGCTCACCGGGCGCTCGGTCGCGCTGCCCCGGCAGGCGGTGCCCTTCGAGCGGCGCGGGCTGCTGGACCCGGCCTCCACCCAGGACTTCCTCACGCTCGACGAGGCCGTCCAGTCCATGACCCGCACCTACGACCTGGTCAAGAAGGTGGCGGTCGACGCCGAGAACGCGTGGAACCGGCTGCTGGAGCCGCTCGACGAGCTCAAACAGAAGGTGCAGGCCGCGCGCACCACCGCCGACGCCGTAGGGGTTGGTACCGACCCGGTCTTCGACCGCCTGGCGAACATCGAGGCGCAGACCGCCGACATGCGCCGCCGCGCGCTGTCCGACCCGCTGGGCATGGTGGCGGGCACGGTCGGCGTGCCGGCGCGCGTCACCCAGCTCCTCGGCGAACTGGACCGGGTGCGGGTCGAGCTGGAGCAGGCGCTCGCCGCCCGCGCCGAGTTCGACGAGCGGCTGGCCGGGATCGAGGCCGTGATCACGCTGATCGCGCAGGCCGAGGCCGAGGCCGAGACGGTGCGCGCGGAGGTGCTCGCCAAGATCTCCGGACCCCGGCTGCCGCCGGCCTCGGCGGCCGCGGCGCACCTCCGCACCAAGGTCGCCGACCTGCGCCGGGAACGCTCCGGCCAGTCCTGGACGTTGCTGGGCCGGAACCTTTCGGCCTTGGAGAAGAACAGCCGCGTGATCCTGGAGAACGCCCACAAGCGGGTCGAGCAGGTGCGGGCACCGCTGGCCCGGCGCGACGAGCTCAGGGGCCTGCTGGACGCCTACCGGGCGCGGGCCGCCCGGCACGGCGTCGCCGAGACCCCGCGCCTGGTCGCGGCCCACCGCGCGGCCCGCGACCTGCTGTGGTCCGCGCCCTGCGACCTGGCGGCCGCGGAGTACGCGGTGCGCGGCTACCAGGCGGCGGTCGGAGCGGCGCTGCCGAGCATGTCATAGGACTCACACAAAGGCTCCACAAAGGGTTATAGGGGAGAGGGAAACACAGTGACCGCCTGTCTTGAGCCCGGCTGCGACGGATCCATCGACGCGGAGGGCTACTGCGACACCTGCGGTACCGCCGCGGCACCGGCCGGGCAGAAGCCCGCGGCCGGCGCGCCCTCCGTGCGCACGTCGCAATCCACGCGCACCGGCACCAGCCGGACCTCGTCGACGTCGGTGTCCAGCCGCAACTCCGCCTCGGTGTCCAGCCGCACTCGCGGCTCCCGCGGCGGCAGCACCGGCCGCTCCCGGCGCGGCAACCTGGGCGCCGGACTGATCGAGGTGCCGCCGGTCCCGTACAAGGACCCGATGTCCGCGATCATGGTCGACCCGCAGGTGCCGGAGAACAAGCGGTACTGCTCGAACTGCGGCGAGCCGGTGGGCCGGGGCCGCGACGGCAACCCGGGCCGCACCGAGGGCTTCTGCCGCAAGTGCCGCACCGCCTTCTCCTTCGAGCCCAAGCTGCGCGCCGGCGACCGGGTCGGCCAGTACGAGGTGCTCGGCTGCATCGCGCACGGCGGTCTGGGCTGGATCTACCTGGCCAAGGACAAGAACGTCTCGGACCGCTGGGTGGTCCTCAAGGGCCTGCTGGACTCCGGCGACGCCGACGCGATGGCGGCCGCGGCCGCCGAGCGCAAGTTCCTGGCCGAGGTGAACCACCCCTCGATCGTGCAGATCCTGAACTTCGTGCAGCACCCGGACCCCAAGACCGGGGCGCCGGTGGGCTACATCGTCATGGAGTACGTCGGCGGCTCCTCGCTGAAGCAGATCCGCAACGAGTACAAGGAAGGCGGGAAGGCCGCGCCGCTGCCGGTGGCCCAGGCCATCGCCTACGCGGTGGAGATCCTGCCGGCCTTCGGCTACCTGCACAGCCTGAACCTGGTCTACAACGACTTCAAGCCGGACAACATCATCCAGTCCGAGGAGCAGCTCAAGCTCATCGACATGGGCGGCGTGCTGCACATGGACGACATGGACTCGGCCATCTACGGCACCAAGGGCTTCCAGGCCCCGGAGATCGCCGACGAGGGCCCGTCCGTCGAGTCCGACCTCTACACCGTCGGCCGCACGCTCGCGGTGCTGACCCTGGACTTCAAGAACTACACGACCACCTACCGGGACAGCCTGCCGACGCCGGCCGATGCGCCGCTGTTCGCCCGGCACGAGTCCTTCTACAAGCTGCTTCTGCGGGCCACCCACCCGAACCCGGAGCTGCGCTTCGACTCCGCCGAGCAGATGGCGCAGCAGCTGACGGCGGTGCTGCGCGAGGTGCTGTCGCTGGAGAGGAACGAGACCCATCCCGGCGCCTCGGCGATGTTCGGGCCCGAGGTCCGGGTGCCGAGCACCACCGCCCTGGCCCCGGACCCGCGGGCCGTGGTGCGCGCGCTGCCGGTGCCGCAGGTGGACCGCAACGACCCCGGAGCGCAGTTCCTGGCCGGCCTGGGCGCCGTCGACCTGGCCGACCAGCGCACCGCGCTGCAGGCGCAGCCGGCCGAGGCCGTGGCGAAGTCCCCGGAGATGCAGCTGCGGCTGGTGCTGGCCGCCACCGCGAGCGGCGACTTCGCCGAGGCGGACCGCCGCCTGGACGAGTTCGAGAACGCCAACGGCGGCGACTGGCGCACCTTCTGGTACCGCGGCCTGATCTGCCTCGGCGGCGGACTGCTGACCCGGGCCCGCGGCCTGTTCGGCGCGGTCTACGACGCGCTGCCCGGCGAGGCCGCGCCGAAGCTGGCCCTGGCCGCGTGCGCCGAGCTGGAGGGCGACGCGCGGTCCGCGGCCGGTTTCTACGGCACGGTCTGGCGCACCGACCACAGCTACGTCAGCGCCGCCTTCGGCCTGGCCCGTGCGCTGCTGCGAAGCGGACAGCGGGACGCCGCCGTGGCGGTGTTCGGCGCGGTGCCGCTGACCTCCACCCACCACACCGCCGCCGCCGAGGCCGCGCTGCGCGCCCTGCTCGTGGACCGCGACCGCGACCTGACCGGCCGGGACCTGGCCGACATCGACCTGCGCTACGCCTGGCTGGCCGAGCGGCTGGATCCGGAGCACGCGCACCGGCTCGCGCTGGAGGTGTTCGAGACCGCCGGCCGCCGGCTCTCGGTGCAGGTCCCGAGCGACCTGCGTTCCGGGCAGACGCTGATCGGCCGCGCCGTCGAGGAGCGCGAGCTGCGCAAGGGCATGGAGCACGCCTACCGGGCGCTGGCCCGGCTGGCCTCCGACCGCGGAACCCGGGTCGAGCTGGTCGACCAGGCCAACGCGGTGCGTCCGAGGACCCTGATATGAGTGTCGAGGCACCGACCACCGGAGAAGAGGCCGAGCTCGCGATGCCGCTGCAGCTGACCTGCCCGAAATGCGGCGCGACGGACCTCGTGATGGACGCGGACACGCGGTTCTGCGAGGAGTGCGGGTACGCGCTGGCCGAACCGGTGACCGGCGAGGAGGAACCGTCCGCGCCGGCCGGGCCGAAGCCCTGCGTGTCCTGCGGGGGCACCGAGATCGACGGCGAGGGCTACTGCATCGACTGCGGCGACCTGCAGCCCCGCCGCCGCGACCGGATGGAGGTCGACCTCCGGGTGGTCGCCGGCGTCAGCGACCGCGGCCTGCGGCACCACCGCAACGAGGACTCGATGGCGCTGCGCCCGGCGGTGGCGCCGGACGGCCGCACCGTCCTGGTCGCCGTGGTCTGCGACGGGGTGTCCACGTCCGAGCGCCCGGACGAGGCCTCGGCCGCCGCGGTCTCCGCCGCCGCCCGGCTGCTGCTGACCGCGGTCCAGGCCGGCGCGCGGGACGCCGCGATGCTCACCGCCCAGGCCGTGCGCACCGCCGACGAGGCGGTGGCGGCCCTGGCCCGGGACTCCGACCACGGCAACCCGCCGGCCTGCACCTTCGTCTCGGCCCTGGTCGGCTCCGACGTCACCGTCGGCTGGCTCGGCGACAGCCGCGCCTACTGGCTGGACGCCGAGGGCTCCTCCCGGCAGCTCACCGCGGACGACGCCGAAGAGGGTTCCCACGCGATCGAGGCCTGGCTGGGCGCCGACTCCGGCGCCCCGGAGCCGCACGTGGTCTCGTTCACACCGCCCGGCCCCGGTGTGGTGCTGGTGTGCAGCGACGGCCTGTGGAACTACGTCGAGCAGGCCGCCGACCTCGCCGCGCTGGCGCTGCCGCAGGCCGCCACCGATCCGAAGGCGGCCGCGGTGCGCCTGGTCCGCGCGGCCCTGGACGGCGGCGGCCACGACAACATCACCGCCGTCCTCGTCCCCTACCCGGTTCCGGCGACCGCCGAGCCGTCCGCCTGACAGGAGCCAGCAAGCAGCCATGAGCCAGTATCCGAACTTCGCCTTCGAGATCAACCAGAACGAGTTCCTGGCCGCGGGCGTGCGCGAGGTGCACGCCGTGGTCACGCTGACCGCCGCCCCGGCGGCCGGGTCCTCCGCGCTCCCGGCCTCCGGCTCGTCCGGCGGCGGCTCCGGCAAGGACAACGTCGAGGTCATCATCATCGACTGCTCCGGGTCCATGGACTACCCGCGCACCAAGATGATGGCCGCCAAGGAGGCCACCAAGGTCGCCATCGACACCCTGTCCGACGGCGCCTACTTCGCGGTCGTGGCCGGCACCGAGGGCGCCCGCGTGGTCTACCCCACCGGCGGCCACCTGCTGCGTGCCGACTACCAGACCCGCGCGCAGGCCAAGGACGCGGTCTCCCGCCTGGCCGCCAACGGCGGCACCGCGATGGGCCGCTGGCTGGCCCAGGCCAACCGGATCTTCGACGCCCACCCGCACGCCATCAAGCACGCGATCCTGCTCACCGACGGCAAGGACGAATCCGAGACCCCGGCCGACCTGGCCCGGGCCATCCAGGCCAGCATCGGGAACTTCACCGCGGACTGCCGCGGCATCGGCGAGGACTGGGAGGTCGGCGAGCTCCGCAAGATCGCCGACGCCCTGCTCGGCACCGTCGGCATCATCCGCGAGCCGGCCCGCCTGGCCGAGGACTTCCGGGAGATGACCGCGAACAGCATGGGCAAGGAGGTCGCCGACGTCGCGCTGCGCCTGTGGGCGCCCAAGGGCGCGGTGGTCCGCTACGTCAAGCAGGTCAGCCCCACCCTGGCCGACCTGTCCGCCAAGCGCGTCCCCGGCGACAACCCCCTCACCGGCGACTACCCGACCGGCGCCTGGGGCGCCGAGACCCGCGAGTACCACATCTGCGTCGAGGTCGAACCGGGCAACATCGGCCAGGAGAAGCTGGCCGGCCGGGTCCAGCTGGTCGCCAAGGACTCCGGCGGCGCCACCCTCCTCGCCGAGGACAAGATCCGCGCGGTCTGGACCGAGGACGAGGACCTGTCCACCCGCATCAACGGCCGCGTCGCCCACTACACCGGCCAGGCCGAGATGGCCCAGGCCATCCAGGAGGGCCTGGACGCCCAGAAGGCGGGCGACCTGGACACCGCCACCGCCCGCCTGGGCCGCGCCATGGACCTCGCCGTCGAGTCCGGCCACGAGGACACGGTCAAGATGCTCCGCAAGGTGACCGAGGTCGACCCGGCCACCTCCAAGGTCCGCGCCAAGGCCAAGGTGGACAAGGGCGATGCCATGGAGCTGGACGTGGTGTCCACCAAGACCGTGCGCGCCAAGCGCAACTAGCTCCGAACCACCGGGGGAGATGACGACGATGACGACGGGTAACGGCCGCCGGCCCGCGGCCGGCATGAAGACGGGTGGATGACGATGGCCACGTGTCCGGACGGGCACCAGTCGGTCGCGACCGACTACTGCGACGAATGCGGTCTGTCGATCGGGGCCCCGGCCCCGATCCCGACCACCGGCGGCTCCCAAACCACCGGCCCCACCTCGGTCTACGGCTCGGCCGGCGAGCCCTGCCCCAACTGCCTCCTGCCCCGCCAGGCGGGCGACACCTTCTGCGAAGGCTGCGGCTTCGACTTCGCCAACGAACAACCGGCGCCCACCATGACGGCCCCGACCCAGCAGCCCGACCCCGTGGCCGACCTGGAAGCCGAACTCCGGAAGGCCGAAGAAGCGGCCCGCGCACCGCAGGGCCCGACGACCACCGGCACCGACCCGCTGGCCAGGACCATCGCTTCCGACCCGCCGTCACCGGCCCGCTGGGTCGCCATCGCCAGCGCCGACCGCGCCTACTACGACGCCGTCGTCGCCGAAGGCGAGATCGACCCCACCGCCTACCCCTTCCCGGCCTACTGCCCGGACCGCCACTTCACCCTCACCGGCGACACCGTCCGCATCGGCCGCTCCGGCAAGAAGGGCCAGGTGGAGATCGACCTCTCCGGCCCCCCGACCGACCCCGGCGTCTCCCACCTCCACGCCGTCTTCCAGCAACGCCCCGACGGCGGCTGGTCGGTCGTGGACCTGGAGTCGATGAACGGCACCGTCCTCAACGACGACACCGCCCCGATCCCCCCGAACCAGGCCTTCCCCGTAGAGGTCGGCTACCGCGTCCACGTCGGCGTCTGGACGACCCTGACCCTGATCCAGAACCCATAACCCCCAAAGGGGGAAACCCGGCCGAACCATCCCGCGCCGCCATACGTGCCACCTATGGAGGACGAAAGCCTCCATCGACCCAAGGGGGCACGATCATGTCCAAGCCGGGTTTCCCCACCACGGCCCGCCGCGCCACGGCCCTCCTGTCCGTGGGCGCCGCCCTGACCCTGGCCGCGGCCTGCTCTTCCAGCAGCAAGACCACGACCCCACCCGCATCCACCAGCGCGCCCACCGTCGCCACCGGCACGGCGACGGTCAACGGCACGCAGACCACCGTCCTGACCGCACCGGACGGCCACACCCTGTACTACTTCACACCGGACTCAGCGGGCGGCCAGCCCACCTGCACCGGCACCTGCGCAAGCATCTGGCCACCCCTGGTCGGCTCCCCGAACGCGGGCGCGGGCGTCACCGGCAAACTCACCATCGCCACCGGCCCCAACGGCAGCCAGGTGGTGTACAACGGCCACCCGCTCTACGAGTACAAGCAGGACACCGCCGCCGGCCAGGCCAACGGCGAGGGCGTGATGCAGAAGTGGCACGCTGCGACACCGGCCCTGGCAACCGGCAACGCCCCAGCGCCTTCGAGCCCCTCGACCAGCGGAGGATCGGGAGGCTACTGATCCACCCGCTCGGCGGTGAGCCGAACCGCTCGCGCCAACAGTCACGGAACGTGGTTCCTGAACACAGTTGTGGTGTCCTGGATCCCCCGTCACGTCGGCGGGCGAAGCCAATCGCGCCGGTCAGGCGGTGTCAAGCCGAACGGCACGCAACCAGCAGCGGCGGCGATCCGGCTTGATGCCGCCTGACCGGCGCGATTCCGTCAGGCGACGACGTGACGGGGGATCCAGGACATGGCGACCAGAAAGCAGACCGCAGCCCGCGCGCGGGGTTGGTGATGCCCCGGAGCCGAGGCCCGCCGGAGGCACCGCTTTTGACTTTCCAGCCCGCGAGCTGCGACATGGTCGCCCACAGGCCACCCCCTCAGCCCGCAGCCGCCGATGCGACCGCACCAACCGCGGCGAACTGCGACTCCCCGCGGACTTTCAACACCATGGCCGAAGGTCGTATCAAGCCTTTTACCACAAGCTAACCGCAGGATCTCGCTCACAGGTCAACCGCAGGGCCTCACTCCACAAGCCAACCGCAGAGCCTCGCTCCGCAAGCTCCCGCTCCACAAACCAACCGCAAGCTCTCGTTCCCCGGCCAGCCTCGCGCTTCATTTATCGCGCTTCCGCACCGTATCCACCCACAGCGCAGCCGCCCCTGCCGCCGCCACCGCAATCAACACGATCCCGAGCACAGTCGCGTTCATAAGCCACCGTTCCCCTCTCGCTACCCGAACAAAGGTAGCGAGAGCAGAGCGTGAGAGCGAGAGCGTTACGCCTCAGAATCAGAGCTTCATCTCGTCCTTAACGGCTGTACACAGCCACGAAGTCCCGCTCCTCCGTCGAGAAGTACCGCCGCTCCGTCCGGGCGAAGTCCAGCAGCTTCGTCGACGCGGGGTTGAGCGGATCCTTGCTCCCGTCGTACGTCATGTACGACACCCACTGCTGGTTGATGTCCAGTTCCATCGCCCGCACCGCGCCCGCTCGCTGAAGCAGTTCGCCCAGCGTCCGCACCGACAGCGCCGGCCCCATCGCGTACACGACGTTTCCGTCCGCCGTGATCCCGATCCCGGACCGCCACACGAAGTAGGCGTTCTTGACCGTGACGCCCCACAGGTTCTTGTCGTCGCTGTCCACGCTCGGGTTGATCTGGCCGTTGTCCACCAGCAGCGTCAGGTTCTGCCGCACCCCGACCACGTTCGGGTTCATCGAGAAGTTCGGCCCGCTGTTCCAGGCCCCGACGTTTATCGTCCCGTCCTTGTAGAACACCTCGGACGCCTGGCCGTCCGTCAGCTTCCCGAAGGTCTTCCCGTTCAGGTAGAACCCGCCGTGCGCGTCGTTCGGCTTGAGCAGGAAGGCGCCGTTCCACGTGGCTATCAGGTTCTTGAGCTGATCCCCGGACAGGTGGTCGGTCTGGTTGAACCCGGCCGTCCCCGGCTGCTGCGAGCCCGGATGCAGTACGAAGCTGGCGTGCTTCTGGTCCATCCACGCCACGGCGGACAGATACTGCAGGTGATCCGGGTCCGAACGCAGCTGTGCGGTCTGGATGATCGGCACGCCGTTGATCACCACCGTCGGATGCCACGAACCCTCCCCGGGCGCCGGGTTCGGCACGAACGGCTTCATCGCCGGCAGCACTTGCTCGTTCTTCGCCAGTGACGGCTCGGCCGTCGTCGGCGGCGACAGCTCCGCCAGCTGCTGCGGCGACAGATTCCCACCCGTCTTCGGCTTGTCGTTCTGGTACTGCTGATTCTCCAGCCAGGTCACCGCCCAGCCCATCCCGTGCCCACGAGCCCACTCGGCGACGCGCGCTTCCGTGCTCATGTTGCCCGGCTCGGTCAGCGCGCCGTACAGCGAGTACCCGGTCACCAGGAAGAAGACCCCGAATATACCGCCCGCCGTGCGGCGGATGATCTTCCGTCGCCGCCGCTGCGCCGGAGTCAGCCGGTCCTTGCGACGCTTCCCGCGACGACCCCGACCCTCTGAGTCGGTGTGCCCCGGACCATCAGGGTTCTCATCATCGAGCTCTGGGTCGAAACCGTCCTGGAAACCGTCGGAGAACTCGTCGCCGTATCGGGTGCCGTACTCCGTGCCGTACTCCGCGCCCGAAAAGGCCTCGGCCTCCCTCGCGGGACGCCCCCGCCCCCGCCCCGGCCGAGGCGCGTCGACCGGCCGAAGTTCCTCAACGTCCTGAGGTACTCGCCGCCGCGTGCCCCGCGGAACATGCGTCTCCTCGACCGAGCGCATGTCTCGCGTGGCGCCTTCCACGCGCTGATAGCTCGGGTTCTGCGGCATGCCCGGATCGGCCCGATGGCTGTTGGGCCGCGGCTGGAAACTCGGATTCTGCTGAAAGCTCGGGTCCCGCGGCTGTCGGGGGTCTCGACCATCCCAACCGTCGCGGCCATCCCGACCGTCCCAGCCCTCGCGGCCATCGCGGCCACTGCGACCACCGCGGCCGTCCCGCCCATCCTGCGCCGGACGCGGCCCAACCGGCCCCACCGGTCCCGCCGGCCGTACCGGCCGCGGCGGCGTCGCATAGTCGTCCCAAGGAGTCCGGGGCTCGGGCCTGGGCTCGGCCACCGGACCCTGCCGTCGATCCTGCGGAGGCCTGGGCCGGGGAACCTCACGACCGCGGGGCGGTCCCTGCGGCCGGTCCGAGCGCGGTGGCACCCCGCGCCCCGGATACCCGTCGCCGGTCCTTCCCGTCGGTGCCGGTGTCATTCACAGTCCTCTCGCTCCGGTCCCCGATCCAGCCACAGAGTATGGCCATTCATTGATGGGTGCCGCTAGCTTGCCAGTTTTCACGTCTCGATCTCAGACGCGGAAACCACCGCACGCGGTTCCGGATCAAGGGGGCGAACAGGTGTGTTTTGCGCCACGCGTCACACCCGTGTCACGACCGCGTCACGGCGCGTGCTGCTATCGCGCGCTCCTCCTCCACAAGCCCCCACAAGGCTCTCGTCCGACTCTCACGCGGCCCGCGACCGCAACCGCCGCAACATCCGCGCATCCGCGAACCCCACCGCCCGCGCCGCCGCGTCCACGGTCGCCCCGTGCCCGATCATGTGCTCGGCCCGCTCCAGCCGCAACGTCTGCTGATAGCGCAACGGAGTCAGTCCGGTACTCTCCACGAACTGCCGCGTCAGGGTTCGCTCACTCACGCCGCATCCCCGCGCCAACTCCGCCAATCGCAAAGGTTCCGCAAAGGAAGCGTCGATCCGGTCCTGGGCCCGGTGCACCGCGTCCCGCAGATGCCACCGGTGGCGCAGCATCGCGCTGTCCTGTGATTCCTCCCCCGAACGCCGCGCGTACACCACCATCGACCGCGCCACCCGCGCCGCCGCGGCCGGTCCGTGCTGCCCCGCCACCAGATGCAGCGCCAGATCGATCCCGCTCGCGATCCCCGCTGACGTGACCACCCGGCCGTCGACCACGTAGACCACGTCGCGCTCCACCCGCGTCCGTGGATAACGCTCCGCCAACTCGTCCTGCAACTCGTGGTGCGTGGTGCTGCGCCGCCCGTCCAACAGCCCGGCCTGTCCCAGCAGGTCCGCGCCCGAGCAGACGCTGGCCACGGTCCCCCCGCCCGCGTGATGGGCGACCAGCCGACCCAGCGTCTCCCGGCTCGGCCGCGGACCTCCCTTGAGCATCGGCGACCGCCACCCCGGAACCACCACGAGATCATCCGGCCCGGTCACCGGCCAGACCGTCTCGGCGCGCAGCCGGACGCCTTGCGCAGTGACGACGTCTTCCTGCTCCGCCACATAGTGCAGCTGATACGGACAGCCGAGATCATCGGCTGTCGAGAACACCTGGGCCGGCCCCGAGAGGTCCAGCAGGTGCAGCCGCGGCATGAGCAGGAAGACGACCTTCACGATCCGGTCAGCCTACTCTTCAGCCCGCCGCGCCCACAGCGCCCGCACCCACCGCATCCGCGCCAGCGCCGCCCGCACCCATGCCAGCACCCACCGCACCCACTCCAGCGCCGACCACCTCATCCACCCTCGCAATCGTCGCGAACCGCCCCGCCAGCGCGAAGACCGTCCGCTCCACGACCGCCTCGGCGGACAACGTCCGCGGGTCCGCAACCAGCTCCTCCGGCGTCAGATCCCCAGCCGCATCCGGATGCGCGATCGGGTTGGTGGCCGTCGCGTCGACCACGAACGTCACCCGATATCCCAGGTCCGACGCCAACCGCGTCGTCGTCTCACAGCACTGCTCGGTCCGGATCCCGCACACCACGACCTCCCGGACCCCCCGCTCCGTCAACACCTGCTGCAGGTTCGTCGTGGTGAACGCGTTGTGCGACGTCTTCCGCAGCTCGACTTCCCCTTCTACCGGTTCCCGCAGCCCCTCCAGATACCGCACGTGCCCGCTGGCCGGGTCGAAGGTGTTCCCCGTCCCGGGCTCCAGGTGCAGCACCCACACCACCAGGTCGCCGGCCGCCCGCGCGTGATCCACCAGCCGGTTCACGTCGTCGGCGATGTCGGGGTTGTCGATCAGCCGCCACAACGGCCGGGCCCGGAACGATTCCTGTACGTCGATCACGACGAGCGCTCGCTTCTCCATGCCTCCATGCTCGCCCTCGCGCACCTCGCCCGGCAGACCCGTTCCGGCCCCGATGCGGAACGATCCGGTCACCCTCGCGGCAGCCCGGCACACCCGCGGACGCCGGGCGCGCCGACGCCCGCGAACTCCGCCCCGCCCTAGTCGATCATCACGCAGGCATCCCCGGTTCACCCCAAAGTCGCCTTCAGCCCCTGAATCTCGTCCGTTTTCATACCGATTCATCCCCATCCTCAGGTGACGGTTCGATAACTGGTCTATACCTGACCCCCCTCTGGTCTATACCGCCGGACGTTTCGCGGTTAGCGTGTGCCCTCAGTCAGCCGTCCCTCTCCGGCGTCTCGTCCCCCGGACGTGACCGGCAGACGCTTTTTGACAAGGGCTGACCAGCCTAACCGCATGACCGTACGACCTCACGACCTCACGACCCGCAGTCACTGATGTGTCCTTCCCTCACCCTTCCAACAAAGGTGGAACCCAGGTGAAGCGTCTCGCCACCCTCGCCGCGACCGGTCTGGCCGCGTCCCTCGCCCTGACCGCCTGCTCGTCGAGCAAGTCCTCGGGCGGCTCCTCCTCCGGCAACGCCGGCTCCGGCGACTCCTCCAAGCCGGTGACCATCTCGCTGCTCGCGCCGTCCTACGGCAGCAGCG